>JAFKKP010000324.1 GCA_017305515.1 Hyphomicrobiales bacterium
AATTCAACTTCGTAAACGGGACCGGTGTAATATTCGAGGCCCCGAACGACGGAGGGATCGATCTTCACGCGCTCATCATATCCACCAGTAGTAACCAGTGCTGCAATTTGATCGAGTTCGTTCTTGCCTTCGGCTGATAATTTTGAATCGCCAGTCGCGCCGCCTTCGGTGAAAGCAATCACCTTCTGAATCGCATCCTCTTTCAGACTTGCACCCTTCGTAAAATCTCCGCTCTCGTCTTTCCGACCCTCACCAAGCAACTGCTTGACGCCTTCAATGCCAAGCCGATCCAATTTATCAATCGCCCTCAGCACCGTGAGCCGTTTGCCAGCATTCTCGTCGCCACCGAGTCCAATCGACTCCATCACGCCATCGAGCACTTTGCGGTTGTTCACCTTCACCACATAAGAGCCGCGCGGAATGCCGAGCGCCTCCATCGTATCCGCCGCCATCATGCACATCTCGGCGTCGGCGGCGGGCGATGCGCTGCCGACCGTATCCGCATCGAACTGCATGAACTGGCGATAGCGTCCTGGTCCCGGCTTCTCGTTGCGATAGACATAGCCGAAACGATACGAGCGATACGGTTTCGGGAGCGTGTCGAAATTTTCCGCGACATATCTCGCCAAAGGCGCGGTCAGATCGTAGCGCAGCGAAATCCACTGCTCGTCGTCGTCCTGAAACGAGAACACGCCCTCATTGGGCCGATCCTGATCGGGAAGAAATTTTCCCAGCGCGTCGGTATATTCCATCGCGGGCGTTTCAACAGGCTCGAAACCGTAACGCTCATAGACGGCGCGGATTTTCTCGACCATCTGCCGTGTCGCGGCGAGTTCGGCGGGCCCGCGATCTTCGAGGCCGCGCGGCAGCCGCGCGCGAAGTTTCTGGGGCTTTTTCGGTTTGTCAGCCATGCGCGGTTGGTACCAGCCGCGAAAACGCGCCGCAAGCGCGCTGCACGCCTAGTTCACCAGCACCGCGCCGTCACAGCGCACGCCCGTCACCCACACATCCGCCTGCCCAAGCCCCACGCCGAGGGATTGCAGCACCGACGCCAGCAACGTGTCGATGGACGATGTCGCACCGGATATGATGCTGGTCACGAGAGGCCCGATACCGGGAATCGGCAAGCCTAGCGGGCCAAGCGCAACCGTCAGCGAAAGATCGTTCAGCAGGCTCGATGTGAGAGATGACGTATAACCCGTCGTGTTCACCGTCTTCTTGGTCTGTGCTTGAATGTCGGCGTAGCTGAAGTTCACATTGGTGGGCGATGTATTGGCCATCGTCGCATGAGCACGCGCGCTGACCTGAATGATTCCGAGATTGACGATGTTCACGGCGGGCGGATTTACCGGCGAGGAAAAGTTCGTCATGTTCGCAGCCGTCACATTACCGATCCAGGCATCGACGATTCCCGGCGACACGCCGAGCTGCACCGACGAAGTATTGACGTTCGGATAGCCGCACGACACCGCATTGAGCGTCGCGGTGCCCGCCGCGATCTCGACATAGACCGGAAGATTGACGACGGACACCGAGCCGGAGCCAACAAGCTGTATCTGGAGAAAGACGCGCGTCTGCGCCGTGTGAACCGTCGCACCCGCCGAACCGACAGTCACCCAGCTTGTGCCGACCGGGCGTTCGCCCACCGTCGCCATTAAAGTGACACTAGCGATTCCGGGTAACGATAGATTCACGTTGGCGGCGATCTGGTTCGTGCCGTTCGCAAGCGACGCAGTCGCGTTCAGCATGTCGAACGCAGAAACCGTCACATCCGTTTTTGGCTTCTGCCCTACAGTCATCGTGCTGTAAGGCCCGGCACTGATAAGCGTGCTGGGTGTGATCGTTTTGGTGATGCCCGCCATCGCCAGCGAGACGCTCTGCAATGCAGTCGTCGCTGCATTCATGCCGTTGTCCAGCGTCTGCGCCGTGACCATTGCGGCGATAACGTCGCTGACCTTCAGATTGGAATTCAGCAGCGAATCATAAGTTACGCCGGTCAGATTGGCGCGCGTCGCCAGCGCAGACATGAAATCGAATGCATCGATTTTCGCATCGATCAGCGATTGATAGTCCATCGCCGACAAGTTCAGCGTCGTGCCGAGCATGCCGCCAAGCAGCGCATTCAACAGTCCGCCGTTCAGCGAAACCAGCCGCGAACCGATGGCGAAACTCGCCATCTGCGTCGTCGTCGCGGTTGCCGTCGTGTTGATGGTGAACTGGCTCGCGCTCGTCAGCACGCGGCCGAAGTAAAGCGGCGTCTGCGTTTGCATCCTCACGCGCACGGCGTTTGCAGGCGTCGCCGCCGCAACAAAACGTTGCGACGGCGTCAGCGCCGCATTCGCCGTGTAAACGCCGGGTTCGACAGCCACGAGCGAACCCGACGGATAGTTGTTCTTTGTGACTGCCGCAGTCGCCGCGGCAGTCGCGTGCGTCAGATCGCCTGCGGCAACGATCGCGGCAATATCTGCGGCGCTCTGCACCTTGCGACGGTCGGCGAAGATCGTCCCGACATCGACGCCCAACGCTGCGCAGCCGATGACAAGCAGCATTACGCCCGCCGACATGATCGCGATGTTGCCGCGCTGATCCCGAATAAATCGCCGAAGCAATGCGCGCATCACAGCCTCCGCGATTTCAGTATCCGCCGCGCGGGATTGCGGCCCTGCGCACGATGTTCGGCGGCGGCGCGGGAATGAACGATGGCAGCGAGTAGATGAACATGTTCGACGCGTCGTAATTCACCGTCACCAGAAACACGTTCGTGTCGGTCGGTGACGTTGCGGCGTTGACCGTGACGCGGCTTGCCGTAATTAGCGGATATGAATTGACGTTGCCGGTGACGTAGGCATTCGCAAGCGAACTGCGCTCGCTTTCGCTCAACCCGGCGACCGACGAGCGGGCTGCTTCTGCGGCGAGTTGCTGCACGCCGTGAACGACGGCGAGATAGGAGCCGAACATCACGATGCCGAACACGATCAGCAGGAACGACGGCAGCAACATTGCGAACTCGACCGCGGAAGCGCCGCCGATCGCTCTTCCGAATTTTTTTATAGTTTGCACGGCTCGTTTCATCGCCGTATCAGGCCACACAACCTTTAAGGGCATATGAATTACTGCACTACTAATGGTAGTACATATATGCCGAGGCGATCTGCGCTTTTGCGTGGACGCAGACACGCGAAGCGATTCATTCCGGCACGCCGCAGAAGCTGTTAGGCTACGCGCAACCAACGCATCTCCTTTGCCGGAAGGAACACGCCTTGAATATTCAGCACAAGCGCCCGCCCGTCGCGACACCGAACGATCTCGACGCCTATTGGATGCCGTTCACCGCGAACCGGGCCTTCAAGCGAACACCGCGCATGATCGCGAGCGCGAAGGACATGCACTATTACGCGACGGACGGCCGTGCAATTCTCGACGGTGCATCGGGCATGTGGTGTTCAAATGCCGGTCATGGGCGTTCGGAGATTTCGGAAGCCATCGCGAAGTCCGCAGCGACGCTCGACTACGCGCCGCCATTTCAATTCGGGCATCCGCAGGCGTTTGAACTCGCCAGCCGCATCGCCGATTTGGCGCCGAAGGGTCTTGAGCATGTGTTCTTCTGCAACTCCGGCTCGGAAGCGGTCGATACCGCGCTGAAGGTTGCGCTCGCCTATCACAATGTGCGCGGCGAAGCCGGACGCACCCGCCTGATCGGACGCGAACGCGGCTATCATGGCGTCGGCTTCGGCGGCATTTCCGTCGGCGGCATGGTCAACAACCGCAAGATGTTCGGCACGCTGCTCACCGGCGTCGATCATCTCCCAACAACTTACGACCGCGAGAAGATGGCGTTTTCGAAGGGCGAACCCGAATGGGGCGCGCACCTCGCCGATGAACTTGAACGCATTGTCGGCATTCATGGGCCTAACACAATCGCCGCTGTCATCGTCGAACCGATGGCTGGATCGACCGGAGTCGTCGTCACGCCGAAGGGCTATCTCCAGAAGTTGCGCGCGATCTGCGACAAGCACGGCATCCTTCTGATCTTCGACGAGGTCATCACCGGCTATGGACGGCTGGGCTATGCCTTCGCCGCCGAGCGGTACGGAGTCGTGCCGGACATGATTACGTTTGCGAAGGGCATCACCAACGGTGCAGTGCCAATGGGCGGCGTCGTCATTCGCGACGAGATCCACGACGCGTTCATGACCGGCCCCGACCATGTCGTCGAACTGTTCCACGGCTACACCTACTCGGCGCACCCGCTCGCCTGCGCGGCGGGTCTGGCAACGCTCGATCTCTACAAGAAAGAAGACCTGTTCGCCCGTGCCCGCGCGCTGGAACCGAAATGGGCCGACGCCGTGATGGCACTCCGCAGCGAGCCGAACGTGGTCGATATTCGCACCGTTGGCATTTCGGCCGGTATCGACCTCGCACCGAAGGCGAATGCGCCCGCCCTGCGCGGCTTTGAGGCACTGGACAAAGCCTTCCACGAACAGGACATGATGATCCGGGTCGCCGCCGACACCATCTGCCTGACACCGCCACTGATCGTCTCGGAAAACCAGATTGGCGAAATCATGGACAAGGTCGCCAAGGTGATCCGCGCTGTCGCCTGATGGCGACAGCCAGCCGCCAAATTGCGGGGGTTGCAGAAGAATTTCCCGTCGAATCAAACTTGGTGCTAGACTGGCCGCCATCGGGGTTGGGCGCGCTTCATGATCCGCATTTCGACGATTTTCATCGCCATCTGCATGGTGCTGATTGCGGCCTCGCTCGGCCTCGTCCTTTATTCGATGGCGGGACTGAATAGTTCGGAATCGGCCATCGTCGCGCTGACGGCGCTGACGTTCCTGATCCTCTACAATGCCGTTTCGATGCGCCTGCGCGACCGGACGGATGTCGGCAGCCAGATCGCCGACCTGTCGCGCGGCACCGCCGACCTCGCGCGCCAGGTTGCCGAATTCGGCCGCCGCATGAACGCCATCGAGGCCCGGCTTTCCACGACCGACTCGACCGGACAGGACCGCGTTCAAACCGTGATGGGCGAGATCGGCGAACTCGGCTCGCTTGTGAAGCAACTGGCGGCTTCGGTCGCGGCTCACGACGACATTCTTTCCAATGCGGTAAGTTCCGTGGCTACACAAAACGCCGCGCTGAAAGTGCCGCAGGGTGCCGCAGACGTCGTCGATATATCGGCCGTCGGCGGCGACAAGCCGCCTTCACCGGCAAACCTGAACAACGCGCAAGTCCTCGTCGCGATCAAGAATGCAATCGAGGCCAGCCGCATCGATCTTTATTTGCAGCCGATGGTGACGCTGCCCCAACGCAAGGTGCGTTTTTACGAAGCGGTCTCGCGTCTGCGCGACGACAAGGATCAGGTGCTGACTGCGGGCGACTTCATCGGCACGGCGGAATCCGCCGGGCTGATGGGTCAGATCGACAACATGGTGATGTTCCGCTGCGTGCAGGTGCTGCGGCGGCTGATGGTCCGAAGCAAGGACGTCGGCGTGTTCTGCAATGTGTCGGCAGCCACACTGGGCAACCCTGCCGTGTTCAGCCAATGCATGGACTTCCTCGAAGCCAATCGCGCGCTCGCGCCATCGCTTATTCTTGAATTCAAGCAGAGCACATTCCGTCAGTTGGGCCCGGTTGAAAGTGAACATCTCGCCTCCCTCGCGCGGCTCGGTTACGGCCTCTCGATCGACAATGTGACGGATCTTCGTATCGACGCGCGCGAACTCGCCGACCGGGGCGTGAAGTTCATCAAGGTGCCGGCCGCAATGCTGCTCGATCAGAAGCAGTTGTCATCGGCGGATATCCATGCCGCCGATCTGTCGGATTTGCTGGCACGGTTCGGGATCGATCTCGTTGCCGAGCGCATCGAAGGCGAACGAGCGGTTGTCGATCTTCTCGACTACGACGTGCGCTACGGACAAGGCTTCCTGTTCGCACCGCCGCGTCCGCTGCGGCCGGAAGGCGCTTCACCGTCCGCAGCCGATGCGGTTAAGCCTCCCAAAAACTCCAGCGCCGCCGTTCCGTCGCCGGCTCCTGCGGCAGCAGAAGCACAGCGCGTGACCGGCAACGCTGCGCTCGCGCGCCGCGCCGCGAAGAGCTGATCGTTCTTTACAAGATGTCCCAATGAGCAAGTTGCGGTTTGTCGATCATGCGCGCGAGTTGACGGCGGGCGCAGATATTATCCTGAGCGACATCTGGGGTGTCGTTCACGATGGGTTGAAGGGGTTTCCGGAAGCCTGTGCGGCACTGCTCGAATTCCGGCAACGTGGCGGAACAGTCATTCTGATTACCAATGCGCCGCGCCCTGCCGACTCGGTGCAGCGTCAGCTCCGCAAGATGAATATCGCCGACGAGACTTACGACGCGATTGTCTCGTCTGGTGATCTCACGCGGAACTACGTGGCCGCGCATTTACAGAACAGCGTTTTCCAGATCGGCCCAGCGCGCGACAATCCGATGTTCCGGGGCTTCGATGTCAAATTCGCGCCGCTTGAAAGCGCCGGCTATATTCTCTGCACCGGCCCCTTCGACGACGAGGTCGAAACGGCTGAAGATTACCGCGAGATGATGACTGAAGCGCGGAAACGCAATCTGACTTTCATCTGCGCCAACCCTGATATCGTCGTCGAACGCGGCGACCGGCTGATCTATTGCGCCGGCGCAATTGCAGAACTCTACCGCGAACTCGGAGGCGAGGTGATTTTCTACGGCAAGCCTCATGCGCCGATCTACGACCGCGCGCTCGAAATCGCCCAAGAGAAGCGAGGCAAGCCGACGCCGAAATCGCGAATACTCGCCATCGGCGATTCGGTACGAACAGACCTGACCGGGGCGAACGCGATGGGGATCGGTTGTCTGTTCGTCACGCGCGGGATTCATTCGGCGGATTTCGACGGCGTCCATGAAATCGACGACTTCACCGTCAGGCGGCTGTTCGGCGACACCAAACCGCCGCTCGCCTTGATACGCGACCTGAAACCCTGAAAACAAAAGTCCGGCGGCGGCTGACAGGCACGGCGAAATTTCCCGCCGCGTTGCCGCGCGAGTGATGCGGTGGAGCGCGAGGAGGCGCCAGGATGTTTGCGAGACATCCCTGAGGCCGGCCTTGCGATCGGCTTAGCCTCACGCGCTTTGCGATGGAGTTTGCGACGCTCCACTGCAAACCGCGCGCGCCCGTTGACGAACAGGCGCTGCGCCTCCCGGCGCTCCACCGTTGTCTCCGATTTGTGCGAAGGGTGATCGGTCCTCCGCGCGATTTCGCACGAAGGAATATAATCCTAACAACCGGAATGTCAAGCAGCCTCGTAATATTATCGTCCCCGCTTTCGCGGGGACGACAAAGACCTTGCTATCGCGGACTTGTTACGGCGATCCCGATTTGTCGGGCCGGATACGCGGCGCGTTACGCCGGCTCGTCCGGGAAGACCGCTTCGATCTTCGTCTTCAACGTCGCAGCGTTGAACGGCTTGACGATGTAGTTGTTCACACCGGCCTTCTTTGCAGCGATCACATTCTCGGTTTTCGACTCCGCCGTAATCATGATGAACGGGGTCGTCGAAAGATTCGGATCGCCGCGCACTTCCTTGAGCAGGTCGTAGCCGGTCATCGGCTCCATGTTCCAGTCGGAAATCACGAGGCCGTACTTCTTGCCGCGCATCTTGTTGAGCGCCGCCGAGCCGTCGCTCGCGTCGTCGATATTCTCAAATCCGAGTTGCTTGAGAAGATTTCTGATGATGCGGATCATGGTGTTGTAATCGTCCACCACGAGAACCGGCATCGACAAATCCATGGCCATTGCTGTTTTTCTCCCGAGAACGCAGCAACCGGCATGCGTCTTCAAATCGCGACCGGCTTCTGCCGATCCGTAATGGCCAGAACCTAGCATCGGGGCTTAAACAGCCCGTTAACCCGGTATGTCCGTTGAACTACTCAGCCATGCCGTCGTATTGACTTGCCCGGCTGGCGGGGGTCACGGTCCAGTCAGACGGCATTGGGGTTCCTTTCCAAAACTATGACAGAAAAATTTTCTATCGTTCGCGACACCACGCCTGCTGCCGACATTGTAAAGGGCGCGGTTGTCGCGCTTGGCAATTTCGACGGCGTGCATTTGGGACATCGCGTGGTCATTTCAGCCGCGATGGACATGGCCAAAAAACTTGGCAAGCCCGCGATGGCGGTGACATTCGAGCCTCACCCGCGCAGTTTTTTCAGCCCCAATACCCCGCAATTCAGACTGACAGATCAGACCGCCAAACTCCGATTATTGGCCGGGACCGGCCTCGATGGCGCGGTCGTCATGACGTTCGATGCGCATCGCGCCGGCACGTCGGCGCAAGATTTCATTAACCACGATCTGATCGGGCGGCTCGGCATCAGCGGCATCAGCGTTGGTTACGACTTTCATTTCGGCAAAGGCCGCGGCGGTTCGCCGGCATTGTTGACGAGTGAGGGACGGCGGCTCGGTTTCGGCGTCCACGTTCAGTCGCATGTCGATATTCTGGAGCGACCGGTGTCATCGACCGCGATAAGGGAGGCGCTCGCGGAAGGACATGTGGCGGATGCGACCGAAATGCTCGGCGGTCCGTGGTTCATTTCAGGCGAGGTTATTCACGGCGAAAAACGCGGACGCGACCTCGGCTATCCGACGGCCAACATCCGCCTCGACAAGAATTGCGGACTGCGTCACGGCATCTATGCCGTTCGGGCGGGCATCGGCGACAGGCGCATCGATGGCGTGGCAAGTTTCGGCCGGCGGCCGACCTTCGACAACGGTGCGCCGCTCCTCGAAGTCTATCTGTTCGATTTCAAGGACGATCTCTATGGACAGACGATCGACGTGGCGTTCATCGACTTCATTCGCGATGAATTGAAATTCGACGGCATCGACACGCTCGTGCGCCAGATGGACGACGACAGCGCCAAGGCGCGCGCGGCCTTGGCTGCTTCACCGAATGCTTTCCCCAAACTCGGAAAGATCGGCTGAAATCTCACCGCAGGCCTCATTTTATCGGCCGCGCCGGGTTTCCTCACCCCGCCAAAACGCGCTATTCACCTCGCCATGACCGAAAAGCTCAAATCCGACAGTCAGAAGCCTGACGCCCACGACTATTCCAAGACGCTTTATCTGCCGCAGACGGAATTTCCGATGCGTGCCGGACTGCCGCAGCAGGAGCCGAAGATTCTCGCGCGCTGGAACGAGATCAATCTGTACGGCAAGTTGCGTGAGAGCGCGAAGGGGCGCGACAAATTCGTCCTGCATGACGGGCCGCCCTACGCGAACGGCAACATTCATATCGGGCACGCGCTCAATAAAATCCTCAAGGACGTCGTGACCAAGAGCCAGCAGATGCTCGGCTTCGATTCCAACTATGTGCCGGGCTGGGATTGTCACGGGCTTCCGATCGAATGGAAGATCGAGGAAGAGAACTATCGCTCCAAGGGCAAGCAGAAGCCGGATTTCAAGAATTCGGCGGCGATGATCGCGTTCCGAAAAGAGTGTCGCGCCTATGCCGCGCATTGGCTCAATGTTCAGCGCGAGGAGTTCAAGCGGCTCGGCATCATCGGCGATTGGGATCATCCCTATGCGACGATGGATTTTCCGGCCGAAGCGCAGATCGCGCGCGAGCTTATGAAGTTTGCCGCCAACGGAACGCTGTATCGCGGATCGAAGCCGGTGATGTGGAGCGTCGTGGAGAAGACCGCGCTCGCGGAAGCCGAAGTCGAATACGAGGATTACACATCCGACACGGTGTGGGTGAAGTTTCCTGTCGCCAATCACGTCGGGATTTTTGAAGGCGCAAGTGTCGTCATCTGGACGACGACGCCATGGACGCTGCCCGGCAACCGCGCGATCAGCTTCTCCGCGAAGATCGGCTACGGACTTTATAAAGTCACCGAAGCGCCCGCGGACAATTGGGCGAAGGCCGGCGACCTGCTCATTCTCGCGGACAAGCTCGCTGCGGATGTGTTCAAGCAGGCGCGTGTCGCTGCGTTCGAGAAAGTTCACGACATCAATAATGACGAGCTCGCCGCGTTGATCTGCTCGCATCCGCTGAAGGGTCTCAACGGCGGTTACGAATTTACCGTGCCGCTTCTCGACGGCGATCATGTCACCGACGATGCCGGCACCGGATTCGTCCACACCGCGCCGGGTCACGGACGCGAGGACTTCGACATCTGGACCGCAAATACGCGCGTACTAGAATCGCGCGGCATCAGTCCGGCGATTCCCTACACCGTCGATGAAAACGGCGCGCTCACCGCGCAGGCCCCCGGCTTCGAGGGCAAGCGCGTCATCAACGACAAGGGCGAGAAGGGCGACGCCAACGACGCCGTCATCAAGGCGCTGTCGGAACGCGGCATGCTGCTCGCTCGCTCGCGCCTCAAGCATCAGTACCCGCATTCCTGGCGCTCGAAAAAGCCGGTGATCTATCGCAACACACCGCAATGGTTCATCGCGATGGACAAGGACATTGCGGACGACGGCAAGGCGAAGGCCGGCGACACGCTTCGCCATCGCGTGCTTCAGGCGATCAAGGTGACGCGCTGGGTGCCCGAGCAGGGTCAGAACCGCATCACCGGAATGATCGCGGGCCGCCCCGACTGGGTGATTTCGCGCCAACGCGCATGGGGCGTGCCGATCGCGATTTTCGTTCGCGAGAAAGGCGACGGCTCGGTCGATATTCTGAAAGACGAGACGGTCAATCTGCGGATCGCCGAAGCCTTCATGAACGAAGGCGCCGACGCGTGGTATGCCGAAGGCGCGCGCGAGCGTTTCCTCGGGCCGCTAGAGAAGGACAACTGGAAGAAGGTCGATGACATCCTCGATGTCTGGTTCGATTCGGGTTCGACGCACGCTTTCGTTCTCGAGGACCGTCAGCAGTTTCCGCAGCTCGGCAACATCGTCCGCAAGATCGACGGCGGCAAAGACACGGTGATGTATCTCGAAGGATCGGACCAGCATCGCGGCTGGTTTCATTCTTCGCTTCTGGAAAGCTGTGGCACACGCGGACGTGCGCCCTACGATGTGGTGCTGACGCACGGCTTCACGCTCGACGAGCATGGCCGCAAAATGTCGAAGTCGCTCGGCAATACGACCGAGCCGCAAAAAGTCATCAAGGATTCAGGCGCCGACATTCTCCGGCTTTGGGTCTGTGCAACCGACTACTCGGACGATCAGCGTATCGGCCCCGAAATCTTGAAAAACGTCGTCGAGACGTACCGCAAGCTCCGCAACACCATCCGCTGGATGCTCGGCACGCTGCATCACTTCAAGCGCACTGAAGCCGTCGCGTTCAAGGACATGCCCGAACTCGAACGGCTGATGCTGCATCGCCTTTCGGAAGTCGACAGCATCGTGCGTCCGGCTTACGCCAACTTCGACTACAAAACCGTCATTGCGACACTGGCGAATTTCATGAACACCGAATTGTCGGCGTTTTACTTCGACATCCGCAAGGACACGCTGTATTGCGACCCGCCGTCGTCAATCGCGCGCAAGGCCGCGCTGACGACGGTCGACATTCTCTGCGACACGATCCTGAAATGGCTCGCGCCTGCGATCAGCTTCACGACGGATGAAGCATGGACGATGTATCGGCCGGACGCCGAACCGTCTGTTCATCTGACAACGTTCCCCGACAGACTGGACGACTATCGCGACGATGCGCTTGCCCAGAAATGGGAAACCATTCGGGATGTGCGCCGCGTCGTGACCGGCGCGCTCGAACTTGAGCGCGCAGCCAAACGCATCGGCTCGTCGCTCGAAGCCTCTCCGCTCGTCTATGTCGCAGACAAGAAAGTCTTCGGAATTTTGTTCGACGTCGATCTTGCGGAAGTGTGCATCACATCCAACGCGATGGTGACGAACGAAACGCCGCCATCGAATGCATTCACGCTGCCCGATGTTCCGGGAATCGCCGTCGTCGTCGAAAAAGCTGTCGGTCAGAAATGCGCGCGGTCTTGGAAAATTCTCCCGACCGTTGGCGAAGACCCGGACTATCCGGATGTCTCGCCCCGCGACGCGCAGGCCCTGCGTGAGTGGAAGGCGCTCGGCGCGTGAGCGGTCTCTTTCGCGCAGGTCTCATCTCGGCGGCCGCAGCCCTTGCGATCGATCAGGCGTCGAAACTCTGGCTGCTGAACGTCTACGAACTCGGCCGCCGCGGTGCCGTTGCGATCACGCCATTCTTCGATCTCGTGCTCGCGTGGAACACAGGCATCAGCTACGGCTGGTTCCAGGATTCCGGGCCAGTCGGACAAACCATTCTGCTCGTCATCAAGGGCGTCGCGGTTGTCGTGCTGGCGGTCTGGATGGCCCGTTCGGGCACCCGGCTTGCGGCGATCGGTCTCGGTCTGATTATCGGCGGTGCCATCGGAAACGCGATCGATCGCCTCGCCTATGGCGCAGTCGTCGATTTTGCGCTTCTTCACGTCGAATTCGGCGGAAAAACCTACAATTGGTACGTGTTTAACCTTGCCGATGTGGCCATCGTTGCTGGGGTCATCGGCCTGCTGTATGACTCATTTGTCACGCCGGGCGCCGCAAAAACGCCCCGATAAATGGGATTATGCCCCGAACTCAGCCATTCGTGAGCGGCGATTTGCTTCGGAATATGGCAAAGTGAGCCAACGGATCAGGACAACTGCGATGCTGAAAATCGGCTCTTTCAGATCAGACACGCAAAATGCCGGCACAACAACGACGCGCGCGCTTCGTCTTGCGGCGATTGTGCTCGGCGTCGGCCTTGTCGTCATCGCAGGTCAGGCTCGCGCGGAAGACGACGTGGACGAAGACGAAGCAAATCAGAAGACCTTCGAGCGCAGCGTGATGGACAACATCATGAGCAGCATCGGCGGACGACGCATCGAAGACGGCACGATCAACTATCGCGAACGGTCTCCGCTCGTCATCCCATCGAAGACCGATCAGTTGCCGCCGCCGGTCTCGCGGAAGACGCAGCTTGCGCCGAACTGGCCGAAAGATCCCGATGAAGCGGAGCGTAAACGCCTGCGCGAGGAAGCCAACAAGCCGGCCCTCACACCCGAGCAATCGCGCATGCCGCTGATGCCAAGCGAACTTGCGGCGAAGACTCCCAAGAAGCGCAAGGAAGATTCGACGGCGGCTTCGCAGAGTAACAATCCGAGCAGTTCATCGTTCATGCTTTCGCCTTCGCAGCTTGGCTACAATGGCGGTCTTTTCTCCAATCCCTTCAGCAGCCAGAAGGAAGAGAGCGCGAAGTTCACCGGCGAGCCGGAGCGAACCGAACTCACCGAACCGCCAAAGGGCTATCAGACGCCGTCGCCGAATTTCGCGTATGGCACCGGACCGAGCAAAGGCTTCACGACCGTTTGCGATTCGGCCTCCGGCCAATGCGAGAAGCGGGCAAATCAGTAGCCGGCACCGTGCTCAGTTAGCACGGGCGCGTTCCTCCGATTCATTCGTCGCGCGCGAGTCCACTGTCGCGCTTCATATTTAGTCTTGCGATGCGCTCGCGCGCAGCTTTCAAATTTCCCAACGACAACACCTCACCCGGAATCAATCGATGATTGCAATTCGCCGTTTTCTCAAGCGCGCCGCGTTGGTGCCGGGCATTCTGCTTGCCGCAACTGTCGCTATCAGTGCTCAGCAGGCGCAGCCGCAACGGCCAACGAGCTTCACGCTCAGCAATGGCATGCAAGTTGTGGTCATCCCGGATCGCCGCACGCCCGTCGTGACGCAGATGATCTGGTACAAGGTTGGGTCGGCGGATGAGACGCCTGGCAAATCCGGGCTCGCTCACTTTCTCGAACATCTGATGTTCAAGGGCACAACCGCGCATCCGGTCGGCGAATTTTCACAAACCATCGCGCGCATCGGCGGCAACGAGAACGCATTCACGTCCTCGGACTACACGGCTTACTACCAGCGGGTGCCGCGCGACCAGCTGCAAAGCATGATGGAGTTCGAGGCAGATCGAATGACCGGTCTCGTACTCAAGGATGAAAATGTCCTCCCCGAGCGCGATGTCGTTCTCGAAGAATACAACATGCGTACCGCCAACAATCCGGAGGCGCGGCTGACCGACCAGATGATGGCGGCGCTCTATCTCAACAATCCTTACGGCCGTCCCGTCATCGGCTGGCGAAACGAAATCGAGAAGCTCAATCGTGAGGACGCGCTGGCGTTCTACAAACGCTTTTACGCGCCGAACAACGCGATCCTTGTCATCGCAGGCGACGTCGATGCCGGGGAAATCCGCCCTGCGATCGAGGCCATCTACGGAAAGATTCCACCGCAGCCTGCAATTCCCGCTCAGCGAGTCCGGCCTCAAGAACCGCCGCCGGCAGCGTTGCGCACAGTCACGCTTGCCGATCCGCGCGTGGAGCAGCCGAGCGTGCGCCGCTATTTCCTTGTCCCGTCATCCGTGACCGCTTCGCCGGAAGAAAGCGCGGCTCTTGAAGTGCTCGCGCAGTTGATGGGCAACGGAAGCAATTCGTATCTCTATCGTTCGCTGGTCGTGGACAAGAAAGTCGCGATCAGCGTTGGCGCCTGGTATCAGAGCACGGCGATCGATCCGACGCAGTTTGGCATTTCAGCCACGCCGGCGCCCGGAACGGATTTCGCGCAAGTCGAAAAGGCGTTCGACGGCGTCATCGCAGATTTGAGCCAGAACACGGCGCGAGCCGAAGATCTGGACCGCGTCAAAACCCAACTCATCGCGGCGACCGTTTACGCGCAGGACAGTCAGACGACACTCGCGCGCTGGTACGGCGGGGCGTTGACGGTCGGACTGAGCATCGACGACCTTCAGCGTTGGCCGGATCGCGTTCGCGCTGTGACGGGTGAACAGGTGCGCGAGGCCGCGCGCAAATGGCTCGACAGCAAGAAGGCTGTGACCGGCTACCTCGTCAAGGAGGCGCCCTCGGAGCCTGCCGCCGCCAAGCGCGAGGAGAAGCGGTCGTGAAGAAATTGATCCACGCTCTGGCTACGCTGGCTTTTACAGTTGTCTTGGCGACCGTTGTTTCGCCGGACAATGCTTCGGCCGCGACGAAAATTCAGCGGCTGGTATCGCCGGGCGGCATCGAAGCCTGGTTCGTCCAGGATGCAACGGTACCGTTGATTGCGATGGAGTATTCTTTCGCGGGCGGCTCGTCGCAGGACCCCGCTGAAAAATCCGGCCTCGGCTACATGGTCGCCGAGACTCTCGACGAGGGCGCGGGCGATCTGGATTCCAAAACATTTCACGAACGTCTCGAACGGCGAGCGATCGAATTGAGCTTCTCGGCGACGCGCGACTATCTTCGCGGCTCGCTGCGAATGTTGAAAGAGAATCGTGAGGAGGCCTTCGATCTCCTGCGGCTGTCGCTGACTTCGGCGCGCTTCGATTCCGAAGCCGTCGAACGCGTCCGCGCACAAATGCTTGCAAACCTGCGGCGCGAATCCACCAACCCGGTGTCGATCGGCAGCAGGCGGTTCTGGGAGCAAGCTTTCGGCACGCATCCGTACTCGCGCCAGCCATCGGGTTCGCTCGAAACCGTGCCGAATATCCAGATCGCGGATCTCAAGGATTATTTGCGCCGCGTGCTCGCCAAGGACACGCTCAAGATCGCGGTCGTCGGCGACATCGATCCCGAATCGCTTGGCAAGCTGCTGGACACCGCTTTCGGAAGCCTGCCGGCGAAGGCAGATTTGACGCCGGTGCCGGACGTGGCCGTCGCTCAACCACCAAAGAAATTCTCGCAAGTGGTGGACGTGCCGCAGACATCCGTTTTGTTCGGCGGTCCGGGAATCAAGCGCGATGATCCGGATTTCATGGCGGCCTATATCGTCAATCACATTCTGGCCGGCGGCACGTTGTCGTCGCGACTTTACAAAGAGGTGCGTGAAAAGCGCGGCCTCGTCTATTCCATCTCCGAATCGCTGATCTGGATGAAACACGCCTCGCTGTTCGCAGGAACCACTGCGACACGCGCAGACAAGGCAGCCGAGACACTGGACACAATTTCAACCGAGCTCGCGCGCATGGGCAGCGAAGGTCCAACCCAGCAGGAGCTGGACGAGGCAAAATCCTATCTCAAAGGCTCGCAAATGCTTGCGCTGGACACATCGTCCAAGATCGCGACCGCCCTGCTCCAATATCAGACCGACAATCTCGGGATCGACTATATCGAGAAGCGCAACGGTATCGTCGATGCTGTGACCCTCGATCAGGCCAAGCGCGTCGCCAAGCGTATCTGGGGTCAGGGGATTCTCAGTGTGAACGTCGGACGCGCACCAGTCGCGAGCGCCGAACAGCCGGCCAAAAACTAGTCCGCGACAGAATCGGCTGCTGTGCTGTAAATTGCACGCCATGGCGCGCGTGACCGACAGCATCGACATCGACGATTCCGACTTGCAGGAATCGTTCGTGCGCTCGTCCGGTCCGGGCGGACAGAACGTCAACAAGGTTGCCACCGCCGTACAGCTTCGCTTCAACGCGCGCGAGTCACGGGCGCTGCCGAACGATGTCGCCATCCGGCTGATGCGCATCGCCGGAAGCAAGCTGACGAAAGATGGCGTCATCGTCATCATCGCCCAACAGCATCGCAGTCTGGAACGGAACCGCGACGACGCCCGGCAGCGGCTTTTCGACATGATACGTCAGGCTGCGGTCAGGCCGACGATCCGGAAAGCAACGAAACCTACCAAGGCCTCAAAAACCCGCCGCCTTGAGGGAAAAAAGCGACGCAGCGACGTCAAAGCAAGGCGCGGATCGGCCCGATACGACGATTAGAACGGGCCGTGATTAGCGGGCAAAAGCCTGCTTACAATCGTGTCTTGTCAGTCCAGCCGCCTAGAATAGCGGCTAGCCGAATCGCCGGAATCCCATGCCCGTCCGCCAGCTTCCCGAACAGATCGTCAACCGCATCGCCGCCGGTGAAGTGGTCGAACGTCCCGCGAGCGCCGTGAAAGAACTCGTCGAGAACGCCATCGACGCGGGCGCGACGCGGATCGACATTTTCACGGACGGCGGCGGACGACGGCGTATCGCAATTACCGACGACGGCTCAGGCATGACGCGCGGCGATCTTGCGCTGGCTGTCGATCGCCACGCGACATCGAAACTCGACGATGACGACTTGCTGCGGATCCGCACGCTCGGTTTTAGGGGCGAAGCGTTGCCATCCATCGGAGCCGTCGCGCGGCTCGGCATCACCACGCGGCATGCGAACGAGCCTCATGCATGGGCGCTGAACGTCGATGCCGGAAACAAATCGGGCATCGTTCCCGCCGCACTCACAGAAGGCACGCGCGTCGAGGTGAGCGACCTGTTCTACGCGACGCCTGCGCGGCTGAAATTTCTCAAAACCGACCGGACTGAGGCAGAAGCAATCCGCGAAGTCGTGCGGCGTCTGGCGATGGCGCGGCCCGATATCGCATTCTCGCTCTCCGGCGAAGAACGTGCACCCGTCACATGGGCCGCTGCCTTACCCGGCGCACCGGGACGATTGACCCGGCTCGGCGACATTCTGGGTGCTGACTTCCGAGCCAATGCGATTGAAGTTCGCGCCGAACGCGAAAGCGTGATCGTCGAAGGTTTCGCGGCTGCGCCCTCGCTCACACGCGCCAATGCGCTTGGCCAATATCTGTTCGTGAACGGCCGCCCGGTCCGCGACAAGCTGATCCTCGGCGCGGTGCGTGCCGCTTACGCAGACTATCTGCCGCGCGACCGGCATCCGGTGGTCGCGCTGTTCGTCACGCTCGATGCGCAGGAGGTCGATGCCAACGTTCACCCGGCCAAGACCGAGGTGCGCTTCCGCAATGCCGGGCTGGTGCGTTCACTCATCGTCCATGCGCTCAAGGACGGCTTGGCCCGCGAAGGAAGGCGCACGGCGGCGAACTCCGGCGGCGCGGCGATCATGTCCTTCCGGCCGGGGCTCGCGCCGCGCGGCAACGACTGGCGGGCACCGAGCTATCCTGTTTCATTCGGCGGATCGGCCGCGCCGGACCTCGCAAATGCGTTTGCTGAAGTTGCACAATCGGCTTTCGACACTGGCGCTCCCACAGCAGATGTCCGCTTCAATGAAGCGCCGGCCGATCTGCTCGATAAGCCTTTGGGTGCCGCGCGAACGCAGATTCACGAAACCTATATCGTTTCGCAAACGCGCGACGGGCTGATCGTCGTGGATCAGCATGCCGCTCACGAACGCATTGTCTACGAGCGCCTCAAGGCATCGATCGAACGCAACGGTGTATCGAGGCAGATGCTGCTGATTCCGGAAATCGTCGAGATGGATGAGGCGACGGTCGAGAAACTCGTCGCACGCGCCGGCGAACTGGAAAAATTCGGTCTTGTCGTCGAATCGTTCGGACCCGGTGCCGTCGCCGTTCGCGAGACGCCATCTCTGCTCGGCAAGACCGATGCCGCCTCCTTGCTGCGCGATCTGTCCGAGCACATGGCGGAATGGGATGAGACGTTGCCACTCGAGCGCCGTCTGATGCATGTGGCGGCGACGATGGCCTGCCACGGTTCGGTGCGAGCCGGCCGCATCCTCAAGCCTGAGGAAATGAACGCGCTGTTGCGCGAGATGGAAGTCACACCGAATTCCGGCCAGTGCAATCACGGCCGCCCGACCTATGTCGAACTCAAATTGGCGGATATCGAAAAGCTATTTGGAAGAAGATGAGAAATTATATTGAGGCCTGAATGAAACGAGACGATTTAAAGATGCTTATTGTCGCCGCCATCCGAACTCACGGGGGAACTGCGCGAATAGCTGATGTCGGTAGATACATATGGGATCGTCATGAGGTCGATCTTAGAGCATCAGGTGACTTCTTTTACGTGTGGCAATATGAATTGAGATGGGCATCGAACCAGTTAGCCCGCGAAGGAAGGCTCGATAAAACCTCGACAAGAGGCATATGGAAGAATTTACCCTGATCTACGTATGCCGTAGGAACACGAACTCAGTCTCGTCATAGGCGCGCCGCTCCAGCTCCTCGAAGCCCTGCGGGGCCTTCAGAGCGGCAGCCGTCGATTCCTACGCGACGACCAAAGCCCCCGCCATCAGCCACCCGCCATCGCGCAGCGACGCCAGCGCCTTGTCAGCCAAGCCTTTGCCGTAAGGCGGATCGAGAAAAACCAGCGAGAACGGCTCGACCGGATAGGCTTCGCCGAGATTGGTGGCGTCGCGCCGGAAAACTTTCGACACGCCGCCGAGACCTAACGCCTCGACATTGTTTCGCAGAAGTGCCCGCGCTTCCGCGCCGTTGTCCACAAAGAGAGTAAAGGCTGCACCGCGCGAGATGGCTTCGATACCCAGCGCGCCGGTGCCCGCGAAAAGATCGAGCACGCGCGCGCCATCCATCGGATTTTCGTAGGCGTGCGTCAGAATGTTGAAAAGCGATTCGCGCAACCGGTCCTGTGTCGGCCGGATTTCGTTCGAGGAGGGCGCTGCGATGTTGCGCCCCCTCAATCGTCCGCCGACGATTCGCATCACTCGTCTCGCGGTTTCAGATCGCGTTTGCCCTTGTAGCCGCGAATCGGGCGGCGCGGCGGGCCGTATCCACTCGACTCTTCCTCGTTGCGCGCGCGCGCTTCATCCCCGCCCGAACGCGTCACCAGAATGCGGCGACCTTTGCGGTCGGCGATCAATCCGCTCTTGTTGTTCGGCCTCGCGCGCTTGGCAGGCGGCACTTCGTCATCGGAGCTATCCTTGACCGGCTTGTCGAATTGCGCCCCGGACATCTGGACAATCTTCTCGCCCAATTGCTCGCGCAAAACGCGCGTCTTGATTTCCTCGACCTGACCTTCGACAATTTCGCCCAACTGAAATGGACCGTAGGAAATCCGGATCAGGCGATTCACCTCAAGCCCCAGATGCGCCATGACGTTGCGCACTTCGCGATTCTTGCCTTCACGAATCGCAAACACGATCCACACATTGGCGCCCTTGTCGCGCTCCAGCGTCGCGTCGATCGATCCGTATTTCACGCCATCGACCTCGACGCCTTTCTTCAATTCGTCGAGTTGCGCCTGCGTGACTTCGCCATGCGCGCGCACGCGATAACGGCGAAGCCATCCGGTGTCCGGCAACTCGAGCGCGCGCGCGACGCCGCCGTCATTGGTCAGCAGCAACAGGCCTTCCGTGTTGAAATCGAGACGGCCCACCGAAATCAGCCGCGGCAATCCTTCCGGAAGATTGTCGAACACCGTTGGCCGGCCTTCGGGGTCGGAGTGCGTCGTCATCAGCCCGCGCGGCTTGTGGTACAAAAACAGCCGCGTCCGTTCGCGCACCGGAAGCGGCTTGCCATCGACAGTGACAACGTCATTCGTCGTGATGTCGAGCGCGGGTGAATTGATGACGCGTCCGTTGACCGCGACACGGCCCTGCACAATCCACTCCTCGGCTTCGCGGCGCGAACACAAACCGGCACGCGACACGATCTTTGCGATCCGCTCGCCAGGCTTTTTCTTCGCCGGAACGGAAGCGCGTGGCCCGCGCCTCTCGAAATCGGGCTTGCGCTCGCGATACTCGCCGCGCCCGCCGAACGCCGGACGTTTAGCGAAAATCTTGCTGTCGTCCTCGTTGTCGCGGCGCGGACGATCACCTCGCGGACGGTCGTTGCGCGGATGTTCCTGCCAATCGCTTCTGCCGCGAGGGGCTCGATCTTCGCGCGGCTTGTCGAATCGCGGCCGGCCGAATTTCGGACGTTCGCCCTCGGCGCGATCTCCTCGCGGGCGGTCGAATTTGCGAGGTCCGCGATCCCGATCCACTGAACGCTGCGGCCGGTCGTCTCTCGAAAAGCGCGGACGGTCGCCGCGATCTTCGCGCGGTTTGCGGAATTCGCGATCGCCATCCCGCGCCGGCCCGCGTTTCTGCCAGGGCTTTTCGTTGCCCCGATCTTCACCACGATTGAAACGTGGCGAACGCGGAGCATCGCCGCGATCATCGCGCCGCGCGTAAGGTTTCTTGTCGCCGAATTTTCTGCCCTCGCCGCGCGCGCCTTGCCCGCGATCTCGCGACCCGAATCTCTCACTCCGTTCGCGATCTGGCCGCTCGTCACGCCGCGGACGTTCGTCGCGATTGAAACGCGGCCGCGCCGGGCGATCGTCGTCCCTACGAAACCCCTCACGCTTCGCTGCATACGGCTTCCCCCCGCCACCGCGCGATGCAAAAGGCTTCTTGTCGCCGAATTTGCGCTCGCCGCGCGGCCCGGACGAGCGTGCAGGGCGGCCGTCGCGCGATCCGCCGCCGCCACGCGGCTTACCGCCAGCACCTCGGTCGCGGCGCGGTGGACGGCCGTTGTTTTTATCGTTGTCGCGGGGCATGGATGATCTCGCTGAATGAATGCCGGGCTGATAACAGAGTTCTTTGCTGGAAACGAGGCATGAGCGCGCGATCTTTCATGGATTTGGCTCTTAAACAGGCCGAAATCGCCCGAGCGTCCGGCGAGGTGCCGATCGGCTGCGTGATCGTTCGCGATGGCGCCGTTGTTGCAGATGCCGGAAATCGCACACTGAACGACCGAGACCCGACGGCGCACGCCGAAATCCTGGCAATCCGCGCGGCTGCGAACGCGCTAGGCACCGAGCGTCTGGTCGATTGCGATCTTTATGTCACGCTGGAGCCGTGCACGATGTGTGCGGCAGCGATCTCATTCGCCCGTATCCGCCGGCTTTACTATGGCGCAAGTGACCCCAAAGGCGGGGCCGTCGATAGCGGCGTCAGATTTTTTGCCTCGCCGACCTGCCATCACGCGCCGGACGTTTATCCCGCCGTCGGCGAAAATGAGGCAGCCACGCTGCTGAAGGAATTCTTCAAAGCGCGGCGCTAGAGCGCGAGTTTCATTCCTTCGTGCGACATCTCGAATCCAAGCCGCTCGTAAAAGCGTTGCGCATCCCCGCGCCGCTTGTTCGTCATCAACTGGAGATATTTGCAACCATGTTCGCGCGCCTTGGCGACAACGGCCTTCATCATCTCTTCGCCGATGCCTTCGCCACGCATCGAGCGATCGACACGCACGCCTTCGACCTGCGCGAGCCAGCTTCCCTGATACGACATTCCGGGCAGAAAAGTGAGTTGCAGACATCCCATCGCCACGCCGTCCTCGTCCCAGACATAAAGCGTGTTGTTCGGATCGGCGGCGATGGCATCGAACGCGGCATGATACGCTTTCATGTCTCCTTTAAGATTTTCGCGTCCGCTCGCGAGCGCATCGTCAGCCAGCATCTCAACGATGCGCTTGATATCGCCTTGAACCGCTTCGCGAAGCATCAGGCGGACTCCGAGAAAAATTTCAGAAGCGCAGACGACGTGCCGTCCGGATCTTCCTCGGTGAGAAAATGCCCGGAATTGACCGGCTGACCGCGCACGTTCGTCGCCCACGTTTTCCAGGTATCGAGTGGCGTCGCAGCGGACTGCGCGATCCCGGAATCGCCCCATAGCGCCAGCATCGGAATCGTGATCTTTCGGCCTGCTTCACGATCCGCGCTATCATGCTCGAAATCCGCATACGCGCCCGCGCGATAATCCTCACACATCGCGTGAATGCGCAGCGGATCGTTGAACGCTGCCAGATAATGCGCCAGAGCGCGCGGATCGAACGCGCTCAAATCTTTCGACTTCGACCAGCTTGCGAGTTTGTTCTTGAGATAAAAATCCGGATTTGCACCGAGCAGTTTCTCGGGCAACGGCTCCGGCTGCGCCAGCAAGGTCCAGTGATAGATTTTGAGCGCGTAGGCGCGATCCATATGCGCCCAGTATTCGTAAGTCGGCAGAATATCGAGCGTCGCGAGTTTCGACAGCCTGCCGGGATGATCGAGCGCAAGCCGGTACGAGACACGGCCGCCGCGATCGTGCCCGGCGAGCGCGAATTGCACATGACCCAACCGCTCCATCGCGTCGATCATGGTCTGCGCCATCGCACGCTTCGTGAACGGTGTGTGACTGGCGTCGCTGTCGGGCACGTCCGACCAGCCATAGCCCGGCAGATCCGCAATCACGAGCGTGAATTTTTCCGCAAGGTTAGGTGCGATGCGATGCCACATCACATGCGTCTGTGAAAATCCGTGCAGCAACAGCAAGGGTGGGCCTTTGCCGCCGACGCGCGCAAAGATGCGACCGTTTTTGGTATCGATCCATTCGGAGGCGAAGCCGGGGAAAAGATCGGCGAGGTCTGCCATGACTAAACTTTCGTTCCCTTCTCGCGCGCAATCGCCTGCCAGCCGATGTCGCTGCGGCAAAAACCTTCCGGCCATTCGATGCGTGCAATCGCCTCATAGGCGCGGCGCTGGGCTTCGCTCACGGTTTGACCGGTTGCCGTGACGTTCAGAACGCGGCCGCCGTTGGAAACGATGTCAGCTCCGCTAGTTTTGGTGCCGGCGTGAAAAATTTCCACGCCCTCGACTTTGGCGGCCTCCTCAAGACCGAGAATGCGCGAACCTTTTGCGTAGTCGCCGGGATAACCTTTCGCGGCCATCACGACCGTGAGCGCGGGATCGGGAAACCAGCGCAGGTCGAAATTCTTCAACTGCCCGTCGACGGAAGCCAGCAGCGCCGGCACCAAATCTGACATCAGACGCAACATCAGCACCTGCGTTTCCGGATCGCCGAAACGCGCATTGTATTCGATCAGCTTCGGGCCATCTTTCGTGACCATCAGTCCCGCGAACAGCACACCCTTGTAGGGCATGCCCTTAGCCGCCATCGCTCGCAGCGTAGGGTTGACGATCTCCCTCATCGTGCGCGCGATCATTGCTTCCGTCATCACCGGCGCCGGAGAATAAGCACCCATGCCGCCGGTGTTCGGGCCTTTGTCGCCATCGAAGGCGCGCTTGTGATCCTGCGCGGTCGCAAGAGGCAATCCGTGTTCGCCATCGCAGAGCACGAAGAAGGACGCTTCCTCGCCGACAATAAATTCCTCGACGACCGCTTCTGCGCCCGCCGCGCCGAAACCGCCGCCGAGAATCATATCGATTGCGGATTCCGCTTCCGCGAGCGTCATTGCGACAACGACGCCCTTGCCTGCGGCCAGCCCGTCGGCTTTCACGACAATCGGCGCGCCCTGTTTGCGGATATAGGCTTTTGCAGAATCGGCGTCGCGAAACCGCTCATAGGCGGCCGTCGGAATATCGTTCGCCTTGCAAAGATCCTTGGTGAAGCCTTTTGAGCTTTCGAGTTGCGAGGCTGCCTTGCTCGGACCAAACGCCTTGATTCCAGCGGATGCGAGATCGTCCACGATGCCCGCAGCCAGAGGCGCCTCCGGTCCGACGACAACGAGGTCGATCCGGTTCTGCTTGCAAAATCGGACCACAGCAGCGTGGTCGGCGACGTCGAGCGCGATGCATTCGGCTTCCTGCGCGATACCTGCATTGCCCGGTGCACACCACAGTTTTGTCAGAAGGGGTGAAGACACGATTTTCCACGCCAGTGCGTGTTCGCGACCACCCGAACCGATCAGAAGGATATTCATTGAGAGAGATCGAACCGACGTTTGTGCCAACGACAAAAGGGTTTAGCATGGCACCCGACAGCCGCAACAGATTCGACTTGAGATGAAAAAAAGCGCCAGCGAAGCCCTGCCTAATTCACAGGAATATACGGTTTCGGAGTTGTCCTCCGCGCTCAAACGGACGGTGGAGAGCGCCTATGAGCATGTGCGCGTGCGCGGCGAAATTTCCGGCTTTCGCGGTGCCGTCGCCTCAGGCCATTGCTACTTCGCGCTCAAGGACGAAAGCGCCAAAATCGAAGCCGTTATCTGGAAGGGTGTTTTCGGCCGGATGAAATTCAAACCTCAGGAAGGTCTGGAAATCATTGCGACCGGAAAACTGACCACCTATCCCGGTTCGTCGAAATATCAGATCGTGATCGAAGCCATCGAGCCCGCCGGCGTCGGCGCGCTGATGGCACTGATGGAGGAGCGCAAGAAGAAGCTCGCGGCCGAAGGCCTGTTCGACGAATCGCGCAAGCAACTGCTGCCGTGGCTACCGGATGTCATCGGCGTCGTCACATCGCCAACAGGCGCCGTGATCCGCGACATTCTGCATCGGCTTGAAGACAGATTTCCTCGCCGCGTTCTGGTCTGGCCGGTGCGCGTGCAAGGCGAAGGTTCAGCCGAGCAGATCGCCAGTGCCATTCACGGCTTCAACGCCCTGCCGGAAAAAGGGAAAATTCCGAGGCCCGATTTGCTGATCGTGGCGCGCGGCGGCGGCTCGCTGGAAGACTTGTGGTCGTTCAACGAAGAGATCGTCGTTCGCGCCGCAGCCGAAAGCATGATCCCGCTGATTTCCGCAGTCGGACATGAGACCGATATCACGCTGATCGATTTTGCCGCCGACAAACGCGCGCCGACACCGACCGCCGCCGCCGAGATGGCCGTGCCGGTGCGCGCGGAGCTGGCCGTGGAAGTGTCAGGGCTTGCGCGCCAGGCATTCGCCTATTGGAAACGCGCGCAGGAAAACCGCCGCAGCGAGTTTCGCGGCGCGGCCCGCGCGCTGCCGAAGCCTGTGGATCTTCTGAATATTCCGCGCCAGCGTCTCGACCGGGCGGCAGCGCAATTGCCACGGGCGTTGCGTGCCAATGCTCACGTCTATGAACGGCGGTTGTCGGCCATCGGCGCACGGCTGACGGTGAACATGCTCAAGACACGGATCGTTCGGGGACGTGAGCAGGTCGCGCGCCTCGCTGCGAGTGCCCTGCGATCCAACAAGTTACACATCGAACAGCGCAGAACGAGACTTCAATACGTATCGCAGCTTCTGAATGCGCTTTCCTACAAGGGCGTGCTGGATCGTGGTTTCGCGCTGGTGCGGGATATGAACGGAATGCCGTTACACCATGCGGCGAGTGTGAGCGCAGGTCAGCGGATCAGCATTGAATTCGCGGACGGGCATATCGGCGCAGTGTCGGAAGGATCGCCATCGGCGGGATCAAAAGAACCTTCAAAGCCGAAAACAGCTGCGAAACGCCCCGCCGATGGCACGAAGAAAGTGCAAGGCGACCTGTTCTAGAGGTTGCCTGAGGGGTTTCGTCCCGCGACTTGGGCTCTTATATTTGCTTTGTAGCGGCGCGGGTGCCGCTGAAGGATTGTTTTCGTGCTCAACAAATTCGGACCCTCCGGTCATGGCGAAGCGCAGGTCGAGTATCTCGACGGCGATTTTCGCGTCACGTCTCCTGGCTCATATGTGCGATGCGTCATCACCGGCGAGCACATCCCGCTCGACGAATTGAAATACTGGAGCGTGGATCGTCAGGAAGCCTACGCAACGCCGGAGGCCGTTCTGTCCCGGCATTTTCCAGGTGCCATAAAGAAATAACCTGGCAGTTATTTTCGGGCTGCTGCGAGGCGTGCTGTTACCAATCGACTCAGAGCCGCCTCATCGTCGAATTCGAGCGTAACCGGAAGCGTTGCAATCCTGTCCGCAAAACGGATCAAGCGCGGGTCGCTGCGAATGCGGGCAATGTCTTTCTCGGTCGTCAGCAGCGTGAGCGATCTTTTGGCCGCATCGCGCATCAGCTTCTCGATCTCGCCAATCGAGAACGCATGGTGATCCGCAAAGACACGCTCTTCGGCCACGGAAATATTGTTTTCCCGCAGCGTCGAAAAAAACTTCGACGGATCGCCGATGCCTGCGAATGCAAGAACGCTCTTCGCGCCGAGTTCTGAAACAGCTCTTTGATCCGCTTTCAATCGCGCCTGCAGAACCGGGATGTTGCGATTTTCGATCGACCGCTCAAGATCGGCAGTTCCATGTCCGCTGCCGACAACGATCAATGCATCCGTCTTGTCAATCTGCGGCTTCAACGGCGCGCGCAGCGAGCCTGCCGGAAATACAAAGCCATTACCGATGCCGCGATTGGCATCGACCACAATCAGGGACATATTTTTCCTTAGCGATGGATTCTGGAATCCATCATCGAGAAGGATAACGCCTGCGCCTTGCGACTTCGCAAGCGCCGCGCCAGCCGCGCGGTCGCGCGAAACAATCACTGGCACGCGCGACGACATCATCAACGGCTCGTCACCGACATCGCGTGCTGTGTGAATTTGCGGATCGACTCGGACGGGTCCGGTCAAACGGCCGCCATACCCGCGACTGACGACAAACGGCGTCTCTCCGTCCGTTCGTAGCATCTCGGAAATTTTCAGCGTCGCCGGCGTCTTGCCGGCACCGCCAGTGTGAAAATTGCCGACACAAATGACAGGGATACCTGCATCAATACCCTCTCGATTCATCCTCCACGCGGCCACTGCGCCGTAAATCGCACCGAGCGGGGACAGGAGGTGCGACGCCAGCGATGGCGGCCGGTACCAGAAGGCCGGCTCACGCATCGATGCCTTCTCCTTCGATGCGAAGTTGAAGCAGATAAGGCTCCAGAGCGGCTATAGTTTTTACGAGCGCACCACAAAGGCGCTCGACAACCTGTTCGGCCGCCTGCGTCGCGCGATGCCGGCCAATCG
>JAFKKP010000229.1 GCA_017305515.1 Hyphomicrobiales bacterium
GTCATTCCCGGATGGGAAGGCAATCTGTGGGTGAAGTGGATCAGGCGCATCGAGGTCGGCGATCAGCCGTGGGAGACGCGCGAGGAAACGTCGAAATATACCGACCTGCTCGCCGACGGCCGCTCGCGCAAGCACACCTTCATCATGGATGCGAAATCGGTGGTGACGAATCCGTCGCCGCAGGCGCCGCTGAAGTTAAAGGGTCGCAATGTTTTGTCCGGCCTCGCATGGTCCGGGCGCGGCACGGTCAAGCGCGTGGACGTTTCGATGGATGGCGGACGCAACTGGCAGACCGCGCGCATCGACGGACCCGTGATCGATAAATCGCTGACGCGCTTCTATGTCGATTTCGACTGGAACGGTCAGGAGATGATGATCCAGTCGCGCGCGATGGATTCCACCGGCTATGTGCAGCCGACGAAGGATGAGTTGCGGAAAGTTCGTGGCGTCAATTCGATCTACCACAACAACGGCATTCAGACCTGGCTGGTCCGCGCCAACGGGGAGACCGAAAATGTCGAGATCGGCTAGTCTCGTTGTCGCCGCGTTGCTTACGGTCGGCATCGCCGGATTCAAATCGCATGACGCCGCCGCGCAGCATGCCGCGTCGCGCGACACGAAGCCCGCGCCGAAACTCAATCTCGGCCGTATTGCCTTGCCGGAAGAAATCAAGGCGTGGGACACCGATGTGCGCGCCGACGGCAAGGGATTGCCGCCCGGCAAGGGTACCGTGAAGCAGGGCGACGAATTGTTTCAGGCGCAATGTGCGGCGTGTCACGGCGAGTTCGGTCAGGGCGTCGGGCGCTGGCCGGTGCTTGCGGGCGGACTCGATACCTTGAAAGCAGACCGGCCCGACAAGACCATCGGCTCGTTCTGGCCGGATGTCTCCACCGTGTTCGACTACATCAAGCGCGCGATGCCGTATGGCAACGCGCAGTCGCTGTCGAACGACGATATTTATGCTCTCACGGCCTATCTTCTCAGCATGAATGACATCGTCAAAGACCCGAACTTTGAACTGAACGAGAAGAATTTTACCTCCATCAAGATGCCGAACGCAGCCGCGTTCTATGACGACGACCGCGAGACCGCCGAAAAGCAGTTCTGGGGCAGGGAGCCCTGCATGAAGAACTGCAAGCCCGCGGCGCCGAAGGTTGTCGGCCGCGCGATGTCGATCGACGTGACGCCCGACAGCAAGTCCGGTCCCAAGGTGGAATGAGCGAAGCGGCTTTGGGTTCGCGCAAGAATACTTTATAAGTCGCCGCAGAACAGGAGATCGTCATGACAGATCACAACGGTTCGACCACGCGGCGCGGCATCATTCTCGGTGCGGCGGGCGGGCTGATCGCTGCGTCAGCGCAGGCAGCTCCCGCCGAGTTGAAAATGGCCGACATCAAGAAGGAAGCCGATGTCGCCTGCCTTTATCATTGCGACTATGGCGACCACCCGCGCTTCAATCAGACGCTGAACAACATTTCCAACCATTATTCGGTGTACGGCTCCGATCCGTTCGGACTTCAATTGGCGCTTGTGGTGCATTCGGTCGGCGTCAAATTCTTCCTCTCGACGCTGGAAGGCACGCCGTGGAAGGATGAGGTCATTCCGCCGGAAATATTCGAGCGCATCACTGCGTTGTCGAAGAACGGCCTGAAGGTTTATCTGTGCGAGATCACCTTCAAGCGGCTGAACATCGACAAGGCGAAAGTGAAGGACGCGCCGTTCATCTCCTTCGTGCCGTCGGGCGTGGCGACAGTCGCAGCGTTGCAGTCGAAGGGTTTTTCGTATCTCAAAGTCGGGTAATTCTTGAAAGGCTGAGCCATGATCGTTCGTTTGACTGCCGCCGCCATATTCCTTGCAGCGGGATCGTTTGCCGCCAATGCGCAGGACGCTGCCGCCGGCGAGAAATCCTTCAACAAGTGCCGCGCCTGTCATCAGATCGGCGAGACCGCCAAGAACGGCGTCGGCCCAGTTCTGAACGGACTGTTCGGGCGCAAATCGGGCTCAGTGGAAGGCTACAATTATTCCGACGCCAACAAGAATTCCGGCATCACCTGGGATGAAAAGGTGTTCGCCGAATATATCGCCGACCCGAAGGCGAAAATTCCCGGCACCAAAATGACGTTCGCCGGAATCAAGAACGAGCAGGAGGTCAAGGACCTCACCGCGTTCCTCAAGCAGTTCGGCAAAGACGGCAAAAAGAGCTGATGCGCGTTACGGCGTGACGCGCCGGAGTTCGGCGGTTAACTGCTTGAGCGCGTCGACGAGCATCGGCCCGCCGCACACCGTCAGCCGATCCGGCAGCGCGATGCGCTTTCGCGGCGGATAGAATTTTTCCAGCGCGGGGTGCAGCAGAAACGCCTCGCCTTCATCCTGTGCGAAGTTCTCGTTGCTCGAAACAAGCAGCAGGTCCGGTTGCAGGGCGACGATTGTCTCCAGCGATGCGAAGCCGCCGAACCCGAGACCGAGTTCGCTGGCCGCATTTGTCACGCCGGCTTCCGCGAGCAATGAGTTGGCGAGGCTGTCGCCGCCCGTCACCCAACCGCGCCGCGACACGGCAAGGACGCGATAGGGTTTTGCCGCCGCCTCCTTTCGCGCATCGGCGATGGCATCATCGATTTTGGCGATGTCGTCGTTCGCGCGCTGCGGCTGCTTGAGAAGATCGCCCATTCGGCGAATCTGGTCTTTCACCTCCCCGACCGAGCGCGCGAAGGAAAATTCCTCGACGCGCAGCCCCTTGTCTTTCAGAAGTTCGCGCGTCTCGCGTTTGGTGTAATCGCCGGCCAGCACAACATCCGGATGCAGCGCGAGCACGTCCTCGGCTTCGCCGGACAATCGGCGAAACCGTTTCGCCTTCTCGGCGTCGAAGGATTGCGAGGCATCGCGCGCGAACGGGCCTAGTCCGAGAATCTGCTGCGGATCGGCCAGTGCCATGACGAGCTGATCGGTGCACAGATTGATCGATGCGACGCGTGGCAGATCGTCCGCATGCGCAGCGAACGGCAGCAGAGCGAGCGTGGCCGTCGCGATCATACGTTTCATCGTCACAGATGCGTCCACGGCACGACCACATTCTTGTCGCGGAACCGCGCGCGGAAGCTGTCCACGCGGAATACGTCTTCGAGAATCGTTTCGGACAGCGCCTGATCGGGCGGGCCTTGCGCCACGATGCGCCCGTCGGACAGCACCAGAACGGTGTCGGCGAAGCGCGCGGCAAGACCAAGATCGTGCGTCACGACGACGACGAGCGTGCCGGTGTCCGCCACGGCGCGCAGCACATTCATGATGTCGAGTTGATAGCGGGGGTCCAATGAAGCGGTCGGCTCGTCCGCAAGAATCACCGGCGCTTCCACCGCCAGCACGCGCGCCAGCGCCACGCGGCTGCGTTCGCCGCCGGACAGTTCCGTGACACGGCGATCCGCGAGCGTCATCACGTCCGCCGCCTGAATGGCGCGGGAAACCGCAGCGGCGTCCTTCTCCGGCAAGCGTGCGGGATCGGTCGCGCCGTGCGGATAACGTCCCAATGCGACGACGTCGCGCACGGAGAGCGGCCAGTGCACGGCATGACCCTGCGGAAGATAGCCGAAACGCGTGGCGCGTTCGCGCAAGGACAATTTCGACAGCGTCGTGCCGTCGAGGCGGATGTCGCCGCTCGATGGAATCAGTCCCGCAACCGCGCGCAGCAGCGTGGTCTTGCCGACGCCGTTCGGCCCGACCAGCGCGGCGAGATGTCCTCCTTTCAGCTAAGCCGATACGTGATGGATGACCGTCC
>JAFKKP010000230.1 GCA_017305515.1 Hyphomicrobiales bacterium
ACGGATGCACGCGCGAACCGGCAATGGATGTGACGTTGACGACCGAGCCTTTCGCGGCTTTCAGTTCGTTCAAAAGCCCGCGCGCCATCATGATCGGCGCAAAGAAGTTGACGTTGAACACATGGCTCCATGTCTCGATGTCGGTGTCCATCGAGCCCATGCGCGTGCCGCCGTCCGCTTTCGGCGAAATCGCGGCATTGTTGACCAGCGCATGCAGTTCGCCGCCGATCCGCGATTTCACCTCTGCGATGGCGCGTTCGGTGTCCCTGTGATCGGCGAGATCGACCTGAATGTGATCTTCCGGTCCTGCGCCCCACGGACATTGTTCGGGAAACGGATGCCGCGAACAGGTCAGCACGCGCCAGCCTGCGCTGGAAAAGCGTTTGACGGTCGCGTGTCCGATGCCGCGGCTTGCGCCGGTCAGGATCATCGTGCGTCGTGGCGCATTGGAGTCGGAAGGCGAGAGAGGCATTCGGTTACTCGGTTATGGATAAAGCCGCGTCTTGCTCCAGCTTTTGCCGGAGGAGTCGCGGGTGAATTCGATGCGGTCGTGCAAACGGAACGGTCGGTCGTGCCAGAATTCGAACGATAATGGCGCGATGCGCCAGCCGCTCCAGCCTTGCGGACGCGGCACATCGCCGACGGCATATTTCGCAGTGTTCAGCGCGATGGCTTTTTCGAACGCCATGCGGCTTTCAAGCGGCTTGGACTGCTTGCTGGCATGCGCGCCGATCTGCGCCTGCTTCGGGCGCGTGGCGAAATAGGCGTCGGCTTCTTCCGGCGTGACGGTGGAGACAGTGCCGCGAATGCGAATCTGCCGGCGCAGCGATTTCCAGTGAAACAGGAGCGCGGCCTTGGGATTGGCGGTCAGTTCCCGGCCCTTGGCGCTGTCGATATGGCTGTAAAACACGAAGCCGTCCTCGTCGTAGCCCTTGAGCAAAACCATGCGGACATCTGGCAAACCCGAGGCATCGACGGTGGCCAGCGCCATCGCATTGGGGTCGTTCGGCTCGGATTTGACGGCCTCCGCGAACCACGCGGCAAACAGCCCAAAGGGCTCCGAAGCCTCGGTAAAATCACCGGAAATTAACGGGTGTTTGATCTGCTCTGGACCGTTCATGTCTGGAGTGCCCGCTTGCCTCTCGCCGCGCCCATATGCGCTTTGCCGCTCAGTCGGTCCTTATATAGGGCACGGAAGCCTTGCGGCCTATCGCCGATGCGGCGGATGGCAGCGATGCTGGCGGTGGTTCTGGTCGGCCTGTCGGAGGGCGGTTGCAGCTTCCGGCTCGGCTCGATGTTCGATAAGGACAAAGGCGATCCGTCGGATGTCACAGGCTCGATCGGCCCGGTACGGATCAAGGACGACACCAATCTCACCGACGCCGACATGGCGCTGGCCCGCAATGCGGCGTCCGACATTCTCAGCCGGGGCGGCAAAGACGCCAGCCAGCCATGGGAAAATCCCGATACCGGCGCGCGCGGCTCGGTCACGCCGCTGGCCACGACTTACGCTTCCGAAGGCAAGGTCTGCCGCGATTTTCTGGCAAGCTATGTGCGCGGCGCCAATGAAGGCTGGCTCCAGGGCGAGGCCTGTCAGCAAGGGCAGGGGCCGTGGGAAATCCGCAATATGAAGCCCTGGAAAAGAAGTTAAGGCTGGAAGAAACGCCGAACCGGTTGCACGGCCGCATCGAAATCCCCAAATAACACCTGAACGGCGTTCGACCGTTCCCAATTCCTCCTAAGGAGACAAGTCGATGCGCGACCCCTATGAGGTCCTGGGGGTGCCGAAGAATGCGAATGCGGCGGCGATCAAGAGCGCCTTCCGCAAGCTCGCCAAGAAGCACCATCCCGACGCCAACAAGGGTGACTCCAAGGCCGCCGAGCGTTTCGCCGAAGTGAATTCGGCGAACGAAATTCTCGGCGACGAGGACAAGCGCAAGCAGTTCGATCGCGGCGAGATCGACGCCGAAGGCAAGCCCCGTTTTCAGGGCGGCTTCGAGGGCGGCGGATTTCCCGGCGGCGGTTTCGGCGGACGTGGCGCGCGCGGCCGCGCAGGGCCGGGCGGATTTGAATATTCGTTTTCGACAAGCGGGCCCGGCGGCGGCATGGGCGGCGCAGGCTTCGAGGACATTCTCAAAAGCATGTTCGGCGGTGGCGGCCCCGGTATGGGTGCCGGACGAGCTGCGCATTTCGAGGACCAGCCTTTCGCGGCGGATCTCGATCTCAACGTCACCATGAGCGTGTCGCTGGAGGAGACGGTGAAGGGCGGCACGCGCCGCGTTCGCCTGCCGACGGGCAAAGAACTCAATGTGAAGATTCCGGCGGGCGTCACAGCCGGCCAGCAGATCCGCTTGAAGGGCCAGGGCGAGACCGCGCCGGGTCATCCGCCGGGCGACGTTCTCATCACCGTGACGATCGCACCGCATCCGCACTTCAAGGTCGAGGGCAACGATCTTCGCATCGAATTGCCGATCACGCTTTATGAAGCGGTTCTCGGCGCGAAGGTGCGCGTGCCGACGCTGGACGGCGCGGTGCAATTGTCGATTCCGAAAAACACCTCGAGCGGACGCACGTTTCGTTTGAAGGGCAAGGGCTTGCCGCACAAAACCTCGCAAAACCTGAGCGAGTTCGGCGATCTGTTCGCGGTGACGCGCATCATTCTTCCCGACGGAAACGATGCGGAGCTTGAGGCGCTGATGGACAAATGGCGCGCCGATCACCCCTACAATCCGCGCAAGGATTTGGGCGAATAGCGCGATAAGGCGCAATTGTGTCGCCGCGCGGGGATAGCGATGTCCATCCGGGCCAACGCGTTGTGCACGTTCGGCAAATCCCGCATCACAATTTCGCCTTTGCGCGCAATGGCCAAAACGTGACGGACTTGGAATCGAATGGCGGGATTGCGGCGGTGTTTCGCGCCGATCAAGCGCGTATAGTCCGCGCCAACGATGGAGGCTTTCATGTGCCGGAATATAAAAACGCTGTTCAATTTCGAGCCGCCCGCGACCGAGGATGAAATCCACGCCTCGGCGTTGCAGTTCGTGCGGAAACTTTCCGGCTTCAACGCGCCGTCGAAAGTGAACGAAGCGGCGTTCAACCGCGCGGTCGAGGATGTGTCGGCCGCCGCGCGCATTTTGCTGGCGTCGCTGCACACGCATGCGCCCGCAAAAGATCGTGAGGCCGAGGCGGAAAAGGCGCGCGAACGCAACAGAGCGCGATTTGCCTGACGTGATGCCGCGCTGCGCGATTGCGTTTCGAGCGATGCGACTCTACGATTCGCTACGAATCGCGCCTGCGTCATTCTGCTTTCACACGTCCTGAAACATCGCCGGGGAGCTTCACCATGAGATTGTCATCCTTCGTTCGCGCCTGTGCCGTTGCATTGATTGCGTTCACCGCCGTCTCGCTGTCGTCCACAGCGCGTGCGGATTCGGGTCTCGTGACGCTGACGGTCTACAAAGGCGGCTGGATCATCGGCGGCTCGGCCGGCGGCGGCACGCTGACATTCCAGGGGCGGCGCTATCCGCTCTCGGTCGGCGGCATCGATTACGGTCTGGTGTTCGGCGGCTCGAAGACGACGTTCTCCGGCCGCGTGTCGAACATCTATCGTCCCTCCGATGTCGCGGGCGTCTATGGTGCCGCGGGCGCGGGCCTTGCGGTCGGCGGCGGCGCACGCGCCATCGTGCTGACCAACCAGAAGGGCGCGGTGCTCGAATTGTCGGGACGCCAGTTCGGCCTGATGGCGAACGCCGATC
>JAFKKP010000231.1 GCA_017305515.1 Hyphomicrobiales bacterium
GCAGCGAAATCGTTGTTGTCCTGATCTGCCATAACCGTAGGTGACTTTATTCGATCGGACTTTCAGCAAGTTCTCGCCGGTGCCCTGCCTGCGACTGTCATTGCAGATAATTGCGGCCAGTTCCAGCCGCGGTATTTTAGGGTTGGTTCCGTCACAAAGAGTTACCGACGATACAAAATATCGCAGGGACAGTTTTTCAAATCCCTGTCGACAGAAGCCGCCACTCATGTACACTCACTTGTCCAGAATTAAATCTGAGGTCCACTCTACAGGGAGACTTCTTATGGCAATTCAGGCGCATCTCGTTGAACTGGAACGCAAACACGAAGATCTGGAAAACGAATTGCACGATGCCCTCAAGCATCTTTCCACCGACGATCTCCGCATCATCGAATTGAAGCGCCGCAAACTGGTGCTGAAGGATGAAATCCAGCGTCTCCGCCACTCGGCGAGTACGACCGTTCACTGAAAATCGCGGTAGCTGACGGTAAACCCTGACATTTTGGCCGATCGGGTTGCGTGTCTGCGTTAACCCGCGACCTCGACAGTCGTGGCGACGCGTTCTGCGATGGCCAGTGACGATGTCAGCCCCGGCGATTCAATTCCGAACAGATTGACCAGCCCGGCAAGGCCGTGATCGCGCGGACCCTGGATCATGAAATCCTGCCTCGCGATTTCGGGCGGCACGATTTTCGGCCGGATGCCGGCGTAGCTCGGGCTCAATGCACCGTCAGGCAGCGATGGCCAGTAGCGCCGGATCGCCGGATAGAAGCGTTCGGCGCGTGCGGGATCGACCGTGTAGTCGAGTTCATTGACCCATTGCACATCGGGTCCGAACTTCGCTTGGCCACCCATGTCGATGGTGAGATGCACGCCGAGCCCGCCAGCTTCCGGCACAGGATAAATCAGCCGCGAAAACGGCGCGCGCGAGTTGCAGCTGAAATAGTTGCCTTTCGCGTAATACGGTGTCGGGATTTTATCGGAGGGCATGCCGTCGATTGACTTCGCAATAGACGGTGCGGACAACCCGGCTGAGTTGACGAGCAGGCGGCAGCCGATCGTCATCGGCGCATCGCCGCCGACTTCGATTTCAAATCCGCTGCGGATCGATTTCGCGCGTATGAATGGCGCGTGGAACGCGAGCGCGCCGCCGGCATCCTCGATCTCGCCGCGCAAGGCGAGCATGTAAGCGTGGCTGTCGATGATGCCGGTTGAGGGCGACAGCAGCGCGCCGGTACAGGCGAGAGCGGGTTCGAGGGCGCGGGCTCCGGCTCCGCTCAAGGTCTTCATGTCATCGACGCCGTTGGCTTCGGCATGCGACTTGATCGAAGCGAGTTTGCCATTTTCGCTTTCGGATGTCGCGACGATCAGCTTGCCGCAGCGGCGATAAGCGATACCGCGATCGTCGCAATACGTATAGAGCATCTTCTTGCCGCTGACGCAGAGCTGCGCCATGAGGCTTCCGGCAGGGTAATAGATACCGGCGTGAATGACCTCGCTGTTGCGCGACGACGTTCCGGTGCCGATGTCGCCCGCGGCTTCAAGCACGATAACTTCAAGACCCGATTTCGCCAGCCGCCGCGCGACCGCAAGGCCGACGACGCCTGCGCCGACGACGACGCAATCAACTCTGTCCATGCCTGAAGCCTGACCTCGATGTCTTTGGGGCGATCATTTCCTGCGCATGCTTCTTCGCTGCGATGCAGCCGGCGTTATCGTTTCGTTAAGCATAGGCGCCCAATTGCCTTCATTTAAATCACATTGCGCATGCGACTTGGTACGCGTTTACCCGATTCAAACGGGTACAACCAGAGAGTGTCCGGGAAGAATTCCGCGGACTTGAAATGACGGGCTGGCAGAAGCAGGCGCGCGTACTGACAGTGAACCTTGCATGGTTCGCTGCGATTATCATTGGCGCTTTCATCCTGAGCGACCACGCATTAGCGCAAATCGCAGTTGCGCCCGACGGCACATTCGTCGCCGTCCCGAGCGCGCAGCGGACGATGATATGGCAGATGGTGATTGGCGGCTTCGTCGTCTTCGCCTTTCTTGGATCCATTATTCTGTGGGTGATGTCGGCATTGCAGCGTGCCCAGCGATCTCACCGGCACAACACTGCGTTCGTCCACTCCTCGCTCAACAAACTGAGCCAGGGAATGGTGATGGTGAATCGCAGAGGTCAGGTCATTTTCGTCAACGACCACTACCTCAACATGTATCGGCTTTCGCGATCCGACCTGAAGCCCGGCATGACGTCGCAAGAGCTGATCGAACTGCGCCACCGCAAAGGTGTGCTTGGCCACAGCATTGAAGAATTCCGTCAACTCGTAGACACATCCGCAACGCATGTAACGGAATTGCCGGATGGACGGTCGGTCTCGGTACAGCATCGCAAGTTCTCGACCGGCGGCATGGTTTCGATCCACGATGACTGCACGGACCAGCGCAAGCTCATGAAAGAACTTGCGAACACGAAGAACTTCCTGGAGTCCGTGATCGACAATATTCCGGTCTGTGTTTCGGTGAAATCGATCGAAGACCGGAGCTATATTCTGGCGAACCGGGCGTTTGAACAATATTGCGGATTGGAGAGAGACCAGATCATCGGTAAGACCGCAGACAGTCTCTACAAGCCCGAAAACGCCAAATCGGTTGAGCGTCTCGACGGAGAGGCGATTCGCTCTGCGACGGGCAGAACCCATACCGAATTGCCGGTCGATCTCCACGGCGGACATCGCCTTGTTGCCTGCGACCGCGTTATTGCGCGCGACGAGGACGGCAAGCCGGAATATCTCATTTCACTCTTTGAAGATGTCACCGAACGTCGCTCGCTTTCGCGCGAAATTAAAGACGCGAAGAAATTCCTGGAACTCGTCGTCGACAATGTCCCGGTCGCGCTTGTCGTCAAACGATTGAGCGATGGTCAATACGTGCTCGCCAATCGCGGTGCGGAAGCGATTCTCAGCCGCAGCCGCGAGGACGTCATCGGATTGACGATCGACGATGTTTACAACGAGCGCGATGCCAAATTCATCGGCAAGCGCGACGAAGACGCTGTTCGCAAGCAAGGCATCGTCACGGAAGAGCACCCGATCCAGACCGCAAACGGTCTCCGATTGTTTCTAACGCGCCGCATGACCGTGCTCGATGAAAACGGCAAGCCGCAATATCTCATCAATACCAACGAAGACATCACGGATCGTCGCGAAACCGAATCGCGCATGGCGCATATGGCCTATCACGACTCGCTGACCGAATTGCCGAACCGCGCGGCGTTCCTGCAGGCACTGTCGCAGATGATCGACGCCTGCGAGGGGACCGATGAGGAATTCGCCGTGCTCTCGATCGATCTTGATCGTCTGAAGGAAATCAATGACGTGTTCGGTCACGAAGTGGGCGACCGGCTTCTGATCGAGGTTTCGCGGCGCGTTCAGGCGGCCGCGCTTGGCGGAGTGGTTGCGCGGTTGAGCGGCGACGAATTCGGATTGATTATCGACGGCGAACAGCCGGCGGCTGCTGCGGATCTTGCCAAGCGTTTATCGGACATGATGCAGAAAGAATTCGTCGTCGACGGACGCTCTGTCCGTATCGGGCTGACGACCGGCATTTCGGTGTTCCCGCGACACGGCAACAACGCAGAGGCGCTGTTGGCGAACGCTGATGCCGCACTGTTCCGCGCCAAGGCGAAG
>JAFKKP010000232.1 GCA_017305515.1 Hyphomicrobiales bacterium
GCGGCGACGATCAAGCGCGTCGTCGTTTCGACGTATCAATCGGTTTCGGGTGCGGGCAAGGATGCGATGGACGAATTGTTCTCGCAGACCAAGGCCGTCTACACCAACAGCGAAATCGAGAACAAGAAATTCCCGAAGCGTATCGCCTTCAACGTCATCCCTCAGATCGACGTCTTCATGGAGGATGGCTACACGAAGGAAGAGTGGAAGATGCTGGCCGAGACCAAGAAGATTCTCGACCCGAAGATCTCGCTCGTCGCCACCTGCGTGCGCGTGCCGGTGTTCATCGGCCATTGCGAGTCGGTCAACGTCGAATTCGAGAAGCCGATCTCGGTGGATGAGGCGCGCAACATTCTGCGCAATGCGCCGGGCTTGCTTGTGATCGACAAGCATGAACCGGGCGGTTACGTCACGCCGTATGAATGCGCGGGTGAAGACGCGACCTATATCAGCCGCATCCGCGAGGACGCGACGGTAGAGAACGGTCTCGCGTTCTGGTGCGTGTCCGACAATCTGCGAAAGGGTGCGGCGCTGAACGCCATTCAGATCGCCGAATGCCTGATTAACCGCAAGCTCATCAAGGCCCAGCAGAAAGCGGCCTGAGAAGGCCGCCGCTTGTGTCAGGCCACGAGCGCGCCATCGGTGACGCGGCGAAGCTCTTTCGTCTCCTGATCGAGAACTGACAGCGACCCGGTGGCGACGCCGAAATAGGCGCCGTGCAATTGCAGCTTGCCGCGCCCGGCGAGAATATTCACGCAGGGAAACGTCATCAGATTTTCGAGGCTGCGCAGCACCGCCGCCTTCTCGATTCGGAAAACGAACTGCTCCATCGACTCGTGCTCGCGCTGCTCGACGATTTCGCCCGGTTTGACAAACAGCGACATCCAGCGGCCGATAAAATCGCCCGGCGAAAGCGGCGCACTCTTATTGATGAAAGCGCGGACACCGCCGCATTGCGCGTGCCCCAGCACGACGATGTGCTTCACACGTAGGACCTGAACCGCGAATTCAAGCGCGGCCGACACGCCGTGGGCGTTGCCGTCGGGCTGATAGGGAGGCACGAGGTTGGCAACATTGCGGACGACGAACAACTCGCCCGGCCCCGCATCGAAAATGACTTCCGGCGACACACGGGAATCGCAGCAGCCGATCACCATGACTTCAGGAGACTGTCCTTCGCGCGACAATTCGCGATAGCGCGCCTGCTCGGTCGGCAGACGCTGGGTCGCGAAGGTCCGATAGCCGGCGAGAAGTTGCGGAGGAAACGGGGTCATTTGGCCTCGCAAAACGATACCGAGTGGCTATCCTAGCGGCAGTCTCAGGACAAGCCTTTTGCGGCGCAGGTGAAATGCCAATGTCGCGAGTGCCGATTTCCAGGAACCTATCATGATCCGTCCGCGCCGAAGTGTGTTGTTCATGCCGGGTTCCAACGCGCGGGCACTGGAAAAAGCGCGCAACCTACCCGCCGACGGCATTATTCTCGATCTGGAAGATTCAGTCGCGCCGGATGCCAAACCGATAGCGCGGGATCAGATCGCACAGGCTGTCGCTGCCAAGGGCTTCGGGAAACGCGAGATTATCATCCGCACCAACAATCTGGAATCGCCTTGGTGGGCCGACGATTTGGCGATGGCCGCGAAAGCCGCGCCGGACGGAATTCTGGTGCCGAAAGTATCGAGCCCCGAAGACATTCAAAAGATTGCCGCGAAGCTGACGGCACTGAAAGCAGACCCTGCGATCCGGGTGTGGGCGATGATCGAAACGCCGATCGGTGTTTTGCGCGCGCAGGATATTGCCGCGCAAGCGCGCGATGCCAAAACAAGGCTAGCTGGCTTCATCATGGGTCCGAACGACATCGCGCGCGAGACGCGCATGCGGATGCTGCCGGGACGCGCGGCGATGCTGCCGCTGTTCACCCACTGCATTCTTGCCGCGCGCGCATATGGCCTCGAGATTCTCGATGGCCCTTATAACGACATCAACGACGTGGCCGGTTTTTCAAAGGAATGCGCGCAGGGCCGCGACATGGGCTTCGACGGCAAGACACTGATTCATCCCGGCCAGATCGATGCGGCAAATGCGGCCTATACGCCGCATCCCGATGAAGTCGCGCGTGCGCGCAAGATCATGGGTGCTTTCGATGCGCCGGAAAACCAAAGCAAGGGAGTCGTGCAGCTCGACGGACAGATGGTCGAGCGGCTTCATGTCGAAATGGCGAAGCGCACGATCGCGATTGCGGAGGCGATCGCTGCGATGAAGGCGAACTAGCTTACAGCCAGGGCCGCTCGGCTTTTTCCTTCGCCTCGAAAACGTCGATGGATTTCCCCTTTTCCATTGTCAGTCCGATGTCGTCGAGACCGTTCAGCATGCAATGCTTGCGGAACGGATCGAGGTCGAACTTGATCGTGCCGCCGTCGGGGCCGCGGATTTCCTGCTTTTCGAGATCGATGGTCAACGTCGCGTTGGCGCCGCGGTCCGCATCGTCGAACAGCTTGTCGAGTTCGTCCTGCGAGACGCGTATCGGCAGCATGCCGTTCTTGAAGCAGTTGTTGTAGAAAATATCGCCGAACGACGTCGAGATGACGCACTTGATACCGAAATCGGCGAGCGCCCAGGGCGCATGCTCGCGGCTCGACCCGCAGCCGAAATTATCGCCGGCGACGAGAATCTTCGCCTCGCGGTAGGCCGGCTTGTTGAGGACGAAGTTGGGGTTTTCACTGCCGTCGTCCTTGTAACGCTGCTCGGAAAACAGACCCTTGCCGAGGCCCGTGCGCTTGATGGTTTTCAGATACTGCTTCGGGATAATCATGTCGGTATCGACATTGATGATCTTCAGCGGCGCAGCGACGCCCGTCAGTGTTGTGAACTTGTCCATTGTCCGGTTCCGTTGTGGGGCGTGACGCCCGTATCGGCGGTTTATTTATCGTGGCGGTTCGCCGGCGCAAAGCCTAAATCGGTCATGCGACCGATGCCTCTATGGCCTCCATGTCGTCATCCGACAATCCGAAATGATGTCCGATTTCGTGGACCAGCACATGCGTTACGATATGGCCGAGAGATTCATCGTTTTCGGCCCAGTAATCCAGAATCGGCCGCCGGTAGAGCCATATCATATTGGGCATCGGCGCGATCTCGTCGCCGCTGCGTAAGGGCAGGCCGACTCCCTGGAACAGTCCGAGCAGGTCGAATTCGCTCTCGGCGTTCATCGTTGTGAGGACTTCTTCCGTCGGAAAATCCTCGACGTGGATAACGAGCCCTTCGCACAGATCGCGAAATTGCTTCGGCAGCGAAGCGAACGCATCGCGTGCGATCAATTCGATGTCATCGAGCGACGGGGATTTCGACGATTTCAGCATCCGCCTTCTTTAGAAGGCCGCAATCCGTCAGCCAAGTGCGCATTGCCGCCAATCGCAGTGTTGACGGGGCTACATCAATCGGAGACGTTGCCGGAAACCGGCTTCGTCGGAGGATGAGCGAATATGGCACGAGCGAGATTGCCCGTTTTTTTGCTTGCGGTGTGCTGTCCGTTTTTTCTCGGCGCGCCGGCGCGCGCCGACAATGCTGCGGTCAAAGCACCGGTTTCGTCGCAGCGCATGATTCCTGACGAAATCTCATCGCAGAACCGGATCGTCGTGCGCCGCCCCGCACGTCGTGTGCGAATCTATAGCGCGCCGCTGAGCCCGAATGCC
>JAFKKP010000325.1 GCA_017305515.1 Hyphomicrobiales bacterium
CTTGCGGCAGACGAATGAGATTTTTCCGCTGCGTATCGGCAGGTGCCGTCGTGGTATCGATCAAGAACACGACCGAGGCCTCGAGGCCCTTGGCGCCGTGCACGGTCATGACGCGAACTTCGTCGCGCCGTATTTCCATATCGCGTTTAATTTCGGTTTCGGCGGCGCGAAGCCACGCCATGAAACCTTGCAGCGTCGCCGCTTCCTTACGCTCGTAAGTCAGCGCAAGTTCGAGAAACTCGTCGAGTGCATCGTTCGCTTCGGGCCCGAGGCGTTTGAGAATACGGGCTCGTCCGCCGTCGCTGCCGAGCAGCCACGCGAAAAACGAGAACGGCGTTTCACCCGCAACGCGCTGCTCGAATGCAACAAGCCGTTCGAATGCCGCCTTCAGCCAGTCGTCGTCGCCGGCGCGAAGCGCGTCGCGCAGCGAACCATCGCGCTGCGGCGCGAACTTCAACAGGTCATTGTCAGCGAGACCGAAGAGCGGGCTCTTCAGCGCGACGGCGAGTGCAAGATCGTCGGAAGGATGGAGCAGCGCGTCCGCCAGATTCATCAGGTCGATGACGGCGATGTGCTCTGTCAGTTTAAGCCGGTCGGCGCCGGCAACAGGAATGTTTGCATGCTTCAGTGCTTGAATCACCGCGTCGAACGCCGCACTGCGCCGCCGAACCAGAATCAGAATGTCGCCGTAGCTTACTCTGCGGCGTCGTATTCCCGCACCCGTCATTGTATTTCCGGCGATGAGCGCGGAAATCTCAGCCCGCACACGACCCGCAAGAACGGCTTCCGGACTCGATCCTGGCAACGCATCGAGCGGTGCCGACCAGCCGCCTTCGTTTTCCGCCTCGGTCGGCTCTTCAAGATTCCACAGGTCGATCAGCGCGGGTGGCGCGCCGGTCAAAGCATTGTGGACGGGACCGCGGCCTTTGTCGGCCTGAATGCTTTGATAGATCGCTGCATCGCGAAAGATCGCGTCCACCGCATCCAGAATGGCTTGGCCGGATCGGAAGGAATGCTGGAGGTTGACGCTCTCGAAGGCGAGCTTTGCTTCGTCGAAAAATTTCTTTAGTTCGCGTCGCCGCAGATCGAATTCGCGCGGTGCTGCGCCTTGAAATGAAAAGATCGATTGCTTCTCGTCGCCGACGGCGAACACCGTGCGCTTGGCGTCACGCGCGCCTTCGCCGGACCAGAATTCCTCGATGAGTTTCTGGATGATGTCCCACTGCTTCGGGCTCGTGTCCTGCGCTTCGTCGATCAATACGTGATCGACGCCCCGATCGAGCTTGAAGTGAACCCAGCCGGAAGCGCCATCGTTGAGAAGCGCCAGCGTCCTGTCGATCAGATCGTCGTAATCGAGAAGCCCGCGCTCGCGTTTTTCGCGGCGATAGTTGTCCGAGACAGCCTTCGCGATCGTAAGCAACGCGCCGGTCCGGTCGCGAAGTTCGAGTGCGCGCAGCTTTTCGCTCGCTTGCAGCACGCGCGCCTGTTCGCGCTCAAGTTGTGCGGCCAGTTCAGGATGCTCCTTGACGAGTGCCTTCGTCATCAGCGATTTGCGAGGCGTGCCGGGTCCCGTCACAAAGAACGAGAGATAAATGTCGATCCGGTCGCGGCCCTCCATCGCGGCCGCTTCGCGCAGACAATCTGCCAGCGACGCATCTGTTTTGCTGCCGGTGGCGAGAATATCCGCCACAGCGGTCCATTCCTCTTTCGGCAAAAGAGGCCCATCGACGATATTGCGCTCCACCTCAACCGCGCGCTCGTCAACACCGATACCAAGCGCCGACGCGACCTGAGTCATCGCAGCCTCAAGATCGCCGGGGCCGTCCATCGAAGCCAGGAACTGGTCGCGGCTGAGACAGGCCTCGCGCACGACATCCTTGAATGTCATGTCCGCTGCATTATCCATCGCGATGGCGAGCGCGCTGCCGAGATGGCCGCCGGGCGCACCAGCGGCCGCCATCAGCACCTCGATATTGGCGCGTTCCATAAGTTCGTCCTGGTCGCGCTCGTCGAGCACCGAAAAATGCGCCGGGACTTTGGCCTCGAAGGGAAACTGCTGAAGCAGCCGCGTGCACAACGCGTGGATGGTCTGAACTTTCAGTCCGCCGGGGGTCTCCAGTGCGCAGGCGAACAATTTGCGCGCACGATCGCGTAATTGCGCATTCGGCTTTGCTTCACCTGCTTCGCGCATCTCTCGATCGATCTGGTCGTCCGGAAGCGTGACCCAGCGTCCGAGTTTGGTGAACACGCGCTCGGACATGTTCGCTGCGGCGGCCTTGGTGAAAGTGATGCAGAGAATTTTCTCCGGCGACGTGCCTTGCAGCAGAAGACGGATCACCCTGTTGACGAGGACATGCGTCTTGCCAGAGCCGGCGTTGGCAGCGACAAACACCGAAGTCACCGGCTGCGAAGCCCTGGCCTGCGCGTCACGGACAATGTCGGGAATGTCGATACGAAGCGAACTCACGTTTCGCCTCCGCCGACTTCTGACCATTCCTTGATGCGTGCGAGATCGTCGTAGTCGCCGTAGCGATAGCTCCACATCGGCAGGCTCAGCGATTTGTAGCTTCGCGATTCGCTTTCAAAGAGTCTGACGCGCTGTTCCAGCTTTTCGCGGGCTTCGTCGGCCGCCTGATCGGGGGAGATCACATCGTCCTTGCCGAGCGCAAGTTTGAGGCTTTCTGCTTCGCCGGGCGGGTTGTTGCCGCTGAGCCGGACATACATCAACTCGCCGACGGATGATCCTGCGGCAATTCCTTTGAACCCGCCGTCCCGCAGGATTGCCGCTTCGAGACTGAGTTGGGGCGCAAGTCCGAGTCGAACCTGTTTGCCGCTCGCCGTTTGTCCCGTTTTGTAGTCGAGAATAGCGAACGTGCCATCATGCCGGTGCTCAATGCGGTCGGCTCGCGCCGTCAAAATAAACTCGCGTGATTTTCCAAGTTTAATCTTCAGATTGCCGGAAATTTCGGCGTCGATATCCTCGATGTCTTCGCGGCGCTTGGTTTCCCAATCCGCGAACCATGATGCGATCCGCAGAAAGCGCGGCCACCACAGCGCGCGTGCTTCCGGACGCTCCATCAGGGGCGCAAAATGCTTCTCGCCATACTTTCGCAGCACCGCAACGACGCCATTCGGCAGCTTCTTGCGATGATCCGACGTGAATTCACCCAGCGCCTCGTGAATGGCCGAACCGCGATCCGCAGCGGTCAGCGGCATGTCGACCGGATCGAGAGGGCGTAACTTTAGAATGTGCTTTGCATAGATGGTGTAGGGATCGCGCAACCAGTGTTCGATCTCGGTCACGGACAGTTTGAGCGGACGCAACGCAAGCGCAGGCGTCGGCGCAGGTTGCGAAACAGGTTTGACCTTGTCAGGCCGGTCGAGTTCGCCGGCAAGACGCGCATACTCCGAGCCTTTCTTTTTTGCGGCGGCCCAGAGATCTTCGCCGGCCACGGCTTCCAGCCGATGAAGGAAACGCGAAGCGACCGCGGGTGCGCCGCCAACTTTTGCCGAGTGAGACAGGATAACTTCGCGCGCGCCGAGCAACTGCGCAAAGTCGTGCGCGGTGAGGCCGATACGGCGCTCGGGCAGATCGAGCCCCAGATCCTGCCGCATCGGGCGGCTGAGCCAGGCGTCGATGCGCGGTTGCGGCGGCCACACACCTTCGACGAGGCCTCCGAGAATCACGCGAGGGTTCTCGGTCAGCCGCGCTTCGAGCAAACCGTAGATTTGCAACTGTGCTGAAGACGAGGAGGGCTTCCGCACGATGTGTCCGGAAAATGCCGTCTCAAAGACATCGGCGTAGTCGCCGACCTGAATCAGGAAGGCGCTCGACGAAGCAGCGCCGCCATCTGCGGAATTGAGCAATTCATCGAAGGCCGATGCCAGCGCCGAACCGTCGGTATTTTCAAAGGCGTGGACACGGCCTTGATCGTCGCTCGAAAGCGCAACAATTGTATCGCGGTGGAGAGCGGCGAGTTCTGCAAGGTCGAAAGACTTGCCAGCCTTTTTCCCTTCCAGCGATTTGAAGGCAGCGGTCAGCCGGTCGATCAATTCTTGAACGGCATTGATACGCCCGGCGTCAATTTTCGCGCGCTGCTCGGAGCTGTGAATTGAAGAAGGCTTGCCGCGACGGCGGTTCTCCAGTTCCTCGCGAAAGGTCTTGAACGCCTGCGATAGTCCGGCAATGCCCGGGGGCGGCCGTGTACCCCGCAGGATCGCAAGCTCAAGATCCGCAATCGCGGTTTTATGCGCGCCTTGTGCGGCGCCGAGGCAAAAGAGCGGATGCTTGAGAAGCGCCAGCAGAGCCGCCGGCGCAAATTCTTCCGCAACGGCGTCCGCCACGAGACGCGCAAAAATGCCCGCCGGCGTGTCCATGAGAGGATCGCCGCCAGAATCGTCGAAATCGAGGTTCCAGCGTCCGAGCGCGGCCATCACGCGGCGGGCGAGCGCGCGATCGGGTGTCACCAGCGCGGCGGGCATGTTGTTGTGACGTGCCTCTCGCATCGCGACCGCGATGGCCAGCGCCTCCATTTCGGGATTGGCGGCTTCGATGACAGAGATGTTCGTCATCGCAGCGGCGATTGAAGATTCGATTGCCGGCTGCGCGAGTCGTCGATGCCAGATCGCGCTCGATCCGGCAGGCCGCATGGCTTCGGACGCAAGAACCTCGCGGCCGGCGTCGAGCGCCTGACCGAGCGTTTCGACGCTCTCGCGCTTGATGCCCAACACATCCGTCAGCAGATGATGGAGCGCATATTGCGGGTGGCTCCAAGCAGGCGATGTCAAGTAACGGCCGTCCATGTCGCGTGAGCCGCCGATCGATTGCCACGCTTCCTCTTCAAGCGACAGATCCAGTCCAGGCAAAACGACCGCGCCCTGCGGATGTTTCGCAATGGCCTGCAAGAAAGCGGCCGTGGTCGGCATCGATCCCGTTGAGCCTGCGGCGATCACGGGACCTTTGAGATTTTTCAGCCGTGCCGCTTCGGCGGCAATCAGTCGGCCTCGCCGCTCCATCGGTTCGATGCGTCCGATTTCGCGCAGATATGCGGGCCATTGCTCCGTCGCAATTTTCAGAAATTGGAGAGTGAGCTGCCAATACCGATCGTGTTCGTCGGGAACGATCGTCTCGAATGAACGCCAGTCGACGTTGCGGATCTCCATGTCGTCGATCAGATGCGCGAGATCGTCGGCCAGTACCAGCATCGACGCGGGACCGCCAGCGACAAGCGGCGCTGCGGACGAATCCTGCGGCGTGAGTCTCGTAGCCCACGCCGTCACGAGTCTCGCCAGAGTCAGCCGGCGCTGCAAACCGTCAAGAGAGGGCGGAATGTCGAGGGCCGAGGCGGTTAGCGCGTCGCCCGATGCAAATTCCAGTTCGTCCTCATCGACTGCGCCGAGCGGAACGATGCGCGGCAGAACGGCCGCGCCGGTTTGTAGAACATCCAGAAATACTTCGCGCGCCATGCGGCCTGCACGCTGGGTCGGCAGGTACAGCGTGACGTCGGCAAGACGTTCGGGATTTGCGCGCGCTGAAAATCCTTCGACGAGTTTCCCGTCGATCAGCGACTCAATGACGGTGTGTAGAAATCGCGCCGATGACGGCACGTTGAAGATACGCATGACCATCCCGATTCGTATTCGGGGGCATCATGGCATGGCAAAGACTGCCGTGGCGAGGATTAGGCCGCGCTTTGCAACAGCGCCTGTTCGGCGGCCTGAACGGCGTCCGGCGTTCCGACATGCATCCAGAGTCCGTCGAGCCGCAAGCCGAACAGCCGGTCGCGCTCATTGGCGTCATCGAAGATTTTAGTGAGAGAAAATTCGCCCTTCGGCGCATCGGCCAGCGCGGCCGGTGAGACGATCGCCACGCCGGCATAGACGAACGGCACGACCTGAAGCTCTTTGCGCTTGCGAAGGCTGCCGTCGGCATTCATCGCGTAGTCTCCGTTTCCCGAGTATCCAATACTGTCTGCCGTTGGCGCCATCAGCAAAAGAACATCCATCTTCGACGAATCGAACGCCTCGGCCAGCCGAAGCAGATTGGGCTGAACCCCATCGATCCACATCGTGTCTGCGTTCAGGTGGTAAAATGGCGTATCGCCGAGCAGCGGAAGTGCTTTGACAACGCCACCGCCGGTGCCGAGCACCACATCGCGTTCGTCCGAAATTATCACGCGCGGCCGCTCGCGATTGGCAACGTGGTGCACGATCTGATCGGGGAGATAATGGACATTGACGATCGCTTTCGTTACGCCAACGTCGGCGAGACGATCGAGCACATGATCGAGCAGCGGCTTGCCTGCCACCGGCACCAGCGGCTTCGGCATCTTGTCAGTCAAGGGCCGCATCCGCAGGCCGAGGCCGGCAGCGAGAATCATGGCGGTGGTCGGTCGAATAGGCATTGTTCCCAAAATCGAATCCGTCGGCCGCTATCGGCGCGATACGTCGCACGCTGTAGTCGTACAATATGACAATCGCGCGACTCCGGCATCGCCGCGAGCCGGTGTTATCGGATCAGACTTCCACGATCTGCGGGTTTGCGCCACGGCGCGCCGGCTTTTTCTTGATATCCTGCGGCCTCAGGAAGCCCGCACCGATCTGGTCGCCATTTACCCAAGACAATTCGCAACGGCGATAGGCGAGACCTGTCGAGGACAGCAGCAGAAAGAATTCCTTGAGGTTGATTCCTTCGAGTGAGCCCTCGACAACCAGCTTCGCACCCGTCTCGGAAATGTCTTCGACAACGCAGCTGCGCCGCCATGTGCCGTCGATACCCATCATGTGGGCCGCGAAGCCGCGCTCGAAAACGACCCGCTCGCCCTTGCGCCGTTCCGTTGCCATGACCTAACTCCGTGAATTCCGCGCGTCCCAAGGAAGCGTCCTACGATACGGCGGCTGCCGAAACGCATGGATTAAGGAACCCAAATTAAGGCGCAGGTGGCTAACAACCGGTAAATAGGTGCCGACGTTTTGGTCAGCCGGGCGGCGGGACGTAGGCTGTGCACCATTCCCGTAGCCCGACCAACGAGGGATGAGCCAAAGCGCGCTTGAGATAGCCCCAGGCCCTTGGCTGATGCCTTAGATACTGGGGTTTGTTGTCACGCCGATTGAGCCGGGCGAACGTTCCAAGCAGGCGGGTGTTACGCTGTGCGGACATGATTGCATAATATTCGACAAAGGCGGCGGCGTTGAAGGACGGGTCGCCTTCGCGCATTAGTTTCGCATAGTGCGTGAGCATCGCGATCTCGACGGACTCCGGCACGTCTATCCGCGCGTCTTGTAGCAGCGAGACGAGATCGTAGGCGGTCGGTCCGATCACCGCGTCCTGGAAATCGAGGATACCGACACGGGCGGTGTCCATTCGCCGATCGAGCCAGATCAGGTTCGGCGAATGAAAATCCCGCAGCACCCATGTGCGCGGCGCAGCCGCGAGCTTGGTCAGCAGTTCGTTCCAGACCAGCAGAAACTCCGCGTGCAGGTTGCTTGTCATGGCAACCTTCTTGTCCGGGAGGTACCATTCCATCACAAGGCCGACTTCGGTCATCATCGCGGCGTTGTCGAACTGCGGGATGCGATAGTCGATCTTCGGCATAATGGGCAAAACATCCGGAAGCTGCTCCAGATGCAGCGCCGCGAGCATCTCTACCGCCGCTTGATAGCGATCGATCAGGATCGCAGGCGGATCGCCCGAAACAAAACTGTTGCTCCCAAAATCCTCGATAATCAGAAAGCCATCGTCGATGTCGGCGTGATGAATCGTCGGCGCGGAGAATCCGTGATCGCGCAGCCCGTTCGCAAGCGCCATGAACGGCCGCACATCCTCGGCGAGATGAACTGCGGCGCTGTACGATTTGCCGTCGTAAGCGGGAGGGCCATCCGGCCGGCGCGGAGAATTCATCAGCACGACTGATTCGCCGTTCTTGAACAGACGCGCATAGGAGCGCGCCGACGCGTCACCCGCCATGCGTTCGCGGCGAGAATCCGCGTGCCCTGAAAGCGCGAGAAAGTGCCGCAACGAGACAAGACGCGCAATTTTTGCCGCGCAGTTGCCGTAACCGCGCAACTCCGCCGCACGAGCGTTCAGCCCCAGCGACGGACGATGCGTCAGCGTGATGTCGATGCGATCGGGCGGCAACAGCGATGGTGCGCGCTCCGGCCATTCGATGAGAACGACAGTGCCGTCGGGCAGCGGTACAAGCCCGATCTCTTCGAGTTCGCTTGCATCGTTGACGCGATAGAGATCCGCGTGCAGCAGCGGATAGGTCGGCAGGTCGTAGCTTTGCGCGAGAGTGAATGTGGGGCTCGGCACCTCGAACACGTCGTCGCCGGCAAGATAGCGGATGAAAGCGCGCGCGGCTGCGGTCTTTCCCGCACCGAGATCGCCGGTCAGTGTAATGACGTCGCCGGGTGAAATCAGCAGCGCAAGGTCCGCCATCAATTGGGCGGTTGCAGCCTCATTGGAGAGGGCTACCGAAAATGGGGCCGGATCGCTCATTCTGCGGCATTGCGCTGAGCGGTCTGATCGACGGGAAATTCGCAGGTCACGGTCGTTCCTTTGCCGACGACGGAATCCACCAGAACCTTTCCGCCGTGCATTTCAACGAACGATCTTACCAGCGAGAGGCCGAGACCGGCACCCCTGTGACGCGATCCATTGGCGTGACTTTCGAATCGATCGAAGACCCTGTCCTTGAAGTCTTCCGGGATTCCGGGGCCGGAATCCGAGACCGAAAACGAGATGCGATCCTCCGACCGCCTCGCCTGAAGATGGACAGTGCCGTTGGAGGGCGAGAAGCTGACGGCATTCGCGAGCAGGTTATAAAGCACCTGCACGATCCGATGCTCGTCGGCGACGAAGCGGCCGAGATTTGCATCGATGTCCAGATCGAGATTGATGTTCTCGCGCACGAGGCGGTCCTGAAGACCAGCAGTCGCCTCCTCGATGGTCTTTCGCAAATCGACCGGGCCGAGATTGAGCTTCATCGCGCCGGCGTCGATGGTGGCAAGATCGAGAATGTTGTCGGTGATCGCGAGCAGCGCGTTGGTCGATGTCGTGATGTAGCTGAGATACTCGCTCTGCTTCAGCGTCATCGGGCCGGTCGCGGGGTCGCTCAGGAAGTGCACGAAACCGATAATAGTCGTCAGCGGCGAACGCAGCTCATATGACACATGGTGGACGAAATCGATTTTCATCTGGTCGGCGGCGACAAGCGCCTCATTGCGCTCGCGCAGCGCGCGTTCGACGTTCACAGAATCGGTGACATCCTGGAAAGTCAGCATCGTCGCGCCGTCCGGCAGCGGCATCGTTGTGCAGTCGAGAACGCTGCCGTCCTTTCGTTCGATCCGCGTCGGAGCGGTGTTGCGGTCGTCGATCCCGGTGATCGCGGCTTTCAGGATGCCCCATGTCGCTTCGTCGTCGAACAGCGGCTTGCACCACTCGCGGATCGTTTCGATATGCGGCTGTGCTTGCAAATCTTCGGTCGAGAGCTTCCACATTCGCGCGAAGGGCGGGTTGAACAGCTGCGCGCGGCCGTTGCTTCCGAACACCGCAACCGCTTCGGCGAGGTTGTCGAGCGTCTCGCGCTGAACGCGGATCAGGCCGTCGTTCTGGCGGGCGAGTTTGAGGCTTTCGGTGACGTCGTCGAACAGATATGTGACGCCGCCTTCGGGGTTCGGCGTTGTCACGACGCTTAATGCGCGCCCATCCGGCAGATACCAGGAATCTTTCGCCGGTTCGAGCGCGCGGTAAGCCTCAAACAGCTTGGTCTTCCATGCGCGGAAGTCAGGCTGTTCGGGAATTTTTCGCTCGACGCGCAATTTGTCGAGGATACCGGAATCGTCGGGATGGCAGTCGAGAAATGCGGGATCGAGATCCCAAAGCCTGCGATAAGAGTCGTTGTAGAACGTCAGCCGGCGATTTTCGTCGAATACGGCAACGCCGGACGACAATTGATCGAGCACCCGTCGATGCGCTTCCGTCATCCGCTCCAATGCGGACGACAGCGCCTCGGCTTCCGTCGCATCGACAGCGATGCCTGCGCTGCCGTCTTTCAGCGCGAGCGCGTGAACGTCGAAAATGCGCCGCTGTCCACCGGACACAATGGGTAGCCTTGCCGCGTAGGCACTCTCCTTGGCCAGACCCTGCATCATCGCGGTGCGATCGTCGCGGTCGAGAATTTCAAGATTGCGGTCGAGTGCATCGCCGACGGTCGATGCATCGGCGATGCGGGCGTAAGCGGCATTCGCAAATGACAGAGATCCGTTGCCGCGCCGCGCCCACACTGGCATCGGGATCGCTGCGGCGAATGCGCGAAGCGCCTCGGTCTCTTCGCGAAGCCTCTGAAACTGAATGTTTGTCTCTGCAACTTCGAGACGCAATCCGGACAATTCGCGGATGCGCACGATGGCCTGACCGCCGATGGCGCGGCCCAATGCTTCGATGTTGCGCCCTGTTGCAGTCGCCATGTTGAGGCGAAAACCTTCGCCGGCCTCGCGCAATGCATCGACGGCGTGATCCATTTCGAGAGCCTGCTCGGGATGCAGCCAGGTTCCGAATGCAAGTATGCGTTGCTGAACGATCGGCTGCGATCCATGCGGCATGACCAATGAGAGGTCGCCGCTGATGTCGGGCCGGTCGTCGCCGGCGTGCCACGAAATCAGGATTTGCGGTTCGGCGAACAGCAGCGCGCGAAAACGGTCGGATTCGGCTTGTAGCGCCTGATTTTCGGAAAGCAGCTGCGCTTCGACGCGAGATGCACGGACGCGCGTCCGCATCAGCAAGATCGCAGCGACGACGGAAAATCCGAGGACCGCCGCTGCGACCGTGAGGGTCGCGAGTTCCTGACGATTAACGTCACCGAAGGCCGCAAATGTGCCGTCAAGCTGACCGCGTTCGCGGGCAAAGGATGGCGACGCGACAAGTGAAGCGACAAGACTTCCGATGCCAACGCGCACAATCGAAATGCACGACAGCAGGGTCCGCCGCATCCCCCCGACCACGCCCGACATTGATGATCCCAACCGCCACTCTCGAATCGATTGACAATATCCTCAAGGGGACTCGCCGCATAAGAGTCCAGACCGTGAACGCGATTCGTGCCGCAAAATAATGGCTTTGCGCGGGTCGTCGTGCGCCGTTCAATCGCTGAATTCGGAAAAGTTAACGACCGGTCGAGCCGAACCCGCCGCTTCCGCGCGCGGTGGGGGACAAGGCTGCGGCAACGGCAAGATTGGCGCGTGTGACGGGCGCGATAACGAGCTGCGCCACGCGCTCGCCGCGACCGATCGTGAACGGCTCTTCGCCGTGATTGATGAGAAGAACGCCAACTTCTCCGCGATAATCGGCGTCGATGGTTCCGGGTGCATTAAGAACTGTGACGCCGTGCTTGAACGCGAGACCGGAACGCGGCCGCACCTGCGCTTCGTAGCCCGGCGGAACCGCGATGATGAGTCCCGTCGGCACCAGCACGCGATGGCCGGGCATCAGTTTAATCGGAGCGTCGTCCCGGATCGCGGCGAGAAGATCGAGACCGGCGGCATCCGCGCTCTGATAGCTCGGCAGCGGAAGGCCGTGCGCGTTGGACAGAACTTGAATCTCGATCGTTACGGAACCGGTCATGCCTTTGCTCCAGTCGCATCGGCGATGCGCTTGACAAGCGCGTTCGCAACTTCATCCTTTGACATCACCGGCCAGGACTCTGTTTCGTTGGCGCTGATGATGTGCACTGTGTTCCGGTCCCCGCCCATGACGCCGCTCGCAGGTGAAACGTCGTTGGCGACGATCCAGTCGCATCCTTTCCGCTTGAGTTTAGCGGTGGCGTTGGCGATCAGGTTTTCGGTCTCGGCCGCGAAACCGATTACGAGCTTCGGGCGGTTTTGTTTCAACTTCGATACGGCCGCGAGAATGTCGGGATTTTCGGTCAAGTCCAGTTTAGGCAATCCGCTTTGAGTCTTCTTGATCTTCTGCTCGCCGGCGTTGGCCACTCGCCAGTCCGCCACCGCAGCGGCGAATATCGCAATGTCGGCCGGCAGCGATTTCTCGACCTGCGCGAGCATGGCCCGGGCCGATTCCACGCGGATCACCTGTACGCCTGCGGGATCGTCGAGATCGACCGGACCTGAAATCAGAACGACGTCTGCGCCCGCTCGTGCCGCGGCTTCGGCGATGGCGTAGCCTTGCTTGCCGGACGAGCGGTTGGCGATATAGCGCACCGGATCGATCGGCTCATGTGTCGGGCCTGCCGTAATCAATATCTTCTTGCCGGCCAGCCGCCTTGAATTTATCGGGCGCAGCATGGTTTCGGCGAACGCTGCGATTTCGGCTGGCTCCGACATGCGGCCGACGCCGGCTTCATTTGCTTCCGCCATCTCGCCTGCATTCGGCCCGATGAATGACACGCCGTCGCGCGCGAGCTGCGCGACGTTGCGTTTCGTCGCAGCATTGTTCCACATCAGCGGGTTCATCGCGGGCGCGACGAGGATCGGCTTGTCGGTCGCGAGCAGGATTGCCGTTGCAAGATCGTCGGCATGGCCCTGCGCCATCTTCGCCAACAGATCGGCCGTGGCAGGCGCGACGACAACCAGATCGGTATCGCGGGCAAGACGAATATGTCCGGCATCGAATTCGCTCTGGGGATCGAACAGGTCCGTGTAGCATCGTTCGTCGGCGAGCGCGCTTGCGGTCAACGGCGTGACGAATTGCTGGGCGGCGCGCGTCATCACACATCGCACATGAATAGCGCGTTCCTTCAGGCGGCGGATCAGGTCGAGCGCCTTGTAGGCCGCAATACCTCCGCCGATGATGAGGGTGACGCGCGGCAATTTGGAACTTGTCGCGGAGCGAGTTCGCCGGACAGGATCCGAATCTTGAACAAGCCCACTGCCGGAACTGCGCGGCACCAAGGCATCAAGGCTGTCGGCAGCTTCACGGAGGATGACGCGCACCTCGTCCTCGACCGAACGGCCAGACTTGGCCGCGCGAAGCCGCAGGCGCGCTTTGATGGCATCGTCGAGCTGGCGGACGGTGAGGCTGGCCATAAGCCATTCTAACGGGTGATTGCGTTGCAATCAAATAATGATTGCATTGAGATCACTATCGCATCGACCACAAAATTCCGAGAAATGCGAAGGCGATGACCCATAGCGCCCCCGTTTGCCAGCGCGTTCGCTTTGCCTCGGCTGTGCCGATGGCAGCGACCGTTTCGGGCGAAAGCACCAGCCCGTCGCGGGTCATGGCCTCGAACTGATTGAGGGCTGCAACCGAGCGGGCGGCGATCGACGGCAGGCCCGACAGCACCCGGCCGAGTTCGCCCGCCCCCTCAATTGCGCCTTCGATTTTTCCGATGGGGCCGAGATTGCGCTCGATCCATTCGCGCACTACGGGCTCTGCGGTGGTCCAGATGTCGAGCTTTGGATCGAAACCGCGTGCAACGCCTTCGACGACCACCATCGTCTTCTGCAACAGGATCAGTTCGGGCCGCGTGCGCATGTCGAACAGCCCGGTGACCTCGAGCAGCAGCGACAGAAGTTTTGCCATCGAAATTTCGTCGGCAGCACGGTTGTGGATGGGCTCGCCGATGGCGCGGATGGCCTGCGCGAAGTTTTCGACGGAATGATGCGGCGGCACGTAGCCCGCCTCGAAATGCACTTCGGCGACACGCTGATAGTCGCGAGTGATGAAGCCGAGAAGAATTTCAGCGAGAAACATGCGCTCCTTCGGTCCGAGCCGTCCCATGATTCCGGCGTCGACCGCGACCAGCCGCTCCTGCGCATCGACGAACAGGTTTCCGGGATGCATGTCGGCGTGGAAGAAGCCGTCGCGCAACGCATGGCGCAGAAAATTCTGAATGATCTTGCGGCCGAGGGCCTTCAGATCGATATGCGCGGCTTCCAGTTGCGAGCGATCGTTCAGCGCAATACCGTCGATCCATTCCATCGTCAGAATGTGATGACTGGTGCGATCCCAATCGACGCCTGGCACACGAAATTCAAGATCGTCGCGTGTATTCTCCGCCATCTCGGAGAGAGCGGCGGCTTCGAGACGCAAATCCATTTCCATCGCGACCGAACGTGCCAGCGTCTCGACGATCTCGACGGGCCGCAGTCGCCTCGCTTCGGCAGACATCGCTTCCATCTTGCGGGCAGCAAAATGGAACGAGCTTAGATCGTGCTGGAAACGCCCGCCGACATTGGGCCGCAGCACTTTCACCGCGACCTTCGTCCGGATGCCGTCGCGCTCGACTTCCGCTGTGTGAACCTGCGCAATCGAGGCCGCAGCAACCGGCTCGCCGAAGCTCGCGAATACCTGAGCCACAGGCTTATCGAACGCGGTTTCGATCATCGCCTCGGCCTGCGCCTGCGGAAACGGCGGCAGCCGGTCCTGCAAATTCTCGAGGTCGCGCGCCATTGCGACACCGACAACATCGGGCCGGGTCGCAAGGAATTGCCCGAGCTTGACGTAGGTCGGTCCCAGTCGCGTCAGCGCACGCGACAGACGTCCGCTGGTTGCAGCATCTCGCCGCTCGATAAGCCGCGCAAGCCGCAACGGAAGGCGCGCCTGCGGCGGCACGGTATCGGGATCGACAATGCCGAACACGCCCTCACGCGCGAACACGAAGGCCGCGCGCGACAGTCTTAACGTATGCGTGATGGCAGCGATCACAAACGCCAGCCCGAATGCAATGCGACGATGCCGCCAGACATGATCTCGTATTTGACGCGGGAGAATCCGGCAGCGCGGATCATGTCGGCGAAGACGTTCGGCTTCGGAAATTTCCTGATCGATTCGACAAGATACCGATAGGACTCTGCATCGCCGGTGACGGCCTTGCCGAGTTGCGGAATGACGTTAAAGGAAAATGTGTCGTAGATTTTGTCGAGGCCCGGCACATCGACGGACGAAAACTCAAGGCAAAGAAAACGCGAGCCGGGTTTGAGCACGCGATAGGCTTCCGACAGCGCCATCGGAATGCGCGGCACGTTGCGAATGCCGAACGCAATCGTGTAAGCGTCGAAGCGTCTGTCGGCAAATGCGAGCTGCTCGGCGTTGCCTTCGACAAAATCGACCTGATGCTCGAGATGCTGTGCGATGGCGCGTTCGCGCCCGACCGCGAGCATGTCGCCATTGATGTCGCACACGGTCGCATGAAATCCGGACCCGGATGCCTTGGCTGCGCGGAATGAAATGTCGCCAGTGCCGCCGGCGACATCGAGCAACGCAAACGGCGCGTCGCCGCGCGGCGGATTGAGCGCCACGATCATCGAGTCCTTCCAGACGCGATGCATGCCCGCCGACATCAGATCGTTCATCAGATCGTAGCGTCTGGCGACGCTGTGAAACACGTCGTTCACCAGCGACTGCTTCTGCTTCAGATCGACATCCTTGAAGCCGAAATGCGTTGTTTCGTCGGATCGTTCCATGCGCGGGCAATCTTCGATTGATTTGTGGCGGGACCATAGCGCGCCGTCGCCAATGGCGCTATCACGTCCGTTCCTAAAGGTGAACGTCGCCGAAATGCCTGAATTGCCTGAGGTCGAGACCGTGCGCCGGGGCCTCCAGCCGGTGATGGAAGGGGTGAGGATTGCGCGGGTCGAGGCACGCCGCCGCGATCTGCGGTTTCCTTTTCAGAAGGATTTTGTGCCGCGCCTTGAGAACAGGATGGTGACGGGGGTCGGCCGTCGCGCCAAATATCTGATGGCCGATCTGGATACGGGCGACGTGCTGATGATGCATCTTGGCATGTCCGGCTCGTTTCGCGTCGGCAAGGGCGAGGGCGAAACCTCGCCCGGAGCATTTCATCATCCGCGCAGCGAAGACCGCGCGCACGATCATGTCATTTTTCACATGGCGTCAGGTGCGGTGATTTCGTTCAACGACCCGCGCCGCTTCGGTTACATGAAAATCGTTCGCCGCTCCGAACTCGACAAGGAGCCGCTGCTGCGCGGGCTGGGACCGGAGCCGCTCGGCAATGAATTCGATGCCGCGATGCTGGCGCGGGCATGCGCAGGCAAGAAAACCAGTCTCAAGGCGGCTTTGCTGGATCAGCGCGTCGTAGCCGGACTCGGAAATATCTATGTCTGCGAAGCGTTGTATCGCGTGCATCTGTCGCCGAAGCGAATGGCTTCGACGATTGCCAACAAGGACGGATTGCCGAACGAGCGTGCGACAAATCTGGTCGATGCGATTCATGATGTTTTGAACGCAGCGATCAAGGCGGGCGGCTCATCTCTGCGCGATCATCGGCAGACGGATGGCGAACTCGGCTATTTCCAGCATTCGTTTCAGGTCTACGACCGCGAAGGCGAGAAATGCAAAACGCCGAAATGCAGTGGAACGGTCAGACGCTTCACGCAGAACGGGCGTTCGACCTTCTGGTGCCCGAAGTGCCAGAAGTGAGTTTTATTTTCTGACGCAGATTACACGCAGCACTGACACCTTCGCGTCAGATGTTCCGCTTCCCGGCAGGATGGCGTTCGCCTTCAAAAATTCGCGCACCGAATCGGCGCTGACGAGAATGGCCTGCGACGACGCGGTATTTGCGGGCCCCGCAACCAGCGCGGGTTTGAGCCGCGCCATGCCGGTGAATTTTCCTTCGCTATCGAGGGCGGCTGCACCCGAGAATCCCAATCCGAGATCGGGCGCGAGCGCTCCGTCCGTCGAATTCGCTGCGACCATTGAGGCGGCGGCGCGTCCGCCCTGGCTTTGCGGATCGGCGATGCCGGTGACAAAGGCGGTTGGCTTTGCGGCGGCGTTCGCCATCATTGGCAGTGGCTTTAATCCGGCAGCTCCATAGATTCGGAGAAGCGCAAGCTCGCGTGTCTCATCGTCAGCGACTCGTTCGGCATTGCCGTAACCGGGGATGACGATGGATGCGCATGACTCGGTGGCTTGCCGGTCTGCGACGATCGCGCCGTTCACATTCACGATGATCCCCGTCGAATACTCGATCTTCTTGCGCGAAGTGCCGCTCTGCGCTGCCGCATTTCCGGGAAACGGATTGAACGCGCTCGACATCGCAACACTTACGGGAATCATCGTGCCTTCGGTCGCCTGATCGTAGAGGATGGTCATGACGCGGACTTCGCTGTCGCGGGTCTGGCCGCGGATATAGAATTTCTTCAAGCCCTGCGAGCCTGACAGAACGAAGAAGTCCGGCTTGATAACGCTGTAATCCGTCTTGCGAGCGTTCGCCTTCCTCTCGCTGTCCGCGACTTTCGCCGTGGTGGCACTGGCTTCCTTGCGGCGCGTAATCTCGACCTGGATTGTGCCGGTCGATGAAGACCATTTTGTTCCGGTATTCGGATCGCTGACGATGATCGGTACAAGTTTCGTCGGAAGCCCGATGCGCGCGCCGGTCTGCGGGTCGCTGACGATTTTCCAGCCGACGTTATCCTGAAGTTTCCCCGCCGCGTCGCTCAGCGTCTCGCGTTCTTTCGGATTGAGAACGCCGGTCTGTCGCGGCGCGCCGTGATCCTTCTGAAAGGCCTTGATGGCTGCGACCATCCGGTCGCTGACTTCGCCGTTGATGGCGCCATTATAAAGGCCCACCCAGGCGAGGTCGGACTGGATCGACAACCGGTCGGCTTGCGCCATGTCATTGGCGGTATCGGCAGGTGTTTGAAGTTGCGGACGGGCGCTAGCTGCTTTCTGCTTGGCAGCAGATGGGGTGGCTGCCGATTGCGCAAAAGCAGGCTGCACCAAGCCGGCAACAAGCAACGCAGAGGCGAACAACGGCTTCATGCCTATACTCTTTACTGATACGACGCTTACCTAAGCACAGTTGGTTTGTCCGCAAAAGCACGGTCTGAGTTCGATGCTGTCGCCTGAAGAATTGGAACGATACGCGCGCCATATTGTGCTGCGCGAAGTCGGCGGGCCGGGTCAGGCCGCGCTGCAATCCGCGCGGGTTCTGGTGATCGGCGCCGGCGGGCTTGGCGCGCCGGTGCTGATGTATCTCGCGGCCGCAGGTATCGGAACGCTGGGTGTCGTCGACGACGATGCCGTTTCGCTGTCGAATTTGCAGCGCCAGATCATTCACGCAACACCGGATGTCGGCCGTCCGAAGGTGGACAGCGCCGCCGAGAAAATTCTTGTACTCAATCCGCATGTCACGCTGCGAACGCATGCGGTGCGCCTCAGCGCAGCGAACGCGATGGCGCTGATCGGCGGCTACGATCTCGTGGTTGATGGCTCGGATAATTTTGCGACGCGCTACCTTGTCTCCGATGCGTGCTATCTCGCGGGCAAGATTCTTGTCGCCGGCGCGCTTGGCGTATTCGACGCTTCGCTCACCACCATCCGAGCGCATGAAAAGAATGCGAACGGCGAATTGAATCCGACCTATCGCTGCCTTTTCCCCGAGCCGCCGCCGCCCGGTACGACACCGACGTGTGAGGAGGCAGGCGTGCTCGGCGCGCTCGCCGGCGTTCTGGGTTCGATGATGGCGCTGGAAGCGATCCGCGAGATTGTCGGATTCGGCGAAGGTCTTGTCGGACGCCTCGTGATGATCGATGCGCGCGCGATGCGCTTCGAGACGCTGCGTTATGCACGCGATCCGTCAAACCCGCTGAACGGAGAGAAACCGACGATCAAGGATTTGAACGGACATAAATAAAGATTAAGCCACGCCCGGCAGCACCCGATCCGGCGGCTTGTGGCCGTCGAGGAAGGTGCGAATGTTAATCATCACCTTCTCTCCCATCTCGACACGGCCCTCAAGCGTGGCCGATCCCATGTGCGGCATCAGCACAACCTTGTTGGCCTTCGCCAGCCGCACAAGTTTTGGATTCACCGCAGGTTCGTTTTCGTAAACATCGAGCGCGGCACCGCCGATTTCGCCATCCTCAAGCATTTTGACCAACGCGGCCTCGTCGATCACTTCGCCGCGCGCGGTGTTGACGATATAGGCGTCCTTGCGGATCAGCTTGAGCCGGCGCGCCGACAGCAAATGGAATGTCGCAGGCGTGTGCGGACAATTCACCGAGATGAAGTCCATGCGCGCGAGCATCTGGTCGAGGCTTTCCCAATAGGTTGCGCCCAATTCTTCCTCGATCTGCGGCGCGACGGGGCGGCGGTTGTGATAATGAATCTGCAACCCGAATGCATGCGCACGGCGTGCGACCGCCTGTCCGATGCGGCCCATGCCGATGATGCCGAGGCGCTTGCCGCCGATGCGATGGCCGAGCATCCAGGTCGGCGACCAGCCGGGCCAGTCCTTGCCTTCGGGTAGGATGGATGCGCCTTCGATCATACGGCGCGGTACGGCGAGGATCAGCGCCATCGTCATGTCGGCGGTGTCTTCGGTCAGAACCTTCGGCGTATTCGTGACCATGATTCCGCGGGCGACCGCTGCGGCAACGTCGATGTTGTCGACGCCGTTGCCGAAATTGGCGATCAGTTTCAGCTTCACGTCCGGCTGATTGATGATGTCGGCGGTGATTTCATCGGTCACGGTCGGAACGATGATGTCCGCCGTTCGGAATGCTTCAGCCAACTGAGCCGGCGTCATCGGCGTGTCGTCGAGATTGAGGCGGGTGTCGAAAAGCTCGCGCAAACGTGTCTCGGTGCTGTCGGGCAGCTTCCGGGTCACGACGACGAGAGGCTTCTTCTTAACTGCTACCATTCAGCAACAAACCCGATTGGAACTCGCGACGATCGCCCTGGCGTTCAGCCCACATTAACCGGCCTGTTCGATGGTGGAAATCGGGCCGGTCCGGCGGGCTTTCCGCAGGTTTTTCAGCCCTTGGACGCTTGACCCTCTCTAGCAGAAGGCGGGCCCAAGACAAGAACCCGCAAGATGCGGAGAAGACCGTTAGATCGCGCCGCAAAGGCTGCGAATTGACACCGGCCAGAAGGCGATGGGGAAAGCGATGAAGTCCGGACGGGTTTGCGCGTTGCTGATTTCGGTGCTGGGCATGACCATGGGGGTCAGCCTGCCGCTTCATGCCGCGAAAGATGCAGCGATCACCACGAGCGGACTTCCCGTACCGCGCTATGTCAGCCTCAAATCCGATCACGTCAACGTTCGCGGCGGCCCGACGAAGGATCACGATGTTGCATGGGTGTACACGCGCGCCGGCTTGCCGGTGGAAATCACAGCCGAATTCGAGAACTGGCGGCGCGTGCGCGACTCGGAAGGTGCCGAGGGCTGGGTCTATCATTCATTGTTGTCGGGCAAGCGCACGGCCGTCGTCACTATGAAGCAGAAGGACGCGCTGGCGCCGCTCTACGACAGCGCCGATCCGCAAAGCGCGGTCGCCGCGAAGCTGCAAGTCGGTGTTCTGGTGCAGGTCAAGAAGTGCCGCGAAAGCTGGTGCCGCGTCACAGGCAACGGTTTCGACGGCTGGATCGAGCAGCAGCGGCTGTGGGGCGTCTACGGCGACGAGAAGATCGAGTAGCGCGAAACGAACTCAGCGTCTCTTGCGCAGACGCACGACCATGTCGATGCGGCTGATCTCATAGCCTTCAGGCACTTCCGGCATTTTCTGCAGCACGAGATTCGGGTCGGGAATATCGACCAGCTCGTGATTGCCTTCCATGTAGAAATGATGGTGTGCGCTGGTGTTGGTATCGAAGTAGGTCTTCGTGCCGTCGACGCTGACCTGGCGCAGCAGTCCGGCCTCGGTCAATTGATTGAGCGTATTGTAGACGGTCGCGAGCGACACCGGCACCTTGGCGTGGGTCGCTTCCTCGTAGAGCATTTCCGCCGTCAGGTGGCGGCCGCCTTTACCGAACAGAAGCCAGCCAAGCGCCATGCGCTGACGCGTCGGACGCAGGCCAACGGATTGCAGCATCTCATTGACGTCGTGCCACGGGCAGCCGGTCAGGACCGGCGCATGGCCGGGACCTTCAGATTCTTTGGTCCGCTCGTCGGCAATAACTTCGCTCATACACAAACAGGCACACGCCCGCCCTCATCCTGAAAACCGGTTCCTCTTACTATAGGAAAGGATGCAGTTACATGCAAGTTTTTCGCAACTGGATCAGGGGTTGGAGGCCGTAAATCAGCCCGAAAATGCGGGATTTGCGACGCTTTGACGGTTAATGCGCCTATGTTAGAGGTCCACTAAATTGCATTGGACGCATGCCGGGAAGGGCCTCGTAATGAATGACCGCAAAAGCAGCTTCACCTACGAGGAGTTGCTGGCCTGTGGTCGGGGCGAGCTGTTCGGAGCGGGCAACGCGCAGTTGCCCCTGCCTCCGATGCTGATGTTCGACCGCATCACGGAAATCACAGAAACCGGCGGAGAGTACGGCAAGGGCGTGATCCGGGCCGAACTCGACGTGAACCCGGACCTCTGGTTTTTCGGTTGTCACTTCAAGGGCGATCCGGTGATGCCGGGGTGTCTGGGCCTCGACGCGCTCTGGCAAATGGTCGGTTTCTTTCTCGGCTGGACCGGCGGCGCGGGGCGCGGCCGCGCACTCGGTCTCGGCGAACTGAAATTCTCCGGTCAGGTTCTGCCGAACGTCACCAAGGTTGTGTACAACATCGACATCAAGCGGGTGATGCGTTCCAAGCTGGTTCTCGGCATCGCGGATGGCTCGCTATCCTCCGACGGCGACATTATCTATCGCGCCAAGGATTTGAAGGTCGGTTTGTTCCAGCAGCCGGAAGCCGCAATGAAGTCCGGAGCTTGAGGCAAGATAATCCCGGCACAACAAACGCCGGTGCCGCCAACGGGCGGAGGACGATCTGAGAGAAACGAAGAAGGCGAGGCGATCATGAGGCGAGTTGTCGTCACGGGGATGGGAATCGTCTCGTCCATCGGAAACAACACTCAGGAAGTTTTGGCTTCACTTTACGAAGCCAAGCCTGGAATCTCGCGGTCGGAAGATGCCGCCAAGCTCGGATTCCGCTCGCAGGTCCACGGCGCGCCAACGCTCAATCCATCGGAAGTGATCGATCGCCGCGCGATGCGCTTTCTCGGCGAAGGCGCTGCATGGAATCACGTCGCGATGGAGCAGGCGATTCGCGACTCCGGCCTCGAAGAGAAGGACATTTCCAACATTCGCACCGGCATCATCATGGGATCGGGTGGACCATCCGCACGCACCATCGTCGAGGCGGCGGATATCACGCGCACCAAGGGACCGAAGCGCGTCGGACCTTTTGCCGTTCCGAAGGCGATGTCCTCGACCGCATCCGCGACGCTTGCGACCTGGTTCAAGATCAAAGGCGTGAACTATTCGATTTCGTCGGCCTGCGCGACGTCGAACCACTGCATCGGCAACGCCTACGAGACGATACAGATGGGCAAGCAGGACATCATTTTCGCAGGCGGCTGCGAAGAGCTTGACTGGTCGCTGTCGGTTCTGTTCGACGCGATGGGCGCGATGTCGTCGAAATATAACGACACGCCGTCGAAAGCCTCGCGTGCCTACGACGTCAACCGCGACGGCTTCGTCATCGCCGGCGGCGCGGGCGTCGTCGTGCTCGAAGAACTCGAACACGCAAAAGCGCGTGGCGCGCGTATCTATGGCGAGATCGTCGGATACGGCGCGACGTCAGACGGCTACGACATGGTTGCGCCATCGGGCGAGGGTGCGGAACGCTGCATGCGCATGGCGATGTCGACGGTGAAAGTTCCGATCGACTACATCAATCCGCATGCGACTTCGACGCCGGCTGGCGATCCGCCGGAGATCAACGCGATCCGCGCGGTTTTCGGCGCCGGCGACAAATGTCCGCCGATTTCGGCGACCAAGTCGCTGACAGGCCATTCGCTCGGTGCGACAGGTGTGCAGGAAGCGATCTACTCGCTCCTGATGATGAACAACGGTTTCATCTGCGAAAGCGCGAACATTCAGGAACTCGATCCCGCCTTCGCCGACATGCCGATTACGCGCAAGCGCATCGACGGTGCCAAAATCGGCGCAGTGCTCTCGAACTCATTCGGTTTCGGCGGCACCAACGCGACACTGGTGTTCAAGCGCCTCGAAGCGTGATTTCAACGGCCTCTTTGTGCAGGCGTAACTATTTCATAGGTTGGGGCTGATGAAAGATCTCATGAAAGGCAAGCGCGGGCTCATTATGGGCGTCGCCAACGATCATTCCATCGCATGGGGGATGTCGGAAGCACTTCATGCGCAGGGTGCTGAACTTGCTTTCACTTATCAGGGCGATGCGCTCGGCAAGCGCGTGAAGCCTCTTGCGGAATCGATCGGCGCGAAGATGGTGCTGCCATGCGATGTCGAGGATATCGCGTCGGTCGATGCGGCCTTCGCGGCGCTGAAGAAGGAATGGGGCACGATGGATTTTCTCGTGCACGCCATCGGTTTTTCAGACAAAAACGAATTGAAAGGCCGCTACGCCGATACAACGCGCGAGAACTTCTCGCGCACAATGGTTATCTCGTGCTTCTCGTTTACTGAAGTCACCAAGCGTGCTGCTGAAATAATGCCGAACGGCGGCTCGATCGTCACGTTGACCTTCGGCGGTTCGACGCGCGTGATGCCGAATTACAATGTGATGGGTGTCGCCAAGGCTGCGCTCGAAGCCTCGACGCGATATCTTGCGGCCGATTACGGCCGTCAGAACATCCGTGTGAACGCAATTTCCGCCGGACCGATCCGCACGCTGGCGGGTTCAGGCATCGGCGACGCACGCGCGATGTTCGCATTTCAGCAAAAGCACTCGCCGCTCGGACGCGGCGTCACGCTTGAAGAACTCGGCGGCACCGCGCTTTATCTGCTGTCCGACCTATCGGGCGGCGTGACCGGCGAAGTGCACTTCGTCGATTCCGGTTATAACATCATTTCAATGCCGCACCCGGATGCGCTCAAGGCCGCGGGCGAACTCTAGGCATCAACCGGCTGCGATTTCCGACGCACGCTGGAATGCGGGCCGTGCAGCGCACGCTGCGATGTAGCGGTCGAACGACGGCCGTGTCGGCACCATCTTGAAAACCTTGATCGCGAAATTCAGCCCCGAGCAGATGACCACGTCGGCGGCTGAAAATTCCTCGCCGAGAATCCAGGGGCCTTTCGCGACGGCGGCATCCAGCACATCGAACACCTGCGTCGCCTCGCCCCATCCGGCCATCATGCTCGGCACCTGCATCTTGGTGTAGATCTGCATGATCGCGGGCTCGATGCAGGTCGGTGCGAAGAACAGCCAATAAAGATATTTCGTGCGCCTCGGATCGCCGAGCGGGGGTGCGAGCTTTGTCTGCGGGTAACGCTCAGCCACATAGGCACAGATTGCAGCGGCTTCCGCCATTGCGGCGTCGCCGTCCTTCAGCGCGGGCACTTTGCCCATCGGGTTGATGGCGAGATAGCCCGGAGACTTCTGCGCGTTCGCCGACATATCGACGAGCACCCGCTCATAAGGCTGTCCGGCTTCCTCCATCATCCAGAGCGCCGAGAATGATCGCGTGCGAGGCGCCCAATATAGCTTCATCATCAGACACTTCCTCCGAAATGAGATCTGCGGATCGCTACAATCTAGCTTGCAACGCAGGCGCACACAAATCGCGGCGCCGTCAAGAAACAGAGTTCAACCGCGAGATGACGAATCAGTGACGAATGGTAGAATCTCCTATCGGCCTGCTGATTTGCGGGTCTTCAAGCCGGGGGATTTTTATCATGTTCGATTCAAGACAGCTTGGCGCGGAATTTTTAGGGACGTTTGCGCTGGTGAGCGCGGTTTGCGGCGCGGGTTTGTTTTCAGCGCCGAGCGCGGGATTGGTTGCGGTTGCATTTGCGGTCGGACTTTCAGTTCTGGCGATGGCTTTCGCGGTCGGCTCGATCTCGGGAGGACATTTCAATCCTGCCGTGACACTCGGCCTGGTCGCAGCCGGGCGCTTTGAGATCAACAGGGCGCTGGGTTACATCGTCGCTCAGGTGCTCGGTGGCGCTGTGGCTGCCGCAATTTTCTGGTTCATTCTCTCGGGATTGCCGGCGGGCAAATGGAACACGTTCACCGCGATCTCGAATATCGCAGGCCCGAACGCGATGGTTTCCTCGGGCGTGCTTGAAATCGTCATTACCGGATTGTTCGTTTTTGTCATCGTCAGCGTGACAGGGGGAAATGCGCTCGTCGCGTTTGCGCCAATTGCAATCGGTCTCGCGCTGGTGCTGTTTCATCTCATGGCGATTCCCGTCACGAACGCCTCGCTCAATCCGGCGCGCGCGACCGCAACCGCGCTTTTCGGCGGACCGGCGGCGGTTCAATCGCTTTGGCTGTTCTGGGCCGCACCCATCGTCGGCGGTGTGATCGGCGGAATGGCGGCGCGATGGCTGCACAACGAGTATCCCCGCAGCGCAAGCCGCAGACGCCGTTCGCGCAGGTAAGGCGCGGGCGATAGCCAACAAAAAAGGGCGGCTTTCAGCCGCCCTTCGTTTTTGTTTTGAGAGCAGAGATTACTCGGCCGCAGACTCTGTCTTCTGTTTGCCTTCGAGATCCTCGCCGGTGGTCTGATCGACAGCTTTCATCGACAGGCGAACCTTGCCGCGATCGTCGAGACCGAGCAGCTTGACCTTGACCTTGTCGCCTTCCTTGACGACGTCCGAGGTCTTCTGCACGCGGTTGGCGGCGAGCTGGCTGATATGAACGAGGCCGTCCTTGGGTCCGAAGAAGTTCACGAACGCGCCGAACTCCATCACCTTCACGACAGTGCCGTCGTAGATCTGGCCGACTTCCGGATCGGAGGTGATCGACTTGATCCACTTGATCGCCGCGCGGATGGAATCGCCATTCGCGGATGCGACCTTTACGCTACCGTCGTCCTCGATGTTGATCTTGGCGCCGGTCTTTTCCACGATTTCGCGGATCACCTTGCCGCCGGTGCCGATCACGTCACGGATTTTATCCGTGGGAATCTGCAACATCTCGATGCGGGGAGCATGCTCGCCGAGTTCGGCGCGGGCGTTTGTGAGCGCCTTTGCCATCTCGCCGAGAATGTGAATGCGTCCGTCCTTGGCCTGGGCGAGCGCCTGCTTCATGATTCCTTCGGTGATGCCGGCGATCTTGATGTCCATCTGAAGGGACGTGATGCCGGACTCAGTGCCCGCCACCTTGAAGTCCATGTCGCCGAGATGATCCTCATCGCCGAGAATGTCGGACAGAACCGCGAACTTCTCGCCTTCGAGAATGAGACCCATCGCGATGCCTGCGGTCGGGCGCTTCAGCGGAACGCCTGCGTCCATCAGCGAGAGCGATGCGCCGCAGACGGAAGCCATCGAGGACGATCCGTTGGATTCGGTGATCTCCGAGACGACGCGCAGCGTGTACGGAAACTCGTGAGCCGCTGGAAGCATCGGATGGATCGCGCGCCAGGCCAGTTTGCCGTGGCCGATTTCGCGGCGCTTGGTGCCGCCGAGGCGACCGGTTTCGCCGACCGAATAGGGAGGGAAGTTGTAGTGCAGAAGGAAACGCTCTTTGTAGGTGCCTGAGAGCGAGTCGATATACTGCTCGTCTTCGCCGGTACCGAGCGTCGTGACGACAAGCGCCTGCGTTTCGCCGCGGGTGAACAGCGCCGAGCCGTGTGCACGCGGAAGAACGCCGACTTCGCAAACGATCGGCCGAACCGTTTTCAGGTCGCGGCCGTCGATGCGCTTGCCGGTGTCGAGAATATTCCAGCGCACGATCTTGCCTTCGACGTCCTTGAACACATCCAGCACGCGCAGCTTCTCGAAGCGCGGCTCTTCGCCTTCCTTGAAGAAGTGCTCAAGCAGCTTCTGCTTCACGGCACCGACAGCGGCGTAGCGGTCCTGCTTGATCGCGATGCTGTAGGCCTTGCGCAGATCCTGCTCGACGACGCCGAGGATTTCCTTTTCCAGATCGGCGTTGACGGTGGCAACGACGTCGCGCGGCTCCTTGGCGGCCTTCTCGGCAAGTTCGATGATCGCCTTGATGGCCGGCTGGAAGTGCTTGTGGCCGAACGTCACCGCGCCGAGCATGATGTCTTCGTTCAGTTCCTTGGCTTCCGATTCCACCATCAGCACGGCGGTGGCCGTGCCCGCGACGACGAGATCGAGATTGGTTTCGGTCATCTCG
>JAFKKP010000233.1 GCA_017305515.1 Hyphomicrobiales bacterium
ATTGCCGCGCGTATCGTCGCCGCATCGAATTGTAGCGCACGAAGCGCGTCGGCGACGTTCTGAAGCGCAACGATGACCGTACTGCGGTACTGAGATTTGGCTTGATCGAGCGCGGCCTCTGCCGCCTTTTGCTTGTGATAGAGCGTAAGCCCATCGAAGATCGGTTGGGTTGCAGTTGCGGCCACGGTGTAGAAATTCGTCCCTGGCATAAAAGACTCCGCCAGCTTGTAGGCGCTCGATCCGCCGTTTGCAGCCACTGTGATATTCGGAAGCCTTGCGGCGACTGCGACGCCCACGAGTGCACTCGCCGCATGCAGATTGGCGGCAGCGGCCTGAATATCAGGACGCCGCTCGACCAATTGCGCTGGCAAAGCAATCGGGATGTTCCGCGGCAATTTGAACTGTGACAGCTCGAATCTCTGCGAAACTTCATCCGCAGAATTGCGGCCTGCGAGAGCGGTCAGTAAATCGCGCTGTTGCGCAAGTTGCTTTTGAAGCGGTGGCAGCGTTTGTTCGACCTGTGCCAGCGCAGCTTCCTGAGCCACGACATCGGCGCGTGCAATCTGTCCCAAATTGTATTGGCGCCGCAGGATCTCGAGCAGATTGCGTTCGATGGCGATGATCCGCCGGGTTGTATCGATCTGACCCCGTAACGACGCCTCTTGGATTGCCGCCGCGGCGATATTGCTCGTCAATGTCAGGTGTGCCGCCTGGAGCTGAAAGAACTGCTGCTCGGCCACGGCGTCCAGATTCTCCACCGCTCTGAAGTTTCCTCCCCAAACGTCGGGAACGAAGCTGACCGTGAGTGAATGCGTGTAAAGAGAATAGCCAATCTGGGATGTGGGCGGCGCTGACGTGTTGTTCGAGAGAAGCTGGCTGGAAGGCGATGTGCTCGCTGCGACCTGCGGCAGGAACAAACCCCGTTGAGCAAGGGCGTTGAATTGCGCAACGCGTATTGCGGCATCTGCCGCGTCCAGTGTCGGACTGTTGGCGACCGACTCTTTGATGAGAGAGTCCAGCGCGGGAGACTGGAATCCGTTCCACCATTCTGGCGCGACCGTCGTATCGTGCGGCAGATTCTGCAAACGGAGCGGGCGGCCGAGAGTGTCGTCACGAAGATAAGACTGAGTATCGGGCGGCTCCGGTTTTGTGTAATTCGGACCGACAGCGCAACTTGCCAAGGCCATGCCGATCACGGAGAACAGGCTCGCTCTTGCAAACGATGGCCCATCAGAGCGGATAGCGCCGGCAACCGAAGGCATCTTCAGTGAAATTGCAGGATTGGCCGCGCGGCGCGTCATGATGCGTCGCTCCCGCGAGGCGCGGTAGCGTCAGGCGCTACATTCAGCTGCCGCGCCGGTCGATTAAGAAAAATCTCGCGAAGCGCGGGCGCGACCACCAACAGCAGAACTGGCCCGATAAACATTCCTCCAACGACGACCGTTGCGAGCGGGCGCTGAACCTGACTTCCAATGCCGTGAGAGAGTGCGGACGGCAACAACCCTACACCGGCGGAAAGCGCAGTCATCAGGAGAGGGCGCATCCGCTGTTCCGCGCCCCGGAAGACCGCTTCGCCGGTTGGCATGCCCGAAGCGTGAAGTTCGCGGAAATAAGTAATGTTGAGAATGCCGTCCATGACGGCGACGCCGAACAGCGAAATGAATCCGATTGCAGCAGACACGCTGAAATCGAGGCCCGCGATAAACAAGGCAATTATGCCGCCGCCGATCGCAAACGGAATGCCTGCCAGCGCGAGCAAGCTGTCGCGAAGCGAATTGAACAGCCCATAGAGAAGGACCAGAATCATCAACAAGGTGAGAGGAACGACAACAAGCAACCGGCGCTTTGCATCCTGAAGATTCTCAAATTCGCCGGACCAAAGCATCGTGTAGCCTGTTGGCAATTTAACGTGCTTGGCAATTCGTTGCTGGGCTTCTGCGACGGTGCTGCCCAGGTCGCGGTCTCGAACACTGAATTTCACCGGGATATAGCGCTGGCTTCGCTCGCGATAGATAAACGAAGCGCCGGTGTCGATCGAGATACTGGCGAGCTCGCTGAGCGGCACATAGGCGTTCGTTCCGTTGGGCGTTTGATAGCCCACTCTCACATTCCGGATTGCCTCAATGTTCTCGCGCGAACCCGGGTCGAGACGGACCGCAAGGGCAAATTGGCGATCGCCTTCGAGTACCGTGGAAACGTTCGTGCCACCGAGCGCAGCCTGGACTACCGTATTTACGTCGCCGGAATTCAACCCGTATCGTGCTGCGCGCTCGCGATCCACTTTGATGTTCAGATTGGGTTGCCCGACAAGATGGAAGATGCCGAGATCCGTTACGCCGCGGACCTGGCTCATCTCGACCTTGATTTGCTCGGCTATTTTTTCGAGCGTCTCGAGCTGCGGGCCGACGATTTTGACGGAATTCGCTCCTTTCACGCCGGACAATGCTTCTTCAATATTGTCCTGAATGTATTGTGAGAAATTGAAGTTGATGCCGGGCAATTCGTCGTCGAATTCCTTTTGAATCCGTCGAGTCAGTTCCTGTTTCGTCAAGCCCGGCGTCCATTCGCCAAGCGGCTTTAGCGGCGCGAATAATTCGACGTTTGAGAACGGCGATGCATCGCTTCCGTTGTCAGGACGTCCGTGCTGTGAAACCACCGTGATGACTTCCGGGTGCCGAAGCAGAATCTCGCGCATTTTGCGGGCGGCGTCCGTCCCCGCGTTGAGGGAAATAGTCGGGGGCATCGACGCACGGACCCAGAAATTGCCTTCCTCAAGGGCCGGCAAAAATTCACTGCCGAGACGCGTTGCCAACAGAGCGCCAAACAGCAGAAAGCCGGCGGCGATGTAAACAGCCTTGCGCGTGTTCGCGAGCGCCCATTTGAGAAGCGGTGTATAAGACTCACGCAGCTTTTGAACGATCTTCGTTTCTGTTTCTTCCACCCGCTGCGGCAGAATGAGCGAGGCGAGAACCGGCGTTACAGTGAAAGTCGCAAGCAGCGCGCCCGCCAGCGCGTATCCGTATGTTCGCGCCATCGGGCCGAAAATCTGCCCCTCGACGCCCTGCATCGTAAAAAGCGGAATGAACGCCGTCACCGTAATCGCCGCTGTGAAGAAAATGGCTCGGTCAACTTGCAGGGAGCTGACGAGAATTAACTTCAGGCGGGTGGTCCAGTAAGCATTGCCGTCCGTATCCGATGAATTGCTGGCCGGATCCGGCCCCCAGAAGCCGTCCGCAATCCGCTTGAGGAGCGCATTTCTATCGCGCTCGCCAGCCTGAAGATTCCGGAAAATATTCTCCATCAGTATGACGGCGGAGTCGACGATGATCCCAAAGTCGACGGCGCCGAGCGAAAGGAGATTTGCATCTTCTCCCCGCAACACCAAAATGATAATCGCGAAGAACAAAGCAAACGGAATATTTGCGCTTACAATAATTGCGCTGCGAAGGTTGCCCAGAAAAATCCATTGAATGAAAAAGACAAGCAGGCAGCCGAAAAACAGGTTGTGAAAGACCGTATGCGTTGTGATATCGACCAGCGAGCTGCGGTCGTAGTATGGAACGACTTTCACGCCGGGAGGCAATGTCCCGTTTGAATTGATCTTTTCGACCTCGGCTTCGACGCGCGGAATTATTTCATTTGTGTGCTGCGTGCGGCCCATCACGACGATGGCGG
>JAFKKP010000234.1 GCA_017305515.1 Hyphomicrobiales bacterium
ATGGCCAACACCGCCGCGACGGCGGCGGACCACAAATGGCGGTTGAAAGCGCGCGAAATACGCATGGCACTTGGACTCGCAAGGCGGTTGGCGAAGCCGGATACTCCTCGTAATAGACCGTTAACCCTAACGACTGGTTAATTCCCCCGGCGGCCCCCCGTCCGGCTGCTATGATGCCGCACCGTTCGCCCTCCTGAGACTGCCATGCACCCAGCTTTCGCGACCGCAACCGACGCCATCCCGATTACGTTTGCGACCAAATCGACGCTGGAAGCCGTTCTCGCGGTGCTTCCGCCTGTCACCGCTCAATTCGCCAAGGCGAGCGCCTTCGCGGGCAAACCCGGCCAGTATCTCGGGCTGCCGGACGCGAAGGGTTCGCTGTCCCACGTTCTGTTCGGAATTGAGGAAAGGGATGCTGCGTGGCGCGACCTGTTTCGTCCGGGGCAACTGCCGGGGCTGCTGCCGGCTGGAGTCTATTGCTTCGCGAACGCGCCGCATGATGCTCGGCTTGCCACGCTTGCCTTCGCGCTCGGAAGCTACAAGTTCAGCCGTTACCGCAAGAACGACATAAGCGGTGCGCGACTCGTGCCGCCCGATGGCGTGAACATGGATGAGATTTCGCGGTTGGCGGACGCAGCAACGCTGGCGCGCGATCTCATCAACACGCCGGCCAACGATATGGGGCCCGATGAGTTGGCAATCGCGGCCAGAACGCTGGCCGAGAAGTTTGGTGCCAAATATTCAACCATCGTCGGCGACGATCTTCTCACGCAGAATTTTCCGCTTATTCACGCTGTCGGCCGTGCTTCGACACGCGCGCCACGACTGATCGATTTTTCGTGGGGCAACGCTTCGCATCCGAAAGTGACGCTGGTCGGCAAGGGCGTGTGCTTCGATACCGGCGGACTCGATCTCAAGCCGTCTAGCGGCATGCTCATCATGAAAAAGGACATGGGCGGTGCGGCCAACGCGCTGGCACTCGCCCAGATGATTATGGATGCCAAATTGAAAGTGCGGCTGCGCGTGCTGATCCCTGCGGTTGAAAACTCCGTCGCTGGCAATGCGTTCCGGCCGCTCGATATTTTCCCCTCGCGCAAAGGCGTAACAGTGGAAATCGGAAACACCGATGCGGAAGGACGATAGGTCCTTGCGGATGCACTAGCACTCGCCGATGAGGAAAAGCCTGACCTTCTGATCGATCTCGGCACACTCACGGGGGCCGCGCGCGTCGCACTCGGTCCCGACCTGCCGCCGTTTTACACCAGCGATGACAAGCTCGCCGGCGAGGTTGAGCATTGCGCGCGCGGCGAGAACGATCCGCTGTGGCGGATGCCGCTGTGGCCGCCCTACGATTCATGGCTCGACTCGAAAGTCGCCAATCTCAACAATGCGCCCTCCGGCACCTTTGCGGGATCGATCACCTGCGCATTGTTTCTCCAACGCTTCGTCGAGCACGCAAAATCCTGGCTGCATGTCGACATCTACGGCTGGACACCGGCGGCGAAACCCGCGCGGCCGGAAGGCGGCGAATGTCAGGCGGCACGCGCGATCTACAAACTGCTGAGTGCACGTTATGGATGATCTGAAAACCGATCCGCGCCTCACGCCCGCGCGGCCCGACCTCGCCGCGAAATTTCTCGAAGGCAAGGTGAAGGCTGCGCGTTTTGTCGAAGGCATGCAGCATGAAGTGATCGCCGCCAGTGCGGCGGTTCGGCATCAGCCTTCGCATCAAGCCTCTCTCGATACCGAAGCTCTCAAGGGCGAGCGTGTCACGATCTACGATCGCGCCGAAGGCTGGGCTTGGGGACAGTTGCAAAACGATAGCTATGTCGGCTGGCTCCCGGAAAGCGCGCTCGGGCCAATCAAAGAAAAACATACTTGTGTTTCCCGGACCCTCGATAAAACTGCCGCCGGTCGATGTGCTGTCGCTCGGATGCCGCGTGACAATTGTCCGCAACGATGGGCCGTTTGCGATCACACCGGACAATCGGTTTATCCATTCGATGCATCTTGTTTCGCTCGATTATGTGGAAAGCGATTTCGTTTCGGTGGCGGAAAAATTTGTCGGCACACCCTATCTGTGGGGCGGAAAAACAAGCCTCGGTCTCGACTGTTCGGGGCTGGTGCAGGTCTGTCTGGATGCGGCAGGCTTCGCAATTCCGCGCGAATCCGATCTTCAGGAAAAATCGAAAGGGATCGTCGTCGAAAGCCGCGACTTCGGCAACCTGAAGCGCGGCGATCTGATTTTCTGGAAAGGTCACGTCGCAATCGCGCGCGGTGGCGGAACGATGGTCCACGCCAACGCGACCGATATGTGCGTGGCATGCGAACCCATCGAGGCCGCCGTCGCGCGAATCCGTAAATCGGATACCGGCGACGTCACCAGTATCAAACGGATCCATTTGGGAAGCAGGTAAATTCAATATACTCGTCAGGCGGACCTATGAAGGTCGTGATCGTCGATTGCAATTGCCACAGACCGGCCCACCACCGCGTGTTTGCGGAAATGATGCCACGGCTCGCACGCTCCGGTGTCGAACTGGTCGTCGCAGATCAATGGCGCAAAGAATTCGCCAGCGCCGATCTTGTCGTCGGAGCCGATCCGATCGCCGACCGCGATGAATTGTCGAAAACAAGAATTCTCGGTCAGCGGACGCTGAACCGCTTCACAAGGCTTCAGGTCGCCACCGAGCAGAACGGTCCTGTCGCGCGCTATTGCTCTCCGGCAAGCGACGAAGAACTGACCGCAGCTTCACGCGGATGGGGCGACGTCGCCGTTCTGAAATACGATTGGTCGTCGCGGCGCAACGGCGTTTTCCTTTGGCCGCTGGCGGAGAGCCGAAAGCCCTTTCCGGCCGATTTCAAATCTGGAACCGATCTTTTCATGGAATTTCTGCCGGAGGATCCGGCGACCTACAAAATCGACGCCTTCGACGGGCAAATTCTCGGATCCTGGATTTTACCGACGCGCAATATGACGTTGCCAGATTGGCAGGTCATTTCGGATCAGAAGTCCTATTCTTTCGAGCCGCCGGAAAATTTGAATCGCGCCATCGCAAAGGTGAGCCTGGCATTGCTGCGACATGGAGCAGGCTACACCAGCTTCGACCTGATGCGCTCCGGAGACGAATTCAGAATCATCGAGATGAACACATGCGGCGTTGGCACCGGTATCTGGCAGGATCAGCCGCTTCACTACGCCGAAACCTACGCGAAGGCGCTGTTGCAGACGCTTGAACGGCGCGACACAATTCCGGTCTTTGCGGATTTGAGAGCGCGAGCTGCGGAGGCGAACAGCGATCAAGCTGTGGCAGTCGTTCTCGACCGCCCCGAACAGACCTCGCTTTCTCCCGATCTATCCCAACCCGTTGCCGAAACCGTTCTCGCAGATTCTGCGGAATTGCGATTCTACAACAGGCTCACCGATACCGAACGGCTGGCTCCAAAGCGTTTGACGAAGATCATTCGCTCCAATGCCGAGCCTTTCCTTCGGCACGCCTTCGAGACATCACCGTTCTACCGCGACCGTCTTTCAATGCTGTTTTCGCAAGGCGGTTCGGTGGATTGGGATCGCTGGGAGGACATTCCGCTGACAACGGAAGACGACGTCGCGACAAATCGCGACCTGCTGTTGAGCCGTCACACCGATGCGCTGCATGGGGCGGTCGTTCATTGCAGTGCGCTTCACTCCAGCGGCCGGCCGATGACCGTGTCCAAATCGACGCTGCAACTGGCATCGGAATCGTGCATCGAAGCACGGCTGTTTCGCTGGTTCGGGATCAAAGCGAATGAAGCGATGGCGTCGCTGCTGCCTGAAATAACCCGTGATGGCGAAGCGACGTGGGTGCCGAAGTGGCTCGCCTTGCAGCGCGGCCCATTGCTGTACGCCGACACCGATATGTCGGCGTTGGACCGGCTTCGATGGCTCGGCAAGTCAGGAGTTGCAGCCCTCAGGGCCCTACCGAGCCAGGCACACGCGCTTGCGGCCGCCGCGGCCGAAAACCCCGAACTGAAAACGACCTTCACGGTCATCTTCACAGAGGGCGAGATCGTCACAGCGCAAACGCGCGACCTGTGCCGGGAGCACCTCGGCTCGCGCATCGCAGACACATACAGACGAGTGGAAGCCGCTCCCATCGCATTGCAGTGTCCGGCATCGGACATCTATCACATGCAAAGCGAGATCTGCATCGTGGAGGTCGTCGATGACAACGGCCACGCGACTTCGCCCGGAGGCACCGGTCAAGTCGTCGTCACCCCGTTCTACAACTACGCCATGCCGCTCGTTCGATACGCGACCGGCGACATCGTCGAACTGGCCGCACGCCCGTTCGGATTAGGTGACAGATGCGCGTGCGGTAAAAGTCTGCCGGTCATCCAGCATATCCATAAACGTCAGGGCTAAAAACAATGCCGCAGACAAACGCCTGCGGCATCGTGGGCCTCAATATCTGACCGATCGCGCTCAGCGTGATCCAACTCGTACAGCCGTATCGGTGCCCGGGATATAGAAAAATCCAGCACCATACAGGCTACAGACCTTCACATATTCGACCGGTGCACCCGGCTTGCCGAAATTCGTGGAGACGCCGACCCTGATCGCATCCGCCGTCAAACCCGTGTAGAGGTCGCCGAAGTTGGTCGACCTGCCGTAATCGGAATGAGTGTATTCCACGCGGGCTGTCCAGCCATTGCACAACCGTCCCTCGATGCCGCCGCCGACGAAATATCCGCTTCGGGTCGTCGATTCGGACCGCATGGGAAAGTTGAAGTTCTGATTGGTCCAGGCACCGCCGCCGGTGATGTAAGCCAGAACATTCGGTGAAATGGCGTAACCGGCCCTGCCGCCGAGCGTTCCGTACCAATCGGTCGTTGTATTGAGAGCAACGCCATTGATCACGGTGCTGTCGACATTGGTCGCACCGAACTTGCCCTCGATGCCGAGCACGAGACCGCTGCGGAAGTTGTAATTAAAACCGGCATAGCCTCCTCCCGAAAGCGCGGAAGGCGAGGTACTGCCGAGGAAGCCGCCGGAATAGTCGATTTTCTGCCATGAGCCGCCGACTTCGGCACCGAGGTAAAAACCGCCCCAGCTATATGCTGAGTCCTGCCTTGCCAAACGACGCAGAGCGTCACGACTATCCTGCGCGTTGGCATCTGAAATCTGAATGATCGCCACACCAGCAACTGCTGCGGACGCAACAACAAAGTGCTTGCCCATTCCCCACCCAATAATTTCAGGAATTTCCACAGGTACGCTAGCACCGGGTGAAGTCCGGAGCATGTTACCGTCAAGCCACACTCCCAGCTTAATCGGAACCTGAAAACAGGCTAATTTTATTACGCTGCCGAGCCTGTTGGCGCCGCCTCAATATTGAAGGCGGCCGCAAAGAGCGCCCGCGTGTAATCGGTTTTCGGGTTTTTGAACAGATCGGCGGCCGCGCCCTGCTCGACGATCTTGCCGTGGCGCATGACGATCAGGTTGCTCGCCAGCGAGGCAACGACCCGCAGATCGTGCGAGATAAACAT
>JAFKKP010000235.1 GCA_017305515.1 Hyphomicrobiales bacterium
CCGATCGCGACCCGAACAATCCCGCGACGTGGGGCAAGATCGGCCGCAACGAGGATTGTCCCTGCGGTTCAGGAAAAAAATACAAGCACTGCCACGGCAAGTACGCTTAGATCAGGGCGTCAGAAAAAAAGAAAGGCCGGCCGCAGGGACCGGCTTTTTTCTCGCCCGCTATCTGCGGCCCGCGTCAGTTGCGCAGCGACCAGCGATTGTCGAAAGCATTGCCGGAGACGGTCGGTGCCGAGCCCGACATCGAAGGTTGCGCCGAGGCGGTCGATGTCGCCGGTGCGACTGGCGTCGGGAACACGCTGCCGCTGTTGTCGCTCTTGGCCTGTGTCTGGTTCTGTTTGCCATCGAGCGCGATGACGCGCGCAGGCGTGCTCTTTGTTTCAGCGGCTTTTGTCTGCGAGGGATCGTTCGATTTCTCGATCGACGACTTGCCGCCCTTCGGCTCGCTCGATTTTGCTTTCGGAGCAGGCTTCGCGGGTTCCGGCGTAGCCTCAGCCTGCTTCGTTTCCGAGCCCTTGAACCCCATCGACTCTTTCAGTTTGCTGAAAAAGCTGCCGGATGATGCCGTATCCTTGTCGCTCGCGCTGGCATTGGCGTTTGCCACAGCCGTGCTCGTCGTCGTGCGCTGTGCTGCGGCAGTTGCGACCGGCGCATTGGTATCCGGCGAGAACGATGCAACGGTTGTTACGTTGCCGTCCTTGTCCTTCGGAAGCGGCAGCGTCGCATGGCCGGGAACGGTGCCCGGCGCGCTTGAATTTGCAGAAATCGTGTAGTCCGTCACGTCCTTGTCGATCGCCGCATTACCGTCGGGCAGTTTCGAGGCGAATACCGGATGCATGCCGCCGTCGATACCGGCGCGCGAACGCGCAGGGGCCGCTCCGCCGGTGACGAGTTGCGCCGTCTTGAGTTCGTCGCTGCGTTTTTTCTCTTCAACCGCCTGGGCAACATCTTCCGGCATTGTATAGGGTGGACATTTCGCGGATGCGCTGAACACCGGATCGCGCGTCGCGCCCGGCGCACGCTCGGCGTCGAACACATACTTCTTCTCGCAGAAGTTTACCTTCACTTCCTGTTTGGTGACTTCAAAGGCATCGTTGCCTTCCTTGAGCATTTTCCAGAACGCAATGTTCGGATTGCTGCGATAACGCGCGAAATTTTGCGGCGTCATGCGGAAGGGATAAGCCTGAAACTGGAACGCGGTCTGACCGCCGAAGAACGACTCGCGTCCGAGCGAATAGATCTCGGAAATCTGTTCGTCGGTCATCGCGTAACAGCCTCGCGACGAGCAGTCGCCATGCACCATCAATTGCGCGCCGGTGCGGCCCCATGCGCGATCGTAGGCATTGGGGAAGCCGGTGTTGAACGATAAATAATATCCGGAGTTCGGATTCATCTGTCCGGGTCCGATCGAATAGAAGCCTTCCGGCGCCTGACGGTCGCCTTCCTTGACCTTCGGGCCGAGATCGCCCGACCAGCGGCAGATCGGATAAGTCTTCAGCAGCGCGAAACGGCCGGTGCGATCCTGCTTCCAGACTTCGAGTTCGGATTCCTGCTTGAACACGCGGACCAGCATCGGTGATCCCTTGTCCATGTTCTTGGCTTCGATCTCAGCCAGCAGCTTGTCCGGTATCGGTCGCGTGGCCTTATCGCCGACCATGCCCATCTGCTCGGCGTTGCACCCGGCCAGCAAAACGCCGGCCGCAAGCGCAGCCGACGTCGCCAGCGCGCGCATGTGCGCTCTGCGGATCAACATGAAACTCCACGGCGGATGGCCAACCCCAAACTCCGATGATTTTTAGCGGTTAGCGGCCTCAAACGATTGAGCAATTATTATCCTTAAAGGGGGTCCAGCCGCAACCTGAACGGGCCTCCGGGAGCGCCTAGCCTCAGTTGTTGGTGAACGTGCTGTAAAGCCGGATTGTGCATGCAATCCAAGGACATGCGAATGTTGCCGGGAAAAAGCCACGATGTGAATCGCGGAACTTTGGCGACGCATTCGCGCATGGCGATGCCTATCGGGAATTCAGCGCAGATTGTCTGCGCGGGTGCTCAGCCGAGCCTGCGGCCGATATCCAGAAATTTCTGACGCCGCTGGTTGCGGATCGCCGACGGATCGAGGCTGCGCATGTCGTTGAGCGCCTGCGCGATCGCATTGCCGGTTGAGGCGATCATGGCGTCCGGATCGCGATGCGCGCCGCCGGCGGGTTCCTTCAGGATGGAATCGACCACACCGAAGCGATGAAGATCCTGCGCGGTGATCTTGAGGTTGGTCGCGGCTTCCTGCGCCTTGGCTGCGTCGCGCCACAGGATCGACGCTGCGCCTTCCGGCGAGATCACGCTGTAGACGGCATGCTCCAGCATCAGCACGCGGTTGGCGGTCGCAATCGCAATCGCGCCACCCGATCCGCCTTCGCCAATAATCACCGCGACATTGGGCACAGTAAGATTGAGGCAGGCGTCGGTGGAGCGTGCAATGGCTTCGGCCTGACCGCGTTCTTCCGCGCCGATTCCGGGATATGCGCCCGCCGTGTCCACCAGTGACAGAACCGGAATCTCGAAACGGTCCGCCATTTCCATCAGGCGCACTGCCTTGCGATAACCCTCAGGTTTCGCCATGCCGAAATTATGCTTGAGACGGGTTTCGGTGGTCGAACCTTTTTCCTGACCGATCACGCAGATGCTTTCGCCGCGAAAGCGGCCGAATCCGCCGATCAACGCTTCGTCATCGCCGAATTTTCTGTCGCCGGCGAGCGGGGTAAACTCGGCGATGAGACCTTTGACATAGTCGACGCAGTGCGGGCGCAGCGGATGTCGCGCGACTTGGGTCTTCTGCCACGGCGTCAGATTGGCATAAAGTTCGTCGAGCGCAGCTTTCGCTTTGTCCTCGATTCGGGAAACTTCCTCGCCGATGTCGCTGCCGGTTGCCGCGAGCGCACGCAATTCATCGACCTTTGAATCAAGCTCGGCGACCGACTTTTCAAAATCAAGATAGCTTCGCATCGAATCCGGCATGGCACTCATATAAGGGGTCACGCGCTTCGTGCGAAGGGCGAACGGGACGGGCTTTCATTGTCTTTCAAGTCAAGAAGCGCCCTTGAGTCAAGCGAGTGGGGTAAAAGCACTGATTTTGCGGGCTTTTACCAGACCTCACTTGTCCGCCAGCGGATGCAGATCGCGGACCAGGCTTTTCAATCGCTCCTCAACAATATGCGTATAAATCTGGGTTGTAGAAATGTCGGTGTGGCCAAGCAAAGTCTGCACGATACGCAGATCGGCACCATTGTGCAGCAGATGCGATGCGAATGCATGGCGAAGGATGTGTGGGCTGACGAGGTGCGGCGCGATGCCGACGGACTGCGCAAGTTCTTTCAGGTCGCGCGCGAAATGCTGCCGCGTCAGATGCCCGCTTTCGCCGGAGGATGGAAACAGCCACTTCGTTTGTGCGGCTTTATTCCTTTCTTTGCCGGCGTCATCGAGCGCGGCGAGATAGTCCGCCATCGCCTGCTTCGATGCTTCGTTCAGCGGCACGAGCCGTTCCTTGTTGCCCTTGCCGCGCACGACGATCATTCGTGCATCGCGTCGCGACGCCGACAATGGAAGCGCAACCAGTTCCGAAACGCGCAGTCC
>JAFKKP010000236.1 GCA_017305515.1 Hyphomicrobiales bacterium
ACTCCGTAGAGGCCGATGGCGGCGAGCAGAAGCGCGATGGTGGCGAAGAACAATGCCAGCAGCGCCAGGAGACGCTCGCGGAGGGCCTGGTTGTCGACGAGTTCCTGTTCGGTTTGCAGGTTGGTGACGCGGTAGGCGGGATTGGTCTGCGCGATCAGGCGGCGGAGTGTGAGCGAAAGAGAGAGCGGCTGGATGCCGGAGGTGCGGAGGAGGAAAGTGCCTCCTTCCGCCGGGTTGACGGCTCCTTTTTCGTCGAGTTGGCGGAAGGGTACGTAGGCGACGGGCAGGATGGGGTCGTGGAGGTTGCTGTAGACCGCGTCGGGTACGACGCCGATCACCTGGCAGAGCTGACGCCGGCCGGCCGGATCGTCAAGGCCGTACCTTCGGGCGAGCGGCATGTATTCAGAAGCGACGACAGCACGCCGTGGAGCAGCACCTCGCTGATCGGAAAAATCTTCGTTGCCTTAGGCAGCCTGCTGACGCTGGCTTCCGCCGCACGCCTCTTCATTGCTTGACGCAAAGCGGGCACGACGATTCTCCAAAACCCCGCCTTCGGCGGGGTTTTTTGCCGCATCTTGCGAACGCCATCGCCAGAAGGCACATTGCCGCCACGTGCGCCGAGGCACTATTGCCCGCGTCGAATCCGGGAGCGGACCATGGCGGCATTTGAACACATCCTTGTTGAGAAAAAGGGCGCGGTCGGCGTCATTCAGATCAATCGTCCGAAAATCCTCAACGCGCTGTCATTCGGCGTATTCGGCGAAATCGCGAGGGCGGTGGACGCGCTTGAATCGGATAAGGCCATCGGATGCATCGTCATCACAGGCAACGAGAAAGCTTTCGCCGCAGGCGCCGACATCAAGGAAATGCAGCCCAAGAAATTCATGGACATGTACAGCCAGGATTTCATGGACATCGGCGGCGACCGCGTCGCGACCTGCAAGAAGCCGACGATCGCAGCTGTCAGCGGTTATGCGCTCGGCGGCGGCTGCGAACTTGCGATGATGTGCGACATCATTATTGCATCGAACACCGCTAAATTCGGCCAGCCCGAAATTACGCTCGGCACCATTCCCGGCCTTGGCGGAACGCAGCGGCTCACGCGCGCGGTCGGTAAATCGAAGGCGATGGATCTGTGCCTCACCGGCCGGACGATGGACGCAGCCGAAGCAGAACGCTCAGGTCTCGTCAGCCGGGTTTTTCCCGCCGACAAGCTAATGGAAGAAGTGATGGCGATTGCGGAAAAAATCGCGTCGATGTCGCAGCCCGTGGCGGCGATGGCGAAAAATGCCGTCAACCGCGTGTTCGAGACGACGCTCGCGCAAGGCATGGACCTCGAAGGCGACCTGTTTCACGCAACCTTCGGACTTGAAGACAAGGTTGAGGGCATGGCGGCTTTCGTCGAAAAGCGGAAGCCGAACTTCAAGAACCGCTGAGAGCGCCGCTGACGAGCGCGCGGTAGAGCCGGTCTGACAGAGACTTCGGCGCATCGAGTTGCAGCCGCGCGAGAGCTTCGTTCGTCTTGGCGTCAGGTTGCGAAACCAAACCGCGCCATGCAAGCGGGACCAAATCCAGTGGATTCGCGGCGGCGTTTTTCACAGCAAGCAACGCCGGAATCAGCCGCTGCTCGACTTCCGTAAAATCCGTACCGAACGGAAATGACGGCAACAGACCGGAGTCGCGTGCAGGCTTGAGTGCTGCGACGATGCGCTCAGGATAATTTTCACGACGCGCCGCCGGGATTTCGTAGGTTTTCGGCAGCTTGCCCGCGTCCTTCGCCTGTTTCATCAGATCATTCTGAAAACGCGAATCCGCAACCGACAGCATGGCAGCGATCACATCCTCGTCGCATTTTCCGCGCAGGTCGGCGACGCCGTATTCGGTCACGATCACATCGCGCAGATGGCGCGGGATCGTGGTGTGACCGTAGGACCAGCGAATGTTCGACGATGCTTTTCTGCCGGTGCCACGCGCCGATTCAAGCGTGAGAATCGAGCGCGCGCCCTCAAGCGCAAACGCCTGCGCCACAAAGTTATATTGCCCGCCGACGCCGCTGACGACCTGCCCGTTCTCGAGTCCGTCCGAGACGACTGCGCCCATCAGCGTCGCCATCATCGCATTGTTGACGAACCGTGCATCGATGCGAGCGCGGCGTTTTGCCTCTTCGTTGCCGTAGACCTGATTGGTGAAGGACACCGCCACCATCCGGATTCGCGCGAGGTCCTTTGCGTCCATTTCGCGCAGCGCGCGATAGAACGATTTTGGACCCAGAAAGAATGCGCCGTGCAACACCGCGCCATCGACTTCGCGTTTCAGAACGCCCGCCTCGATCAAACCGACAAACGCCTCGAAAAACATTTCGCTGACACCGTAGAGCCCTTTTGTGAAAGGCCCGCTTTCGAGCGGCACGGTTCCCGGCGCAAGGCGCGACATGATGTCGAGATACGCTTTGCTGTCGCGATGTCGCACGATCAGACTTTGCGCGAGAGAGTCTCCGACCTGTCCAATGCCGATCTGCAAGGTGCCGCCATCGCGCACCAGACCGGCCGCATGAAGTCCCATCGCATATTTGGTGTCGCTGACCGGCTCCGAAGGCGGCGCGAACAGAGGAAAATCGCAATCTGGACTATCGAGCACGGCGTGGAATTCATCGCCGGACAAGTCACCCTCGCCCGGCATGAACGGCATTTCCGAATTGACCTCGGCGATCATTTTGAAATCGGTCTTGCCTGCCTTGCGCGCCTGCATGAAATCGAGCGTGGTGTCGGTATTGCTGCTCAGGCTGTAACGCGTCTTACCATCAACGACGCGCTTGGCGACAAGCTGTGCGATGACGTTGACGCCGCGCGTCATGAGGTAAGACGAGGCGTGGGTATAATTTGCCGAGATGTAACGCTCTTGCGCGTATGAATTTCCGAGCCATTGCCCTGCGAGAAAAAAGAACTCGATCACCTCGATATTCGGCGGCAACGTTCTGCGGTGGATCGCCTTGGCGTATTCGAGATCGGGAAATCCGCCGAACAGGCGATCGATCACCGGCCCGATGAAACGCCGTTCGAGATCGGTGCGCGGCTGAGGTTTCTCAAGGGTGAGAGCGGTAAAAATCGTCAGGTGAATCGACGGATCGGCTGCGGCGCGACGAAACAGCGCATTGATAATGTGATTGGCCTTGCCGAGTCCGAGGGGCAATCCCACGACCAGCCTTTTGCCGACGTCGCGGATGATGTCGTCGACGATCGCTTCCGGATCGGAAAAAACCTTCGGCATGGCGCTAGAATCTCATCGCTGACGGCAATCTCGTGGCAGCCAGTTGCTTTCTGCTTGCAATTGAGGCCATGCGCCGATCATTTCATCATAGCGCCTTGATCGGTCAAGCAAATACGGGATGTCGCGATAACAATTCAGTGCACTTTGTCACAGGTCAGGTTTTTCTGCGGGGAACGATTTGCCCCCGGCATCCGCCCCATCTAAACAGTGTAAAAAATGAAGGACGCCAGCGATGATCGGCGTTCTGACGATGTCGCGAGATCGAATGTTTCGGCGTGTTTCAGAGATTGGCCGCGTGGGGTGGCGCGGGGTTGCGACACGGCTTGCGCTCGCGCTTTTATGCCATTCCGGGCTGAATG
>JAFKKP010000237.1 GCA_017305515.1 Hyphomicrobiales bacterium
CGGTCGTGCTCGATCTGATCGCGCGACTGAAGAAAGATACGTCGAAGATCATTCTGCTCGTCGAGCACAAGATGGACGTAGTCCGCTCGCTCGCCGACCGCATCATCGTGCTACACAACGGACAGCTCGTTGCCGACGGCAAGCCTGCGGAAGTGATCGCCTCGCCTATCGTGCAGGAAGCCTATCTCGGCATCGCGCCCGGAAAGAGCGCGGCATGAGTGACGTTCTCAAACTCGAAGCCGTTCATACGCACATCGCGCAGTACCACATCCTGCATGGCGTCGATTTTTCGGTGCCGGAAGGCCAGACGACGATGCTGCTCGGCCGCAACGGCGCGGGCAAGACAACGACGCTGCGCACCATCATGGGCCTGTCGCCGCCCTCCTCCGGCACGATTACGCTGGGCGGCGAACGCACCGAGAAAAAATCGACGCCAGAGATCGCAGGCCTCGGCGTCGGCTATGTGCCGGAAACCATGTCGGTGTTTTCAGACCTGACCATCAAGGAAAATCTCGTGCTCGCCGCGCGCAACGGCCCGCTCGACACGCAGCGCCTCGAATGGATTTTCGGATTCTTCCCTGCGATGAAACGCTTCTGGCTGTCGCGCGCGGGATCGCTGTCCGGCGGACAAAAGCAGATGCTGTCGATTGCACGCGCTATCGTCGAACCGCGCAAACTGCTGCTGATCGACGAGCCCACAAAAGGTCTCGCGCCCGCCATCGTGATGAACCTGATCGAATGTCTCGCCGAAATCCGCAAGCGCGGCGCGACGATCTTGCTGGTCGAACAGAATTTCCGCGTCGCGCAGGAATTGGGTGACAGCGTGCTCGTGATGGACAACGGCAAGATCGTACATCGCGGCGCGATGAGCGACCTTGCGAAAGACACGGCGTTGCAGGAACGGCTGCTGGGTTTGAGTCTGGAGGCGCATCAATGACCGATACGACTCCGGCGCTCACATCCGCCGAACCATTGCCGCAAGCCAAGAGCGACTGGATTCCGTTGCTGCTGCCGGTTGCGCTGGCACTCGCGATGATGCCGCTGATCGGCTCGCCATCGACATGGGTGACGCTCACCGTAGCATCGCTCGCGATGGGCATGATGATCTTCATCATGGCGTCGGGACTGACGCTGGTGTTCGGCCTGATGGACGTCCTCAATTTCGGCCACGGCGCGTTCATTGCGGTCGGCGCGTATGTGGCGACGCTCGTGCTGGTGCCGATGGCGTCCTATGTGCAGGCGGATTCGCTGATGCTCAATCTCGCGGCGCTTGCGCCCGCAGCACTCTTGTCGATGGCGGTATCCGGCGCGCTCGGCCTCGTGTTCGAGCGCGTGCTGATCCTTCCCGTCTATGGAAACCATCTCAAGCAAATCCTCATCACGATGGGCGGATTGATCGTCGCCGAACAGGCGCTGTTCGCATTGTGGGGACCGGAGCGCATTCCGCTGCCGCTACCCTCGTCGCTGCGCGGCTCGTTCATTCTCGGAGACATCGCGATTGCCAAATATCGCGTGCTCGCCACCGTCGTCGGCCTCGTCGTGTTCGCGATCATCATGCTGATTCTCAACCGCACCAAAATCGGCCTGCTAATCCGCGCCGGCGTCGAGAACCGCGAAATGGTCGAGGCGCTCGGCTACAAGATCAAGCGGCTGTTCCTCGGCGTGTTCATGGCAGGCTCCGCGCTCGCCGGTCTCGGCGGCATCATGTGGGGATTATATCGCGAGGAAATTCACGCCTCGATGGGCGGCGATCTTCTGGTGCTGGTGTTCATCGTCATCATCATCGGCGGCCTCGGCTCCATCGGCGGCTGCTTCATCGGCGCGATTCTCGTTGCGATGGTGGCGAACTACGGCGGCTTCCTGGTGCCGAAGCTGGCGCTGATCTCCAACATTCTCCTGATGGTGCTGATCCTGATGTGGCGGCCGCGCGGTCTCTATCCGGTGACAAATCGATGATGATCCTCTCCGGCGATCCGCCGCGCAGCCGCGCGCTCACTCTGATCCTCGTCGTCATCGTGGCGGTGCTGGCGCTTGCGCCGTTCCTGTTTCCCGGCGCCAAGGCGATGAACGTCGCGACCAAAATCTGCATCTTCGCGGCCCTCGTGGCGTCCTACGATCTGTTGCTCGGCTATACGGGCACGGTGTCGTTCGCGCACACGATGTTCTACGGCATCGGCTCTTACGCCATTGCAATCGCGCTCTACGCGATGGGGCCGACATGGAGCGGTGTTGCAGCGGGGATCGCGATTGGATTGCCACTCGCAGCATTGCTCGCGCTCGGCATCGGATTGTTCTCGCTGCGCGTGCAGGCGATCTTCTTTGCGATGATTACGCTTGCGGTCGCCTCCGCATTTCTGGTGCTGGCCTCGCAACTGTCATGGCTGACTGGCGGCGATGACGGCCGCAGCTTCCAGTTGCCTGAACTGCTTCGCCCCGGAACGGTGTTCGGAAATATCGCGGGCTTCGAGATCAACGGCCGCACGCTGACTTATTACATCGTGTTTGTCGCGTCGGCGGCGATGATCCTCGCGCTGTTGCGGATCGTGAATTCGCCGTTCGGCCGCGTGCTTCAGGCCGTGCGCGAAAATCGCTTTCGTGCCGAAGCACTGGGCTATCGCACCGTGTTTCATCTGACATGGGCGAATGTGATCGCCGCATTGGTCGCGGCGGCGGCGGGAATTCTCAACGCGCTGTGGCTGCGCTATGCGGGGCCCGACACGTCGCTGTCGTTCGCGATCATGATCGATATTCTCCTGATGGTCGTGATCGGCGGCATGGGCACGATGTACGGCGCGATCATCGGCGCGACGATCTTCATTCTCGCCCAAAACTATTTGCAGGCGCTGATGGGCACGGCGTCGAAAGCGACCGCCGCAATCGGCATTCCGGTGCTGCCGAATTTGCTGCACCCGGATCGCTGGCTGCTGTGGCTCGGATTGTTATTTATCGCCAGCGTGTATTTCTTTCCGACCGGCGTGGTCGGGAAGCTGCGCGGGAAGAAGTAATTTATTCATTGTCATCACCGGGCTTTGTCCCGGTGATCCCGACAAACTGAGCACGGTGCCTTAAGAATCGAGATGGCCGGAATAAATCCGGCCATGACGAACTCTCGGTTTTTCGTCTTATCTCGCCGGATCGGGAAACACGACGCTGCGCCAGCCGGTGCGCTCGAACGGCTTCCACTGCCCTTCCGCCTGTGCGAGACGGTCCGCAACAGCGTAAACAACTGCGGGATGATGGCCCATGCCGCAATGGCTGCCAAATACTTCGATGTTCTCGGCACGCTTGCTCGGCTTTTCCATGCAGCTTTGCCACGCGCAAATTCCATCGGTGCGGCTGAAGATCGCCGTCGTCGGCACCGGCGGCGTTCGCGCCATGTTGCCGCCGAAGCTCGGCTCTTCGTGATCGGAACGCTTGCCGCTGACCGCTTCATAAACGCGCCACGCGTTGGTCGATTTCGGACTGCCCGCGAACGGGCTTCCCAAAGTGATCACCGAGCGCACGCGCTTCGGCATCATCTTCGCAAGCTGCCGCGCGTAGAGGCCACCGAGCGACCAGCCGACCAATGAGACCTTGCGGCCGTGACTATCGCTCTCGCGCTGAACGAGATCGATCATCGCTTCC
>JAFKKP010000238.1 GCA_017305515.1 Hyphomicrobiales bacterium
CGCCAAGGCGAAGTCGCGCGGCTCGGTGAGCTTCTACGAAGCGGAAATGGATCAGAAGGTTCGCGACCGCCGCGCATTGCATCAGGACTTGTCGGCCGCGATCCGCAACGGGGAACTGTCGCTTCACTATCAGCCTCAGATTCTCGTCGGCAAGGACGGCAGCCGCGAAGCAATCGGGTTCGAGGCGCTCGCGCGCTGGACCCATCCAGTTCGCGGAAACATATCGCCCGGCGAGTTCATTCCACTTGCGGAAGAAAGCGGCCTGATCGTCGAAATGGGCGAGTGGATCCTGCGTGAAGCTTGCCGCGAGGCTGCGTCCTGGCCGAAACCGCTTCAGGTTGCAGTTAACCTGTCGCCTGCACAGTTCATGCATAGCGACGTGGTGGCGCTTGTCCATTCGATCCTGCTGGAGACCGGTCTTTCGGCGCACCGCCTCGAACTCGAAATTACCGAAGGTGTGCTGATCGACGATATGGATCGTGGTCTGGCGCTCCTTCGGCGGCTCAAGGCGCTCGGCGTTCACATCGCGATGGACGATTTCGGCAGCGGTTACTCCTCGCTCACTTACTTGCAAGCGTTCCCATTCGACAAAATCAAGATCGATCGAACCTTTGTGATGAATCTCGGACGTAATCCGCAGTCGGCAGCGATCATCCGCGCGATTGTCGGCCTCGGCGAGGGCCTCAACATCCTGATCGTCGCCGAAGGCGTCGAGACTCAGGAGCAACTGGATTTTCTGCGCCAGATCGATTGCCGGACGATTCAGGGATATTTAACCGGCAAGCCCGGTTTGATCCATCAATACGCGTCCTATATCGGCCGCGCCGCGATTGTGCCTGCCGAAACGTCGCGTTTGACCGGCTGATAATCCCGCCGCTTTCCGAATTTCCGAAATCCTTGACTTGCGGCCGCTGCCGTCGAAGATGATTTTGTCATGTCCGATTTCGACATAGCGATCATCGGTGGAGGCCTGAACGGCGCAAGCGTCGCGCGCGATGCTGCGGGCCGTGGGCTGCGGGTCATTCTGATCGAGCAGAATGATCTTGGCTGCGGCGCGGCGGCATCGTCGTCTCATCTTATGCACGGCAATTTTGCCGATCTGGAGCAGGGTGCTGCGTTGCGCGTGCGGCGTGCACTGACCGAACGCGCTGTCGGACTGCGTTCGGCGCCGCATCTTGTGCGGCCTGCACGGTTCGTGCTTCCGGTTCACGAGTCCGAACGCCCGCCGGCGATGTTGAAGGCGGGGCTGTATGTGTATGACACTCTTGCGCCCGATGGCGCACTCTCGCGGTCTGAAACGCTCGACATGACGGTCCACGAGATGGGTCATCCGTTGAAGCGCGCGTTCGGCGTGGCGTTCGAGTATTCGGACTGCATGGTCGATGAAAATCGGCTTGTTGTTCTCACCGCGCGCGATGCGGCCGATCGTGGAGCAACGATACGCACCGGTGCGCGTTGCGCGAGGGCCGATCGTTCCGACGTGTGGAAGCTCGCCGTTATCGATCGCGGCAATCGCGAAATCGTCACATCGCGTGCCCTGGTTAGCGCAGTCGGCGCGTGGAGCAGCCGTGTTGCCGACACGGTGTTGCATTTGCCGGCTGTTCAAGCCAGCCTGACGCGCGTCAGCCAGATCGTGGTGAAGCGCCTGTACGATCACAACAACGTCTATGCGCTTCAGAACGACGACAAGCGGATGATTTACGCCATCCCTTACGAGCGGGATTTCACGCTGATCGGGTCGGCTGAACAGAAATATTCCGGCGATCCCGATACCGTATCTGTCGCCGCCGAAGACGTAATCTATCTTTGCAAGGCCGCGAACCGCTATTTCCGTGAGCGCATCGAACCTGCGGATGTGGTTCACGCGATGGCGGGTCCGAATGTGCAGGTGGATGGGCCTATGGAGACACGGTGGAGGCGTGACGGCTATCTCAACCTCAGCCGTAAGTTCGGCGAAGCGCCGTTGCTGACGATGTTCGGGGGCACGACGACGACGGCGCGGCGCCGCGCGGAAGTTGCGATGACGCGGCTATCTCCGTTTTTCGAGACGAAGTCGGCTTGGACGGCGGACGCTGTGCTGCCGGGCGGGGACTTCAGCTACTCCCAATTCGACGCTGAGGCCGAGCGCGCGTGGCGGCGCTGGCCTTTCCTTGGCGGCCGTCATGCGCAGCGTCTCATTGCAGCCTACGGAACGCGGATCGAAGTGATTCTCGGCGATGCAAAGGTCATGTCCGATCTCGGTCCGAAATTCGGCGAAGACCTCACAGGCGCCGAAGTTCAGTATTTGATGAAACATGAATGGGCGCGCTTTCCCGAAGATATTCTTTGGCGACGGTCAAAATTGGGCCTGACGATGCCGGCCAAGGACCGTGAGGCATTGTCTGCATACATGGCGCAAACAACGGCGGAAGCAGCATGAACCCGGTATCGCTCGCAGAGCCGCTATTGCGGATTGCTTCCGTCATCAAGCGTTTCGGCGGCTTCACCGCGGTCGATGCGCTGACGCTCGACATTGCCAAAGGTGAATTCTTTGCGCTGCTTGGGCCCAGCGGATGCGGCAAGACGACATTGCTTCGTATGCTCGCCGGATTCGAAACGCCGAACGAGGGCTCCATATTCTTGAACGGTGAAGACATCGCGCAGGTGCCGCCGCATCTGCGGCCGATCAATATGATGTTTCAGAATTACGCGCTGTTCCCGCATCTCACGGTCGCAGGAAATATCGCGTTCGGCCTGAAGCGCATGGATATGCCGAAGGCGGACATCGAAATGCGCGTGAAAGAGATGATCGCGCTCGTTCGTCTTGAAGGGCTCGAGTCCCGCAAGCCGGATCAGTTGTCCGGCGGGCAGCGTCAGCGCGTAGCTTTGGCCAGATCGCTGGCGCGGCGTCCGCAAATGCTGTTGCTCGATGAGCCGCTCGCTGCGCTCGACAAGAAGCTGCGTGAAATTACGCAGGATGAATTGATGGACGTGCAGCAGAGACTCGGCATGACGTTCATCATCGTCACTCACGATCAGGGCGAGGCAATGACGGTCGCAGACCGCATTGGCGTAATGGACAAGGGAAAGCTCGTACAGGTCGCAACGCCGCGCGAGCTTTACGAGACGCCGAACTCGCGGTGGCTCGCTGGCTTCGTCGGCGACATCAACCTCATCGAGGGCAAAATCGTTTCACGCGAAGCGGGTCGCATCCTTGTCGCCGCCCATGGATTTGGAAACGTCATCGCCGTTCAGGCACCCGCAGGCGCCACGGATGTTTGCCTTGCAATCCGTCCGGAAAAAATCCGACTGACGCAGTCTGCTCAATCGGCATCCAAGCAAGACAACACGTTCGACGCGGAACTGGCCGATGTCGGATTTCTCGGCGGCACGTCGGTCTGCAAGGTGAAATTGTCTTCGGGCGCAACGCTGCGCGTAACAATGGCGAATGCGATGCGGACGTCTGCGGATTTGCTTTCGGCGGGGCAGCGGGTCGCGATTTCGTTTGCGCCGGAAGACGTCGTGGTGCTCGACCGATGAGCGCGCGGCGGATATTCACGCGTCCGGCACGCATTGCGGCGATTATTCCATATGTCTGGATG
>JAFKKP010000239.1:0-3572 GCA_017305515.1 Hyphomicrobiales bacterium
CCCGACGAAGTATCTCAAGGACGTTCCTCCGGTCGTGCAGTACGGCCGGTCGATCTTCCGTGCGCTTCGCAAGCATTTTGGCAACCAGATTCCGGAAACGATCATCGAGCCGGGCCGCGGCATGGTCGGCAATGCGGGCATCATCGAAACCGAAGTCGTGCTCATCTCCAAGAAGAGCGACGAGGACGATGCGCGCTGGGTGTATCTCGACATCGGCAAGTTCGGCGGTCTCGCCGAGACGATGGACGAGTCGATCCGTTATGCGATCAAGACGCCGCATGACGGCGCGGAGATGACCCCGTGTATTCTCGCCGGCCCGACCTGCGACTCGGCCGACGTGCTGTACGAGAAGTCTCCGTATCCGCTGCCAGTTACGCTCGAGATCGGCGACAAGCTGCTGATCGAAGGCACGGGTGCGTATACTTCGACCTACTCGTCGGTGGCCTTCAACGGCATTCCGCCTTTGAAGACGTATCACATTTAAGAAAACCGGGAGCCGGTGCGCCGGCTCCCACCCCGTCACCGTCCGGTTGGAATGACAACACTTCCTCAGTCAGGAAGTGGGGATTGAACGCCCATGAAGACTTTGAAGACCATCGCCTGCCAGAACAAAGCACCATTTGCGATCCGCGCCGAGCGCACCTCCGACGTCGCCGCGCGCGAAGCGTTGCTCGACGCGAGCTTCGGCATAAACCGCCATGCCCGCACCTGCCAGCGTCTGCGTGAAGGCCGCGCGCCGGCGGAAGGCCTGGCGTTCACCGCGACCCGCAACGGCCGCGTGGTCGGCACTGTGCGCCTGTGGCACGTCAATGCAGGCGGCGTTCCGGCCCTCGTGCTTGGGCCGCTCGCTGTCGATCGCGCCTTCCGCTCGCTCGGCATCGGGGCTGCGCTGATGAATCACGCCTTGGCCTCAGCGAAAGCGCGGGGCCATGCGGCGATCATTCTGCGCGGTGACGCCGCCTACTATGAGCGTTTTGGCTTCACCGCCGCCAGGACCGGCGACCTGTCGCTGCCCGGCCCGTTCGAGCGCGAGCGCCTCCTGGCTGTTGAACTGCGCGAGGGCGCGCTCGATGGCGCATGGGGCATGATCGTCGCCACGGGCATGACCGCGCGCAAGCCGCGTCAGCGCGCGGCCGCCAAGGCAAAGGTCGCAGCCGTTTCGATGGCTTGATTTCAGCTTCAGGACACGGCAATGCGGGCATCCGAAATTCCCGCATTGCCCGTCATGAGGTCTGAATATGTCCCGCCGCCTGATTTCGTCCGGATCGCCGTTTGAGAAAATCGCAGGCTACAGCCGCGCCGTCGTCGAGGGCGATATGTGCTTCGTCGCCGGCACAACGGGTTCGGATCCAGTCACCAAAACAATGCCGGCCGACGTGGCCGAGCAGACGCGCAACTGCTTCAAGATCATCGCGGCGGCACTGAAGGACGGCAGCTTCGACATGGCCGATGTCGTGCGTGCGACCTATTACGTCACCGATGCGAAGGATTTCGACGCCGTGTTCGCCGTCTGCGGCGAGACCTTCGGCGACATTCGCCCCGCCGCGACCATCGTGGCCGTCTCCGCGCTCTACAAGCCGGAGATGAAGGTCGAGATCGAAGTCACGGCGAAGAAGCGCACAGCCTGATCGGCCAATGCGCTAACATGTCGCAGCCCGCATGTTGACTTCCGTGCAAGCGACCTTACGTTGAACGCATCATGTCGAATATTTGCAATAACCGATTGCTGCTTCGCGCCGGTCACCTCATCGCAGGAAGGTGACCCGGACGGACGCGCGTGTTCGTGCCGTCCGGGATAATTTTCAGTTCGACCGATCCCTCGACAAATCCATCGCATCCGGCACACACGGGGATTCCCGCCGATATGAGGCGTGCCACGACGTCCCTCGCCCGCTCCAGCGGGCGTGCGGTCAACTCATGGTGAAAAATATGATGAACGAATCGCAGATGCGGCTTCCCTCCATCGCCATCAGCGCACGCGACGCCAATCGCTTGCGACGGCTCGCCGAGGTGGCTGCGGACAAATATCCGGAGACGGCGGAATTCCTCGCTCGTGAAATCGACCGCGCCGAGATCGTTCCCGCGGATCGGCCGATGCGAAGTGTGACGATGCACTCCGAAGTCACATTTGGCGACGACGTCAGCGGCGACGAGCGAACAGTGACGCTGGTGTACCCGGATGCCGCCGATGTCGGCGCGGGCAAGATATCGGTCCTGACGCCGGTCGGCGCCGCACTCATTGGCCTGTCTGCCGGACAGACCATCGAGTTTCAAACCCCGGCAGGCGGATGGCGCTCGTTGAGCGTGAAGAGAGTCCGTAGTCCGTCGTAAATTCCGAGACCGGCGCGCCGCAATCGCTGCGTGCCGGCACCGGCACCCGAGACACGCTACGTTATAAAGTATCATCGACATGACAATAATGCGGCGGTCGCCTGCATCAGCGACAAGTGGTAAGTTGCGGCATGAGCCACAGCCATTCGCATCACGATCACTCCCATCACGATCACGACCACGCGGGACATGTTCACGCGCCGAAGGATTTCGGCCGCGCTTTCGCCATCGGCGTGGCGCTGAACATGACCTTCGTGCTGGTCGAGGCGGCTTACGGATTTCTGTCGAATTCGACGGCGCTGTTAGCAGATGCCGGCCACAATCTTTCGGACGTGCTCGGCCTCGTCGTCGCATGGATCGCCGCCGTGCTGTCGAAGCGTCCGCCGACGCCGCGCCTCACTTACGGTCTTCGCAACACATCCATTCTTGCCGCGCTTCTGAACGCGATCCTGTTGCTGATCGCCTCGGGCGCGATTCTGCTCGAAGCAATCCAGCGGCTGATGCATCCCGAGCCGATCGCCAGCATGACGGTGATCGTCGTCGCCGCCATCGGCATCGTCATCAACGGCGCGACCGCATGGCTGTTCGCCGGCGGACGGGACGACATCAACATTCGCGGAGCTTATCTGCACATGGTCGCGGACGCCGCACTCTCGTTCGGCGTCGTCCTGACCGGAATCGGCATCATGCTCACCGACTTGCTGTGGCTCGATCCGGCGTTCAGCCTCGTCATCGTGGCCGTCATCGTCTGGGGCACATGGGGCCTGTTGCGCGAAAGCACCGCGATGTCGCTCGCCGCAGTTCCGTCGATGATCGATCCGGCCTCCGTGCGCTCATATCTGTGCAGCCTGCCCGGCGTGGCCTCGATCCACGATCTGCACATCTGGCCGATGAGCACGACCGAGACCGCGCTGACCGCTCATCTGGTGACACCCGGCGGAAATCCCGGCGACGCGTTCCTCGTCGAGGCCTGCCACGAACTCAATCACCGGTTCAAGATCGGCCACGCCACGCTGCAAATCGAGACCTCACCCGACGTGCATTGCTCGCTAAAGCCCGATCACGTCGTGTGACCGCGCAATGACTGCCGGAAAGGCAGTCAAAGGCCGTTTCCGGTCTTGATTTCATCGGCATTTTGTCGTTTCCAAACACCAGAAAATCCGGCGCTGGATAGATTTACGCGCGCCCTCTTCCCGAACAGTCTGGAGAATTTGATGTCGTCAAAGAAGTACGCGCGCATC
>JAFKKP010000239.1:3668-5996 GCA_017305515.1 Hyphomicrobiales bacterium
AGCGGCCCGATCGTCATGGTCGGCTTCGGCTCCATCGGCAAAGGCACGCTGCCGCTGATCGAGCGCCACCTTGATTACGATAAATCGCGCGTCACGGTGATCGATCCCAAGGACGAAGGCCGCAAAGCGCATTGCGAAAAGCAGAACGTGCGCTTCATTCAGAAGGCAGTGACCAAGGACAATTATCGCGAACTGCTCACGCCCCTGCTCACCGAAGGCGGCGGTCAGGGTTTCTGCGTCAATCTTTCAGTCGATACCGGCTCTACCGACATCATGGAGCTGTGTAGCGAACTCGGCGCTCTCTACATCGACACGGTCAACGAGCCGTGGCTCGGCTTCTATTTCGATGCGTCGAAGGGACCGGAAGCGCGCTCGAACTACGCGCTGCGCGAGAATACGCTCGCGGCCAAAAGGGCTCGTCCTCCGGGTTCGACGACGGCCGTATCGTGCTGCGGCGCCAATCCCGGCATGGTTTCGTTCTTCGTCAAGCAGGCGCTGCTGAATGTCGCGTCCGACCTCAAGCTCAACGCGCCGAAGCCGAAGAGCAAAGCCGAATGGGCCGACCTGATGCGCCAGGCCGGCGTCAAAGGCATCCACATCGCCGAGCGCGATACCCAGCGATCCAAGAAACCGAAAGAACCGGATGTGTTCGTCAACACGTGGTCGGTCGAAGGCTTCCTGTCGGAAGGCGTGCAACCGTCCGAACTCGGCTGGGGCACGCACGAAAAATGGATGCCTGAAAATGCGCACACCCATGAAGCGGGTTGCGGCGCTGCGATCTATCTGATGCAGCCCGGTGCCAACACGCGCGTGCGCACATGGTGTCCGACGCGCGGCGCGCAATACGGCTTCCTCGTCACCCACAACGAGTCGATCTCGATTGCGGACTATTTCACGGCGCGCGACGCATCGGGCAAGGTGATCTACCGGCCGACTTGTCATTATGCCTATCACCCGGCGGACGATGCGGTGCTCTCATTGCACGAAATGTTCGGCCGCGCCGCGAGGATGCAGGAGAAGCACCACATCCTCGATGAAAACGAAATCGTCGACGGCATCGACGAGCTCGGCGTGCTGCTGTTCGGACACGACAAGAACGCCTATTGGTACGGCTCGCAGCTCTCGATCGAGGAGACGCGAAGACTCGCGCCCTACCAGAACGCGACGGGCTTGCAGGTCACCTCTGCCGTTCTCGGCGGCATGGTCTGGGCGCTGGAAAATCCGAACGAAGGCATTGTCGAAGCCGACGAGATGGATTTCGATCGCCTGCTGGAAATCCAGCTGCCGTATCTCGGTCCGGTGAAGGGTTACTACACCGACTGGACGCCGCTGGTGGATCGTCCGGGTCTCTTTCCGGAAGACATCGACACCAGCGATCCGTGGCAGTTCAAGAATATTCTTGTGCGATGATCGCCGAATTGCACGCAGCAAAAAGCCGGGCCTTCGCCCGGCTTTTTCAGTTAAGTCAAAACTACTTCTGAATCGGTTCGCCGATCTTCTCGGCAGGCGCGGGCGGCAACGCGGGCTGCGCGCCGGCTTTCTGCGCTTCGGCATCCGGCCGCGCGGGTTCGGGCGCAGGCGTCGTGGGACGCGTGCCGCCGGGTTTGGATTCAGCCGGAGTGCCATTGTCCTTGCCTGGCGCAATTGACGGTGAATCGGAAGGCTGCGTCGTCTGCGCCATCTGATGCATCGCGTCCTGCCGCTGCGCGGACAGATCGACCATCGACAAGCCGATCACCGCGACACCGCAGGTGACAAGCAGCGCGGACAGCATCAATTCGTGGTGGATCGCACGTCGTGTTTCTCGTGAAATCATGTCGGCACCCGTTTGGGTTGAACGACTGTCAACGGGGCTTGTCGGGCAAAGTTCCGTCCAGCGGCGAATGTGCCGCACCACGCATTGCGTCAAACAGGATGGTTAATCCGGAACCGCGCTAAAGCGGCATCAGTCCTGCGTCGCCGTCCTCGCTTGCAAAAGCGAGAAGCGAACCCTTCGCATTCCATGCGAGCGCCGATACAGGTTCGCCTGCATTGCGGCGAACGAGAATCTCCGCACCATCCTCGATGCGCACCATCAGAATCGTGCCATCACTGTATCCGGCGGCGAACACATCTTCCTTCGGATGACAGGCGACAACGGTCGCCTTCGCCTGCAACGGCGCGAGCATTTCCGGCTGCTTGCCCATCGGACCGTCCTTGCTGCCGAACGGCCACAGGATCACGGTGTCCGCGCCGGACGTGGCAAGGAATTTCCCGCCCACGCTCCACGACATCGAGCGCACGCGGCCGGGATAGCCGGTCATGCGCATGTCCTTGGCGTCGGCGATG
>JAFKKP010000240.1 GCA_017305515.1 Hyphomicrobiales bacterium
AAAGCAGCGTGGCGTAGAGATAGGTCGGCACCGACGACGAGAACAGCGACATGTAGGCGCCGAGATTGGCGTGGGTCTTCACGCGCAGTCCGACGATCTTGTTGTCCTTGTCGAAGGCCATTTCCGCATGGGTGAGATGGTCGCGTCCGTGCGCGTCGGTGAGAAACGCTTCGGTGCGGTCGCTGGTCCATTTCACCGGACGGCCGGTTTTCTTCGACGCCCACAGCGCCACCATTTCTTCCGGGTAAATGAAAATTTTCGACCCGAAGCCACCGCCGACATCCGGCGCGATTACGCGCAGCTTGTTTTCGGCGGCGACATTATAGAACGCCGACAGCACGAGCCGCGCGACATGCGGATTCTGCGAGGTCGAGTAGAGTGTGAAGTGTTCCTCGGCCGCGTCGTATTCGGCGACCGCCGAGCGCGGCTCCATCGCGTTCGGCACGAGGCGATTGTTGAGAATGTCGATGCCGACGACATTCGCTGCGCCCTTGAAGGCGGCGCTGGTCGCGGCTTCGTCGCCGATGCTCCAGTCATAGATGATGTTGCCCGGCGCTTCGGGATGAATCTGCGGCGCGCCTTTGGCGATGGCAGCGGTGATGTTGGCAGCCGCCGGCAATTCCTCGTAGGTCACGTTGACTGCTTCGGCGGCGTCGCGCGCCTGATTGCGCGTCTCGGCGATAACGACGGCAACAGCATTGCCGACAAAGCGCACGACATCCGGCGCCATCGCGGGCCACGCGCCCATTTTCATCGGCGTGCCGTCTTTCGAGTGGATCATCCATCCGCAGATCAGATTTCCAATTTTGTCGTCGACGATCTGCTGGCCGGTCAGCACATCGACAACGCCCGGCATCTTTTTCGCCGCCGCCGCGTCGATCTTCTTGATCTTGGCGTGCGCATGCGGGCTGCGGACGAACGCGGCATAGGTCATGCCGTGAATGCGAACGTCGTCGGTGTATTTGCCCTTGCCGGTGATGAAACGCTTGTCTTCTTTTCGCGCGACCCTTGCGCCAATTCCTTCGGCACCCATTGGTAGCCTCCCTTGCTGGCCGCGTGTCGCGCTCAGATCGCGTGCGGCGCTGATTTTAAGTTGAAGCGAAGTCGAATTATTTGGCCGCCATTATTCGGCCGCTTGCGCGACCTTCATTTTTCCGGCGGCGTCGAGCACCGACTTGACGATGTTGTGGTAGCCGGTGCAGCGGCAGATGTTGCCTTCAAGCTCTGTGCGCACGGTAGCTTCATCGACCTTCGCGCCGTGGCGATTGACGATGTCGATCGAGGTCATAATCATGCCGGGCGTGCAGTAGCCGCACTGAAGCCCGTGATTGGCGCGGAAGGCTTCCTGCATCGGATGAAGATTGTCGCCGGTCGAAATGCCTTCGATGGTCGTGATCTTCGCGCCGTTGGCCTGCCCGACAAGCGTGGTGCAGGATTTCACAGCGCGCCCGTCGATATGCACGACGCAGGCGCCGCACTGGCTGGTGTCGCAGCCGACATGCGTGCCGGTGAGACCCAGATGATCGCGAAGCAGATGTACAAGAAGCGTGCGGTCTTCGACATCGGCGGAGACCGCCTTGCCGTTGACGGTCATTTTGACTGTAGCCAACTGAACCTCCCACTAACGAATTGATTTTTTAATTGTTCTAATTAGGAACCGGCCCGTAAAACTTTGCAACCGGGATTTTGGTCGCGGCTGTCATGGGCCGATCATCAGCGCGTGATGAAATTTCGTGCGATGAAAAACGATGCAGAGATTGTCGCCTGAGGTTCGCACGCGTGTGGCATTTGTGACATCACGTGGTATGCCACCGCGATCATCTCGCAACTGCGTCGATAGTCGCCCGACACATTTCGCGATACGAGAAAGCCCTGCGCTGTATGGCTTTCCGCAGCGGAACTTTATGGCTGTTTTACCGTTGATTTAGCGCGGCGAGGGCGGATGCGCCGTTCGCCTGCGATGGCGAGGCTTGGGGTGATTGGCCCTGAGGCCTTTCCCATTTTCAGGGACGTTCGCTCGCGAACGAAGTGGAGTTGTTGGAAGGGACGGCGGGGATGTCACGCTTGACCGGTACCCGGATGTCCAGCCGGTCCTTCGCGCAAGAGCCGATCCCGGAATCCTGCAGCGCAAGCACTATCGTCGAAACCGATATTCCCGCGCGTCTCGATTCATTGCCGTGGAGCGGCTTTCATACCCGCGTCATTGCCGCCCTCGGCATCACTTGGATTCTCGACGGGCTTGAAGTGACGCTGGCTGGTGCATTATCAGGCGCGCTGAAAGACAGCACGGTTCTCAAATTCAGCAACACGGATGTCGGCATCGCGACCAGTGCCTATCTGGCGGGTGCCGTGATCGGTGCCATCGGCTTTGGCTGGCTGACCGATCGCATCGGCCGCAAGAAACTGTTTTTCATTACGCTCGCGCTTTATCTGCTCGCGATCGCTGCGACATCGGTGTCGTGGAATCTGGCGAGCTTCGCGCTGTTTCGGTTTTTGACAGGCGCGGGCATCGGCGGCGAATACACTGCGATCAATTCGACCATCCAGGAATTGGTGCCGGCGCGGTATCGCGGCCGCACCGATCTGATCGTCAATGGCAGTTTCTGGATTGGAGCCGCGATGGGCGCGGTGGCCGCCATCATTCTGCTCGATCCCAATGTCATCGATCCGGAAATCGGCTGGCGTCTGGCGTTCCTGACAGGGGCTTTGCTCGGCCTTGTGGTCTTCGTGATGCGGTTCTGGATTCCGGAAAGCCCGCGCTGGCTGATGATTCACGGCCAGCCGGAGCGTGCGAAAAAGATTGTTGCCGAGATCATGCGATCCGCGCCGTCCGATCGCGGCAATGTCCGTTTCCAGACCATCAGGCTGAAGATGCGAACGCATACGCCGCTACGCGAAGTCGCGCACACGCTGTTTCATACTTACAGGCAGCGTTCGTTCGTCGGCCTGTCGCTGATGGTGGCGCAGGCGTTTTTCTACAACGCGATCTTCTTCACCTATGCGCTGGTGCTGACGGATTTCTTCGGTATTTCGTCGGCGAATGTTGGCTGGTACATTCTGCCTTTCGCGGCGGGAAATTTTCTCGGCCCCGTCATCCTCGGCCCGTTGTTCGACACGCTGGGCCGCCGCAAGATGATTGCCCTTACTTATGGCGTCTCAGGAATTCTGCTGGCGCTGTCAGGCTATCTTTTTTCCATCGGCGTTATGACGGCGCAGACACAGACGCTGGCGTGGATGGTGATTTTCTTCTTCGCCTCGCCGGCGGCGAGCGCGGCCTATCTGACCGTGAGCGAGACATTCCCGCTCGAAGTCCGTGCACTTGCGATCGCGCTGTTCTACGCAATCGGCACCGGCATTGGAGGCGTCGCGGGTCCGGCGCTGTTCGGCGCGCTGATCGACACGGGTTCGCGCAGCAGCGTGTTCGGCGGCTACGTTTTGGGTTCTTCCCTGATGATCGCGGCCGCGGTTGTCGCCTGGCGTTACTGTCTCAACGCCGAATGCAAATCTCTCGAATCGGTGGCGCGGCCGCTGGCGGCGCAGGGATAGACGATGAAACACGAAGTGATGGA
>JAFKKP010000241.1 GCA_017305515.1 Hyphomicrobiales bacterium
GGTCCGAAAGGAAGCAGCCCTAACGAGGTCCGGATCGGGTCGCTCGTCAGTCTCCTACTTCATTTTGTGCGCGATGATCGCCCGCTCATGGGTTTGCGTCGCTGCTTGATTCGGGAACGGCGGATCGATCGATGAGCGATGCTGGACATCCCGAAGTGCAAGGCAGCGGCTACCGCGTCCTTGCCCGCAAATATCGCCCCTCGAATTTCGACGATCTTATCGGCCAGGAAGCTATGGTCCGCACCATCTCGAATGCGTTCGAGGCGGGGCGCGTGCCACAGGCCTGGATTCTCACGGGCGTGCGCGGCGTCGGCAAGACGACCACCGCGCGTATTCTGGCGCGTGCGTTGAATTACGAGTTGCCGGACGGCTCGATCAAGGGGCCGACCGTGCACATGCCGAAAATGGGCGTGCATTGTCAGGCGATCATGGAAAGCCGTCACATCGACGTGCTGGAGATGGACGCGGCCTCGCATACCGGCATCGACGACGTGCGCCAGATCACCGACGGCGTGCGTTACGCGCCATCGAGTGCGCGTTATAAAGTCTACATCATCGACGAAGTTCACATGCTGTCGGAGAAGGCGTTCAACGCCTTCCTCAAGACGCTGGAAGAACCTCCCGAACATGCCAAGTTCGTTTTCGCGACGACTGAAATCCGCAAAGTGCCGGTCACTGTATTGTCGCGCTGCCAGCGTTTCGATCTCAAGCGCGTCGACGCCGATGTGCTGATGGCGCATCTCGCGTCCATTTCCGACAAGGAAGGCGTCAAGAGCGAGCCTGAGGCATTGGGACTGATCGCGCGGGCGGCGGAAGGCTCGGTGCGAGATTCTCTGTCATTGCTCGATCAGGCGATTGCACATGCGGCAGGCACGGTGAAGGCCGACGATGTGCGCCAGATGCTCGGCCTTGCCGACCGCACGCGTATCATCGATCTGTTTCAGTCGCTGGCGTCGGGCGACATCGCCGCCGCCTTCAAGGAGTTTCGCGAGCAATACGACACCGGCGCCGATCCGGTCGTGGTGCTGAGCGATCTCGCCGAATTCGTCAATTTCATCACGCGCGTGAAGGTCGTGCCGGCGACGGCTGACAATCTCGCGCTCGGCGAAACCGAGCGTACGCGCGGCCGCGATTTCGCGGCGAAACTATCGATGCGCGTATTGTCGCGGATGTGGCAGATGCTGCTTAAAGGCATCGCCGAAGTGCAGAACGCGACGCGTCCGCAGGCCGCAGCAGAAATGGTGCTGGTGCGTATTGCTTACGCTGCCGATCTGCCGACCCCGGACGAAGCGATCAAAATGATCGATCAGAACGGCGGCGCGTCGCCGTCGTTGAGCGGCAACGGTGCTCCGCGCGGGGCGTCCTCAGGTGCGATGGCGTCCGACCGAGGTTCGCCGATGCGCGCGATTGCGTCCGGTGGCGAAACAATATCGCGTCCGCAGATGAGCGCGCCGGCTCCGAGCGCGCAGACTGCACCGCATCTTAAGCTAGCCACGTTCCCCGAACTTGTCGCACTCGCGGCATCCAAGCGCGATCTTCAGATCAAGACCGCGCTGGAGGCCGACATGCGGCTGGTGCGGATGGAAGACGGAAAACTTGAAATTGCATTGGAGCGCACCGCCGCGCGTTCGCTGGTCAATGAACTGTCGCGCAAGCTCGAGCAGTGGACCGGCAAACGCTGGGCCGTGATTGTATCGAATGAACAAGGCCAGCCGACACTGCGCGCGCAGGCTCAGGCGAAGAAGGATCAGCTCACCGTCGGCGTTCACGCCGATCCGCGCGTACAGGCAGTGCTGGCGAAATTTCCCGGCGCGCAGGTGGTCGATGTGCGGCGTCTGGCGCAGGACGATTCCTCCGACGCGCCGGTGGATGCCGCCGGCACTTCCGACGACGACGATCTCTAAACGATTGAGAGCAAGGATAGGTCATGGCTGATTTCATGGGCATGATGAAAAAGGCTGCCGAGTTGCAGTCGAAAATGAAGGCGATGCAGGACGAACTCGATCACGTCGAGGTCGAAGGTGTGTCTGGCGGCGGCCTCGTGTCCGTGCGCATGACAGCGAAAGGCGACGTGAAGTCGGTGAAGATCGATCCGTCGCTCGCCAAAGCGGATGAAGTCGAAATTCTCGAAGACCTGATCGTCACCGCGATGAACGACGCGCGCCGCAAGGCCGAAGCCGCGATGCAGGAAAAGATGCAGGCACTGACCGGCGGCCTCGGCCTGCCGCCGGGATTGGGTCTCGGTTAAATGGCCACTGCCGTTGCGGGACCCGAGATCGAACGCCTGATCCAGCTGCTCGCGCGGCTGCCGGGTCTCGGTCCGCGTTCGGCGCGGCGCGCAGCCTTGCATCTCATCAAGAAGCGCGAGGCGCTGATGACGCCGCTGTCGTCGGCCTTGCAGGTTGCGATCGAAAAAATCGTCGTGTGCTCGACCTGCGGAAACATCGACACGATCGATCCCTGTACAGTTTGCACCGATGCGCGCCGCGATCCGGCGATCATCGTTGTGGTCGCGGATGTTGCCGATCTGTGGGCGCTGGAGCGCGCGCATGCGACGAGCGGGCGTTATCATGTGCTCGGCGGCACGCTGTCGCCGCTCGACGGCGTCGGCCCGGACGATCTCACCATCGATGCGCTGGTGAAGCGCGCGCAGGCACCTGAAGTCACCGAGATCATTCTGGCGCTCAACGCAACCGTCGATGGCCAGACCACGGCACACTACATTACCGACCTTTTGCACGATGCGAATGTTAAGGTCACGCGCCTCGCGCACGGGGTGCCCGTTGGCGGCGAACTCGACTATCTCGACGAAGGCACGCTGTCGGCGGCCATGCGTCAACGCACGCTGTTCTGAAAATCTAGCAATGGAAATGTCATGACGTCTCGGTTTCTGAAATCTGCTGCCGGTTTGATGTGTCTGATGCTGTCGGGCGCGCCCGCGCTCGCCGCAAAAGCCAAGCCGCTCAACGCGGGAGAAATCCTGTCCGGCGAACTGACCGCGATGAAGAGCAAGCGGACCAAGGTCGTCACTTATCAATTGACCAGCGAGCCGCGCCGCCTGCCGCCGCCGAGCGGCATGTGCAATCTCGAAACCGGTCCCGAAGTTTTCCAGATCGTGACAAACAGCGCCGCCGAGGCGGCCGAGTTGAAACCCTTTATCGGCAAGACCGTATCGCTAAAGGCCAACGAGATGTCGTGCCCGCTGGACGCCGCGCAATTCAGCGACGCCATCGTGACGAAGTGGAGTCTGGTGAAGCAATAACGGAGGCGGCGATGCGTTTCGTTCGATCTGCGGTTGTCTGCGCGGCACTGCTAGCGATTTCGCATCCGGCTTTCGCAGAAGAGGCGCTCACATCGGGCGGCTGGCTGTCCGGCACGTTGCGGCTGGTTCACACGAAGTATCCGAACGGGACAAAGGTCGAGGCCTATCAGATCGTCAGCGAACCGCGGCAGATGCAGGCGAGCGACGATTTCTGCACCAATCCCGGGCCGAGTATTGTCTACGGTCTGCTGGTATTCCTACTGTCGGCGGCGATCGTCTACGGCCTGT
>JAFKKP010000242.1 GCA_017305515.1 Hyphomicrobiales bacterium
GCTGGCCGCGCTGATCGTGCTTCAATGCTTAATACGCGGCCCGTGCATTTGATGTTACGGTCACCAGCGGTGTATGGTGAGAGCCAACGCCAGCAGGAGTTCTAAATGGTCCGTATCGTCGATGTCCGCGAGATCACCAAGCCGATCTCGTCCCCGATCCGCAACGCCTATATCGACTTCACCAAGATGACGACAAGCCTCGTTGCGGTCGTTACCGACGTGAAGCGTGACGGCAAGACCGTCGTCGGTTACGGCTTCAATTCCAACGGCCGTTACGGGCAGGGCGGACTGATCCGCGAACGCTTCGTGCCGCGCATTCTCGAAGCCGATCCGAAATCGCTGCTCGATGCGGCTGGCGGCAACATCGATCCAGACAAGGTCTGGGCCGCGATGATGTCCAATGAAAAGCCCGGCGGACATGGCGAACGCTCCGTCGCTGTCGGCACGCTCGACATGGCGGTGTGGGACGCCGCTGCAAAGATCGCGGGCAAGCCGCTGTTCCGCTGGCTCGCTGAGCGCCACAGGCGCGAAGCCAATCCGCGCGTGTTCGTCTATGCGGCGGGCGGCTATTATTATCCCGGCAAGGACAATTCGGCGCTGCGCGCGGAAATGCGCGGCTACCTCGATCGCGGCTACAATGTCGTGAAGATGAAAATCGGCGGCGCGCCGCTGAAAGAAGATCAGGAGCGCATCGAGGCGGTGCTGAAGGAGATCGGATCGCAGGCGCAACTCGCAGTGGACGCGAACGGACGCTTCGATCTGGAAACAGCCATCGCATATGCCAGGATGCTCAAGCAGTATCCGCTGTTCTGGTACGAGGAGATCGGCGATCCGCTCGACTTCGCGTTGCAGGCAACGATGGCGGATTATTATCCGGGGCCGATGGCAACGGGCGAAAATCTTTTCAGCCATCAGGACGCGCGCAACCTCATCAAATACGGCGGCATGCGGCCGGACCGCGACTGGCTGCAATTCGACTGCGCGCTGTCGTATGGGCTTTGCGAATATCAGCGCACGCTTGACATCCTGAAAACGCACGGCTGGTCGCCGTCGCGCTGCGTGCCGCATGGCGGTCATCAGATGTCGCTGAACATCGCGGCGGGTCTCGGTCTGGGCGGCAACGAAAGCTATCCCGATCTGTTTCAGCCTTACGGCGGTTTCCCCGACGGCGTGAAAGTGGAGAACGGCCACATCGTGATGCCCGATCTGCCGGGCATCGGATTCGAGGGCAAATCCCATCTTTATAAAGAGATGAAGGCGCTGGCTGCGTAAAAGAAAAAAGCCCCGCGCGATGCGGGGCTTTTCTTGTATGCGATTGCCGATTACCGGCCGTTGCCGCGACACGCCCCGCCGGGGCCGATGTGATAGCCGCGCGGACAGGCGTGAGCACCGGGGTCTGCGAAGTTTCTCAAACATCCGCCGTTCGGCCCGCGATGCCAGCCTGCGCCGCAACCTCCGGCGATTTGAATGACATCGGTTGCGCCGCCTGCCGGCAGATTGAGTGGAAGCGCCAGCGCGGGGACGAATGCCGAGCCTGCAAGAAACGCTGCTGCGAGAATTGTCTTCATGTCTCTCTCCCGTTGTTGTTAGCCGCCGGCGAATGCGATGCCGGCGCGGACTTCCGCGATGGCGTTGTCGATCAGTGCCAGCGCGCGTTCGCGATGACCGCCCTTGTTCGGTGTCGCTTCGGCCAGTTCCTTGCGCGCGCTTTGCAGGAAGGCGACGGTCTCGCCCATATGCGGCTGCGCGCCGATGGCGTAGCCGATACCCATGCTGGTTGCGATGACGCCGCTAAGCAGCGCCAGACGGATCGGCGAAAATCTCGGCATGCAAGCTCTCCCTCTATCGATGTGAAATTTGTGCGGGGTGCTTTGGTCTGCCCGCACGCCCGATGAAATGTCAGGTGCGGCGATTTATCGCGCCAATTCTCGCAATCGCTTGGACTGACCGGCGTCCGCAGCGTATCGCACGGACTGACAGGCGCTATTTCGGAACTCACAGCTTCACAACATCGTGCAGTGGTCACACGCCGCCGCTATATTAGCTTTGCAACAAATTCGCATGTGCAATTCACCCGGAATTTGATTCGCGTGAGCATTGTAAGAAAAGCCCTCTCGACGGATCTCTTTCCGGCACATCTGAACGACCGGCAGCGTTACATGACGTTCGCCGAACTGTTCGAGCATTTTTCCAACACCGGCGTACTTGACCCCGCCGACGACGTGCCGTTCAAGGCGGCGATGAATTCGATTTCCATCGGCACGACGCTGATCGGGCGCTGCGACGGCACATTCACCAAAGTCAGGCGCGAGAAGCGGCAGATCGTCGAGACCAGTGACGATCGCTATTGCCTCGCGCGCAACGCGCAATCGCACGATGCGTGGCTCGTTCATCGCGGCAGGGAATTCAAGCTGCGTCCGGGCAGCATGGCGATCCTCAAGCTCGACGAGACGTTCACCGGCGCGGACGGTACCAATCACAAGCGGTTCACAAACGTGCATCTGCCGATGATCGCGTTGAAGGCGATGGTCAACAATATCGACGACATGGTCGGCGTCGAGCTTGCATCGGGCGGGGCGCTGTCGCTGGCGATGGATTACAGCGAACTCGTACTAGACAATGCGCGCGTCGCCGACGAGGCCGGTCCTCTGGTCGCGTCGCATCTGCTCGATCTCGTCGCACTCGGCCTTGGCGCGCGCGACGATGGCGTGGAGACCGCGCGCCGCAGTGGACTGCGCGAGGTGCGTTTGACGCAAGTCCTGATCGTTCTCAATGAACGATTTGCCGAACCGGATTTTTCCGCGCAGAAGCTCGCGCAGGCGACCGGCCTGTCGGAGCGCTATGTCAATGAACTGCTTTATGAAGCAGGCGCGAGCTTCAGCACGCGGCTGCTTGAATTGAGACTGCGCAAGGTCGTCGATCTTCTGGCGCAGGCCGATCAGCGCAAGATCAGCGAAATCGCGTTCGCCTGCGGCTTCAACGATCTGTCCTATTTCAACCGCTGCTTCCGCAGGCGTTTCGGACTGACGCCGACCGCAGCCCGCGCGCGTCAGTCTTAAATTCAGCTCAGACCGGAATGCGGCCGGTGTGGTGACGTTCCACCATCCATTGCGGATATTCAGTTTTGTATGCACTCGCTTTGTCGAGCGCCGCGAGTTCGTCGGCTGAAAGCCTGATGTCGGCTGCGGCGAGATTGTCGTTGAGCTGCTCGACCGTCTTGGCGCCGATGATGACGCTCATGATCGCTTTCTGATGCAGCACCCAGGCGATTGCGATGCGGGCGACCGAGACATTGTGTGCCTTGGCGATGGGGCGCATCGCCTCCACCACATCGAATGCATGATTCTTGTCGCCGGGCGGGAAGTCAAACACGACGCGGCGGGCGTCGTTCGGCGTGGCGACGTCGCGCCCGAATTTGCCAGAGAGCAATCCGCCGGCCAGCGGCGACCACACCATGATGCCGAGATTTTCCTCCAGCGCCAGCGGCACGATCTCGCTTTCCAGATCGTGGGTTGCGATGGTGTAGTGAAC
>JAFKKP010000243.1 GCA_017305515.1 Hyphomicrobiales bacterium
GCGACTACATCGCTTTCACAAAGCAGGGCGGCGGTCAGTTTTCGATCGGCATCATGAAGCCGGACGGCTCCGGCGAACGCATCCTGACGTCGGGATTCCATAATGAGGGTCCGACATTTGCGCCGAACGGACGTGTTGTGATGTTCTTTCGCGAATCCGGCGGCGGGCCTTCGCTCTATACCGTCGATATTTCGGGCCGCAACGAACAGAAGCAGCCGACGCCTGGATTTGCGTCGGACCCGGCCTGGTCGCCGCTGCTGTCGTAAAATCTGCTGCGTTTACTTCGCCGCGACCGCGGCGTCATGCATCGACGCGCAATCGTGCAGCAGGCCGCTGAAATATCCGTGTGTCACATGCGCGACCTGCGGAAACGGATCGCGCGTCATCAGCAGCCGATGCAGTTCGCCGAGCCGGAAGCAGGGCACGCTCGGAAACAGGTGGTGCTCGAGATGATAGTTGAGCCCCCAAGGGGCGATCAGCCACAACTCCCAGAACGGCGCGATCACGGTGCGGCTTTCGTTCAGCACGTTCTCATGCTCGACAGCATAATGCTCGGCGACGTTGCGGACATAGCGTATCGCAAGGAACACGGTGGCGAGCGGAACGATCCAGTAGAGCAGGATCAGTTTCCAGAATCCGAATGCAATCGACGCGGCCACGAGTCCGGCAAAGAAGATCATGCGCGCGCGGTTGACCGCTGCGGGAATGTCGCGCGTCTCGGCATTTTTATGAAATCCGCCCAGCGCGGTTTTGATCTTCAGTCCCGACAGATACTGCATGACGTGTTTGACGACATTCTTCGGCGACGTTGGAAATTCAAATTCTTCGAGACCGACGTTGCGTGTCCAGTCCGGATCGTTCTCGCTGTTGAGTTCGCGGTGATGTGCGAAATGGCTGTTGCGATAGCCGGCCATCGAGGCCGACGTCGGAAGTGCGATGACCTCTCCGACAAAATCGTTGAGCTTGCGGTTTTCATACGCGCGATAGTGGGCAGCGTCGTGCATCAGGCCGCCGAGCCCGTTGATGCGCGAGCCGATAACGACCACAGCAAGCGCATAGATCGCAGGATTCCACCACGTTTCGCTGACCCAGATGGCTGCCGCGATGAGTCCGAATTCGAGCAATGCTGCGAGCGAGAACTTCACGCTGCCGATCTGCGACAGGTCGCGAATTTCTTCCTTAGAGAGGAGCCTTGGAATGTCTCGCACGCACGCATCGCCCATCTTCGCCGAGCGTGCTACGACTGCTTCACTCATCGTTACTCTCCAAACGCAAATTATTCACAGAGCCGCAAGGTACATCGATACGGCGATTTTCCCTATGGCGGTTAACTCGCCATTAAGGCCAAATTTTAATGTTTGGTTAAGAGTCGGCGCTGCGGTGGAACTTCGAGCTGCGAAGAGCGCAGCCTTGATAGGTTCCGCAGCTCTCCAGGGCGGGAAATGGCCTGCGTGGATGCGAGCGCCTCTGGCTTGAGCAGGTTTGTCGCAATTCTCTAACGCGTCCAATGAATTGCTAACGATGTTGACTCAGGAATAGTTCACTTACGCGCGATACAACAAAGGCTGAAATTCCTCGCGTGAGACGTGTGAATGGCCTTTTTGGGCTTCCGGCAGGCAAAAGACGATACGCCTTTGACGCCCGCGATTTACGTGGCGCTGGTCGATTCGCTCTTCCAAAATTTCATGGCGTCCTTCGCGGGCACGGTTTGTGCGGCGATCGCGGCGCTTCTGACTGCATGGAAAACCGGTACGGAATTGCTGTGGCCGTGCGCGCTTTTGATTATCGCTGTCGGCATGGCGCGCACTTACGACATGCACGCCTATGAAACGCACGGCAAGCCGCTGACACCGGAGACAGCACCGGAGTGGGAGCGCCGCTATACGGTCGGTGCGGTTCTCTATGCCGGATCGCTTGGGCTGTGGTGCTGGATCGCGCTGCTCGAGAGCAGCGATCCCGTCGCGCATCTCCTCTGTCTGTCGGTTACGATCGGCTATATCGCCGCCGGCGCCGGGCGCAATTACGGGCGGCCGCGAATTGCATATCTTCAAGTTCTGTCGGCTTGCGGTCCGATGTGCATGGCGTTGTTCCTACACGGCGGGCTCTACTATTTTGCACTCGGCCTTCTCAACACGCTGTTCTTCATCGCGCTCAAGCGCATCACTCTGGACCTTCATCAGGTCCATACTCGTGCGTTGATTGCGGGCGAAACGATCACGTCAATCGCCGCTCAGTTCGACACCGCGCTGAACAATATGCCGAACGGGCTCTGCATGTTCGGCGCCGACGGCCGTCTCGCGGTCATCAATAACCGTTTCACCGAAATGATGCACATCTGCTCCGATCTTGTCAGTCGCGGGTCGGACGTTCGCGATTTGATTACGTCGTGCGTGAGTGCGGGTACGCTCCCATCCGCAAGTGGCGAATCTATCGTTGAAGGAATCGAGCGATCTAAGCCGGCTGAAATTATGAGCCTAAATATTGGGACGACAGGCGAGCGCGCGCTTTCGTGGAAACTTCAGCCGATGGCGAACGGCGGCGTCGTCGTGCTGCTCGAAGACATTACCGAGCGGCGCAACACCGAGGCCCGCATCAGCCACATGGCGCGCTTCGATGAACTGACCGGATTGCCGAACCGCGTGAACTTCCGCGACGAAATCGAGCGCCAGCTGACGAGCCTGACAGCCGACGCGCCGCAATCGGCGCTGCTCTTCATCGATCTCGACCAGTTCAAGCAGGTCAACGACACGCTCGGCCATCCGTGCGGCGACAAGCTGCTTGGACTTGTCACCGGTCGTCTGCGGCACATGCTGCGCCCGCAGGATTTTGTCGCGCGCTTCGGCGGCGACGAATTCGTCGTGTTCCAGCGCGACATCCATTCCAAGGACGATGCTGCGGGCCTGGCAAAGCGGATCGTGGAAAGCCTGAGCGAACGCTACGAAGTCGACAAGCATCTGATCGAGATCGGTGCCAGCATCGGTATCGCCCTGACGTCGCCGGGCGTCAGCGCGGACATTCTGTTGAAGAATGCCGACATGGCACTCTATCGTGCAAAGGCGGATGGCCGCGGCACATTCTGCTTCTTCCGCGATGAGATGGCCCACACGGTCGAAGCTCGTCGTGTGCTGGAATTGGATTTGCGCAAGGCGCTGGCGAACGAAGAGTTCGAGTTGTTCTATCAGCCGCTGGTCAACCTGAAATCGGGGCGCATCACGACATGCGAAGCACTGCTGCGCTGGAATCATCCGGTGCGCGGCGCCGTATCGCCGGCCGACATCATTCCTGTCGTCGAGGATATGGGCCTCATCGTCGATCTTGGCCGCTGGATTTTGCGCAAGGCGTGCATGGAGTGCATGAAGTGGCCCGAAGGCGTCAACGTTGCCGTGAACTTCTCGCCGCAGCAATTCCATCAGCGCGATGTCTTGAGCGAAGTGCGCTACGCACTTGAAGTTTCCGGTTTGCCTGCGCACCGCCTTGAGATCGAGATCACCGAATCATCCTTGCTGCGGAATA
>JAFKKP010000244.1 GCA_017305515.1 Hyphomicrobiales bacterium
GTGACCGGACTTTCGTTGAAAAACAGATCCATCAGCATGGTCTTGCCGCGTCCGACCTCGCCATGGATGTACAGCCCGCGCGGCGGTCCATCATTGTCGGTGAACAGACGCTTCAGCAATCCGCCGGAACGAGACGGGCGGTATTTGACGAGTTTGCTCTCCAGCGCCGAGAAGGCTTCGACGGCGCTGGCCTGCGCAGGATCGGCCTCAATAGCGCCTGAGGCGATGAGTTTCCGGTAGTGCTCACGGAATGAAAGGGTCGGAGCGATCATGGACGCTAACGGCCCCAAGGGGGAGAAAATTGCAAGCGGACATAAGAAACGAAGAGGCTCAGGCGCTCAACGCGTAGGCATCTTCGACAACATAGGGGCCGCCGCCGACCGAGGCGCGCGACGAAAACAGCACAAAGCGCGACGCCATGAAGCTGCGGGTGGGGAAATAGCCGCGCACAGAAAGATAGTCGGCAACATCCTGGCTGGAGGAATCCCGCAGCCGTGCAAGCGTCACATGCGGGACGAACTTGCGGCCTTCCGGATCGAACCCGAAACGCTGCATCATGCGCTCAAGCTCCGCCTGCAATTCCATCAAGGGACGGCTTGGCACAACGGACGCCACCACCGCGCGCGGTTTCTTGCCGCCGAAGCTCGACAGACCTTGAAGCTGAACCTCAAACGGTTTGCGATTGACCCGTTCCAGCGTCGAGGCGATCTCGTTCGCTGCCGCCCCATCGATGTCGCCGATGAAACGCAAAGTGACGTGATAATTTTCGGGATCGATCCAGCGGGCACCCGGCAATCCGCCACGCAGGCCAGATAGCGTCTGGCCAATGTCGGGAGGAATTTCCAGCCCAGCGAACAAGCGCGGCATCAGAACTCTCCTCGATGCGAGAGGATCACGAATCACCTGCAATGGTTTTACCGCAGCGCGATGACAGTGCGAAGCGACACGTCAAGGAACACACGCGAATTCCGAGCGGTTGCGCATTTCAGTCACAGTGAATCGGAAACACTATTTATTCTTCAGAAATGCCTCGACCGTAGGCAGAATGCGTTTCACGATGGCGTCGACGCCTTCGGCGGTCGGATGCAGTCCGTCGCTTTGATTCAGTTTTGCATCTCCGACAATCCCCTCCAGAAAAAAGGGATACAGCGGTACGCCGTAGGCCTTGGCCAGATCCGGATAGATGCTGTTGAATTTCGCTGCATAGTCCGCGCCATAATTCGGCGGCGCGTACATCCCGCACAGCAGAACCTTGATGTTGCGCGCCTTCAATCGCTTGAGAATGTTGTCGAGCGACGCACGGCTGACTTTCGGATCGATGCCGCGCAAGGCATCGTTCGCGCCGAGCTCGACAATCACGGCTTCGATGTCTTTCGGGATCGACCAGTCGAGCCGGTCGCGGCCGCCGGAGGTCGTATCGCCGGACACACCGGCATTGACGATGTCGGTTTGGATACCCTTTTCCTGAAGCGCCTTCTGTAGCCTGACCGGGAAAGCGGCCGATGCAGGCAGCCCATATCCGGCGGTCAAGGAATCGCCCAGAACCGCGAGCTTGATCGGTTTGGAATCCTTTACACTTGCCGTTTGCGCGAAAGCCGTTGCCGACATTGTGACCATTGCACCGACCGATGCAGCGAGAATCAGCATTGCGAGCCTCTCGACCGCACCTACCGAAACCCCATATGAAACATTCATGGATAGTCTCATCAAACCCTCTGCCGGCCTTAAGCCGGACACCATTTCGATCAGCAACGTCAATCTGTCATTAGGAGACGGCGCAGCCCGCGTTCACATCATCAAGGATGTCAGTCTGCGCGTCGCCACAGGCGAAGCGGTCGGACTGATCGGGCCGTCCGGCTCGGGAAAGTCCACACTCCTGATGATTATGGCGGGATTGGAGCGTCCTGATAGTGGTGACGTAATCGTCAATGGCTCTTCTTTCAATGCTCTCGACGAAGATGCGCTGGCGCGATTTCGCGGACGCCAGGTGGGAATCGTATTTCAGTCGTTTCACCTCATCCCGACCATGACGGCGCTCGAGAATGTCGCGGTGCCACTCGAACTTGCCGGGCGTGAAGACGCCAACGAGCGCGCGGCGCAGGAATTGTCCGATCTCGGTCTGGGCGAACGGCTGCATCACTATCCATCGCAGCTTTCCGGCGGCGAGCAGCAGCGCGTCGCGCTTGCACGCGCGCTTGCGCCAGATCCCGCCATTCTTGTTGCGGACGAACCGACGGGAAATCTGGACGAGGCAACCGGCAAGCAGATTGTCGATCTCATTTTTGCAAAGCATATCGAACGGAGCATGGCACTCGTTCTTGTCACGCACGATCTTGCTCTCGCACAACGATGCGATCGCGTCGTGCGGTTACGCTCTGGTCGGGTCGACGGCCCTGCTACCGATCGTCATTGGGTCGAGACGGCCTGATCGCATGAGCGATATTTCATATGCGCCGCGCAATCGCACGCTGCTGTTGGCGATCCGCTATGCCCTGCGCGAGCTGCGCAGCGGGCTTCGCGGCTTCTATGTTTTCATTGCATGTATCGCGCTCGGCGTCATGGCGATTGCCGGCGTGGGTTCGGTCGCAGGAAGTCTGACCGAAGGTCTTGAGCATCAGGGCCGAACGCTGCTCGGCGGCGATGCGTCTTTCGCGTTGATCCAGCGTGAAGCGACGCCGCAGGAACGCAGCTTTCTGGAAACACGCGGCACGGTCTCATCGGCCGCCGTGATGCGCGGCATGGCGCGCTCGGAAAGCGCGGAGTTTGCACTGGTCGATCTGAAAGCGGTCGACAGCAACTATCCGATGCTCGGCGAGGTCACACTGAAGCCGCAGATCGCCATGGCAGACCTGCTCGCACGGCGAGACGGCCAGTTCGGCGCGGCGGCGGACCCCGTGCTGCTGGCGCGGCTTGGGTTGAAAGTCGGAGATCGTGTCACCGTCGGCAACGCGCCGTTTGAAATCCGAAGCATTGTCGAAGCCGAACCGGACAAACTCGCGGGCGGCATCGGTCTGGGCCCGCGTTTTCTCATCAGTGAAGACGCGCTGCGTGCAACCGGACTGCTCCAGCCCGGCACGCTGGTCCGCTGGATCTATCGCCTGCGCCTGCCTGGAAATGCGCTCGACGAACGCGCGACGCATGCGCTGGTCGACGACGCGCGAAAGGCGCTGCCGGAAGCCGGCTGGGAGATTCGCACCCGCAGCAACGCCTCGCCGCAGCTCGAACGCAACATCACGCGCTTCTCTCAATTCCTGACCCTCGTGGGGCTGGCTGCTTTGCTCGTTGGCGGCGTCGGTGTTGCGAATGCAGTCAAAAGCCCGTAAACGAAGGACAGCGCGAGTTCGCCGGCATGAAAGGTCGGATCGACCGGCAATGGCAGAATTTTCCCGAACACGGCGGAAATGATGAAGGGCAGCGCCGCGCCTATCGTAAGACCGATCAGCGCGCCGAAAATGGCGAGGACTACAACCTGCGTAACACAAATCGTGAAAACTTCGC
>JAFKKP010000245.1 GCA_017305515.1 Hyphomicrobiales bacterium
TTGAGCAGCGCGCCCGTTGCGGCATCACCTTCCAGCTTCCCGTGGTCCTGACGCTGCTCGGGCGCATCGGCATCATCGACTCCGCCTTCCTGCAGGCCAAGCGGCGCTACGCCATCGTCATCGTGTTCATCATCGCGACGTAACGCGGATCGATCACCTGCGCCGGCGGATCGGGCGCGCGCGCGAAAAGAACCTTGCCCTCAGGCGTGCGGATTTTGTTCACGACATGCGGGGAAGCCATCGCGCCGCCATTGGCGAAGGCAGCGTAGGCACCCACGAGTTCGGTGAGTGAAACTTCCGACGTGCCGAGTGCGATTGACGCATTCGGTTCCAGCTTCGATGCGATACCGAGACGATGGGCGGTACGCACGACATTGGCAGGTCCGACTTCGATGCCGAGGCGGACCGCGACTGTGTTCAACGACATCGCAAGTGCATTCGTCAGCGTAACCGGGCCGAAATATTCGCGACTGTAGTTTTCGGGCTTCCAGCCTTTGACGTCGAGCGGCGCATCCTGCCGGACGGTGTCGGGGGTCAGCCCGGCCTCAAGCGCGGTGAGATAGACGAAAGGCTTGAACGCCGATCCGGGCTGGCGCTTTGCAGTGACGGCCCGGTTGAACTGGCTTTCGGCGTAGTTGCGTCCGCCGACCATCGCGCGCACCGCGCCGTCCGGCGTCATCGCCACCAGCGCGCCCTGCGACACGTTGAACTTCACGCTCTTGGCCGCAAGCTCGTCGATGATCGCGGTTTCGGCAACGCTTTGAAGTTTGGGATCGATGGTTGTCTCAACGACGATGCTCTGATCGACCTGACCGACGAGATCGTCGAGCACTTCGCCGATCCAGTCCGCGACGTAGTTGATCGTCCCCGCACCGACGGGCTTCACGGCGTAGGATGGCTTGACGATTGCCGCTTGCGCCTGAGTGTCGGAAATGAACTTTGAATCCGCCATCGCCATCAGCACGGCTTGTGCGCGCTTCTCGGCGCCTTCAGGATTTCTGTTCGGTGCAAGACGCGACGGCGATTTGACGAGGCCGGCGAGCATCGCTGCTTCCGGTAGTGTCACGTTGCGTGCGGACTTACCAAAGTATCGCTGCGCGGCAGCTTCGACGCCGTAGGCACCGGAACCGAAATAGACGCGATTCAAATACAGTTCGAGAATTTCGGCCTTGGAATATTTTCGCTCCAGCCAGAGAGCGAGTTCAGCTTCCTGCAATTTTCTCTGAAGCGTGCGCTCCTGAGTCAAAAACAAGTTCTTCGCAAGTTGCTGCGTCAGCGTCGAGCCGCCCTGCGACACGCCGCGATGAAGGATATTGGTGACGGCCGCGCGCGCGATGCCGGTCGGGTCGATACCGAAATGCGAATAAAATCGTTTGTCTTCGATGGCGATGAACGCCTGCGGCAAATACTTAGGTAGATCTTTCAGCGAGACATTCGAGCCCGGCATCTCGCCGCGCGTGGCGATAATGCTGCCGTCCATGCCTGCGATCTCGATAGTCGGCGGGCGTTTCGGGATTTCAAGCGAATGGATCGACGGCAGATGCGCGCCGACCCAAATGACGACGCCGACACCTGCAATGACACCCCACAGCCCAAGAACGGCGCCCCAATAAAAAAGCCGTCCGAAACCGACACGTGAACGCTGACGGGATTTTTTCTTGTCTCGTCGCGCCTGTGCGCGGGTTTTGCGTGGACGCCGTTCGCGCCGCGACGTTTCTTCGTCCGAACTGCGCGACGGGGGCTCATCTTCGTCGTTGGAATTGCCGACGCGATCACGCCGATTGAGCCGGAGCCCGTCCAGCGACGCGCCGATGTCGAACTTCGGCTCTCTGCGGCCACCGCTCTTATTTCGCCCAAAAGCCATTCGCCCGCGCGCCCAAGTCCGACCGTTCTGTCGACAAGGCGTGCAGGCTAACGGCGGCGGTTTAAGGGCAGGTTAAGCGGACGTTAACGCTGCTTTACACAGTTACGCGACCAGCAGCAGGGCCAGCGCGGCGGCAGCCGGAAGCGCCTGCACCATGACGATCCGCTTGCTGACCGAGTAGCCGCCATAGAGCCCGGCCACGATCACGCAGGCGAGGAAGAACACCTTGATCTGAAAGCCGAAAGCAGCTGTCGGATGGATCAGGCCCCACACCAGTCCCGCCGCCAGAAATCCGTTGTAGAGGCCCTGATTGGCCGCCAGCACCGCCGATTCCTGTGCCTTCGCGCTAGTGTTGCCGAAAGTCTTCAGACCCATCGGCTTGGTCCAGAGAAACATTTCAAGAATCAGAAAATAAACGTGCAGCGCCGCCACCAGCGCCACGAGAAAATTCGCAATGTAGATCATGTTTGCCCCCGCGATTGCCGGTCGAGGCTAGCATGCTCTTGGCGAAAGTCACGACAGGCCATCTAAGCTGCCGGCTTCTCTGCGGCCTCGCCGTTCGCAAGGAGGTGGATGAGTGCGCGCTTGATGGCTGCCTGCCGCGTCGGAGCTGCAATCTGCGCGCCCAACAGATCGGTCACGTAGAACACGTCGCGCGCGCGCTCACCGAACGTCGCGACATGCGCGGACGCGATATTCAAGTTCAGCTTCGAGATCGCTGTCGTCAGCTGATAGAGCAACCCGGTTCTGTCGAGACCGGATACTTCGATCACCGTGAAGCGATCCGACCATTGATTGTTGATGATGACTTCGGGCTCGACGACGAACGTCTTCAGCCGCGCTTTCGATGCGCTGCGCTTGGCGACGATTTCGGGCAGGCGCAGTTTGCCTTCCAGCACTTCCTCGATCATGTCGCCGATGCGGGTTGCGCGGCGTCCCTCGTCCTCATCGCGGTCGTATTCGCGCGAGATCGCCACAGTGTCGAGCGCAAGCCCATCGGTTGTCGTATAGATCTGCGCATCGACGATGTTCGCGCCGGTCGACGCGCATGCGCCTGCGATGATCGACAGCAGCCAGGGATGATCGGGTGCAAGTATCGTCAATTCCGTCACGCCGCGTCCTTCGTCGAAACCGACATTGACCGCGAGCTTGTGGTCCGCCACCTCGCTTGCTTTGATAAACTTGGCGTGGCGAATTTTGCGTGGCAGTTCGACCTTGAGCCAGTATGCGGGATATTGGCGCGCGATATAGGCATCCAGCTCTTCCGCCGACCAATCCGGCATCGCGGCGCGGAATTCATGCTGAGCGGCAAGAATGCGCTGGCCGCGGTTCACTTCGGAGAATCCGCCGGTCAGTACGGGCTCGGTTTCATAATAGAGTGTGCGGATCAGCTGTGCCTTCCATCCGTTCCACACGCCGGGCCCGACGCCGCGAATATCGGCAGTGGTGAGAATGGTGAGCAGCTTCATCTGCTCGACCGACTGAACGACGGCCGCGAAATTCTCGATGGTCTTGAAATCGGACAGGTCGCGTGACTGAGCGACCGTGGACATGGTCAGATGCTCCTCGATCAGCCACGCAATCAACTCCGTGTC
>JAFKKP010000246.1 GCA_017305515.1 Hyphomicrobiales bacterium
CAACGGCGGCGGATGCCACGCGCAGATGTACACGATGGGCACGCTGCTGCGGCACGGCTCGGAGGATCAAAAGAAGAAATGGCTACCCAAGATCGCCAGCGGCGAATTGCGCTTGCAGGCCTTCGGCGTGACTGAGCCGACCAGCGGCACCGACACGACCTCGCTCAAGACCTTCGCCAAGAAGGACGGCAACAGCCGTTACATCGTCAACGGTCAGAAAATCTGGACAAGCCGCGCCGAACATTCAGACCTGATGATTTTACTGGCGCGCACAACGCCGAAGGAACAGGCGGCGAAGCGCACCGACGGGCTTTCCGTTTTCATCGTGGACATGCGCGAGGCCAGAAAGGATGGCGGGCTCACCATCCGCCCGATCCGCACCATGATGAATCATTCCACGACGGAAGTGTTCTTCGACAATCTGAAAGTGCCTGCGGAAAATCTGATCGGCGAGGAAGGCAAGGGCTTTCGCTACATTCTCTCAGGCATGAACGCCGAGCGCATTCTCATTGCGTCGGAATGTATCGGCGATGCCAAATGGTTCATCGAGAAAGCGACCAACTACGCCAAGGAGCGCGCGGTGTTCGGCCGCCCCATCGGACAAAATCAGGGCATCCAATTTCCGATTGCCAAAGCCTACGCCAACATGCGCGCTGCCGAACTGATGGTGAAGGAAGCAACCAGACTTTACGAAGCCGGCGCGGATTGCGGCGCGGAAGCCAACATGGCCAAGATGCTCGCCGCAGATACCTCCTTCGAAGCCGCGAATGCCTGCATCCAGACGCACGGCGGCTTCGGCTTCGCCGAGGAATACGACATTGAGCGCAAATTCCGTGAGACACGTCTCTATTCAGTGGCGCCGATCTCGACCAATCTCATCCTGTCTCACCTTGCCGAACATGTGCTCGGCATGCCGCGTTCGTATTGAGTCAAAAGATGCTTGCACTTGAAGGACTGACCGTCGTCGCCGTCGAACAGGCTGTGGCCGCGCCGTTCTGCACGTCGCGGCTGGCGGACGCCGGTGCCAACGTCATCAAGATCGAACGGCCGGAAGGCGACTTCGCCCGCGCCTACGACGCCGCAGCGAAAGGCCAGAGTAGCTATTTCGTCTGGCTCAACCGCGGCAAGAAGTCCGTGGTCATCGATCTGATGACCGAGCAGGGAAAGAAGGACCTCGAAACGCTGATCGCAAGCGCCGATGTGCTGGTGCAGAACCTCAAGCCCGGTTCTATGGACAAGCTCGGCTTCTCGCGCGAACGGCTGATGAAGCAATATCCAAAACTGATTTCCTGCACGATCAGCGGATACGGCGACGATGGCCCTTACGCACAGCGCAAGGCTTACGATCTTCTCATTCAGGCGGAGTCGGGCCTGTGTTCGATCACGGGCGGGCCGGAGTCTCCGTCGCGCGTCGGAATGTCAATTGTCGATGTCGCCACCGGCGCTGCCGCGCACGCCGCAATTCTCGAAGCATTGATCGCGCGCGGCCGCACCCGCAAAGGCTGCGACATCCGCATTTCGATGTTCGACGTGATGGCCGATTGGCTTACCGTGCCGTTGCTGAATTTCGAGAACGGCAATGCGCCGAAGCGCATGGGCCTCGCGCATCCTTCGGTCGCACCCTACGGCGTCTTCAAATCGAAGGACGATCATGAGATTTTGATTTCGATTCAGAGCGAGCGGGAGTGGAAAATCTTCTGCGCCAAGGTGATCGATCAGCCGAACCTCTCCAATGACGAGCGCTTCGGCACGCTGGTCGCGCGCGAGAAGCATCGTAAATTGACGGACGACACGGTTGCCGCCGCGTTCGCCAGGCTAACGCGCGACGAACTGCTGCGACGATTGGCCGACGCCGACATCGCGTTCGCGGAGGTCAACACAATGGGTGGACTGTCTCACCATCCGCATCTGCGGCGGATCGAGGTTGGCTCGCCGAATGGAGCCGTGACCTATCCCGCGCCCGCCGCGATGATCGTGGGCGAAACGCGCCATTACGGCGCGATCCCATCCGTCGGCACACACACCGTCGAAACGGCATTGAAGGCGGACAGGAAACCATGAACGAAAAAATCGACCTTGACCATCTGCGCCAATGGATCGGCAAGACACAGGAAGCGTCCGACATCGTCACCGAGCAACTGACCAAGGCACTGCGCGCGACCCTGTTTCTCGACATCGGCGCGCCGAAGACCGGCGACGCCGCGCCGCATACGGTTCACTGGTGTCTCGCGCAGCCGGTCGCCGCAATGAACGCGCTCGGCCCGGACGGTCACGCAGCACGCGGCGAATTCCTGCCGCCAGTGCCGTTGCAAAGGCGCATGTGGGCCGGCGGCGAACTGAATTTTCTCGATACGCTTCGCGTTGGCGACAGCGTCACGCGCTCCTCGCGCATTTCGGACGTGGCGATGAAAACCGGAAGCACCGGAATTCTCTGCTTCGTCTCCGTCGAGCACACCATCACAACACCGCGCGGTGTTGCGATCAAGGAACGGCAGGATCTGGTCTACCGCGATGCCGCCAAAGGTGAGCAGAAGCCCGCCGCTGCGCAGCCGTCTCCGCCAAAAGCGCAGCACAGCGAAATGCACATGGCCGATCCGGTTTTGCTGTTTCGTTACTCCGCGCTGACCTTCAACGGTCATCGCATCCATTACGATCGAGACTATGTCACCAAGGTCGAGGGTTATCCGGGTCTTGTCTTCCACGGGCCGCTACAGGCGGCGCTGCTGGTCGAGACGGCGGCAAAGCTGCACAACGGAAAAGCGCCGGCCAAATTTTCCTATCGCGGCGTGCAGCCGCTGTTCGATGGCGCAAACTTCAGCGTCAATGCAAATAATGGCGGCTTGGAATTGTGGATGGCAAACAATGCCGGCACGCCGACGATGAAGGCGACGGCGAGCTGGTAAGTTATTTCTTGCCGAACGTCTCGCGCATCCCCGCCTGTATCTTCGCCATCCCGCCAATCCAGCGGTCGTAATCCGCCGTCTTGCGCCGCATGTAATCGATCACCTGCGGATGCGGCAGGATCAGGAACGTCTCGCGATCGATTCCCTCAAGCGCAGATTCGGCGACTTCCATCGGCGAGAGATTTCCGTCGCGTGACTGCGGACCATTGGGCAGACCGCGCAGCATGTTGGTATCGACGCCCTGCGGACACAGGATCGAAACACGGATGTTGTGTGCCTTGTGCGAGATCGCGAGGTTTTCCGCAAAACCGACGGCGGCATGCTTGGTCGTCGAATAGGCCGCGCTGCCGACCTGCGACAGAAGTCCAGCCGCTGAAATCGTGTTGAGAAAATACCCGCCGCCGCGCGCCTTCATGCGCGGAACAAGATGCCGTGCCGCATAGACATGCGCCATGACGTGAATAGCCCAACTCCGCGACCACGGTTCGTCGTTCGCGCCGCCGGCATTTTCTGACATCGGATCGAACCCGCCGCCGATGCCGGCGTTCGAGCAGAACAATTCAATCGGCCCGAATTGCTTTTCGGTCTCGTCGATGACGCGGAAGATGTCTTTTTCCTGTCCGACATCGCAGGCGAAGGATGTGCCGCCGACGGAGTCCGCAACGACCTTCGCGCGTGCGCCATCCAGATCGGCGACGATGACTTTAGACGCGCCCTCGCGATGGAAGACTTCGCACAGTGCCTGACCGATGCCGTTCGCGCCGCCGGTGACGACGACAACCTTGCCTGAAACTTTCATGGGATTTGTCTAGATCGAAACCGCGGAGCGAGCAATCGGATCAGGACGAGATCAGGATCAGATCGAGCACGGCAGCGTAGTGAACGCCTGCGGCGATCAGCACGAAGGAATGCCAGATCGCGTTCTGGAAGCGCAGCCGTTCCCAAGCATGGAAGATCACGCCGAGCGAATAGATCACGCCGCCGATGGCTACCAGCCACAGCGTCGAATTCGGCAGCGACGAGACGAGGCTGTCATAGGCCATCACACCGCTCCATCCCATCGCGAGATAGAGCAGCACGGCGAGCCGATCATAGCGGCCGGGCAATTTGACCTTGATGTAGATACCGACAGCCGCCACGCACCACACGCCGACCAAAATGGCGACGGCGAGCCACTTGTTCTGCATATGCACAAGGAAGGGCGTGTAGGTCGCCGCGATCAGAACGTAGATCGCCGAATGATCGAAACGACGGAGAAACCACTTCACGGGCGACACCGGCCAGAGATTGTAGGTCGCGGACAGGCCCAGCATGCCGAGAAGTCCGGCAGCATAAATGCAGACCGAAACGATCTGTCCGGCGGTGGCATAAACGGCGGTGAGGACGATCAGCGCGGTCGCCGCGACGAGGCCGAAAACCATGCCGAGGATGTGGACGACGCCGTCGGCGATCAGTTCGGCCTTATCGTAATCCCAGCGGATAATGCCGCCGCCGATGCTGCGTCTATCCGAACTGAACTGCTTCAACCTGAAGACCGCCATCCTCGCCGATCTGCCTTCGTACCCTTACAAATTGAGCGATAAAAGCTAACTGCACAACGGTCAACGAACCCTGAACGGACGTCAATCAAGAATCATGTCGAGACTGAAACTTGATTTTCGCGCCTGCAATCTCCAGCTTCACCGGAGTGTCGCAAACGCTTTACTGCCGCTTGTTTTCTCTGTCCGATAAAGTCTTGATCGAATTATGGCGCCCAGTTTTTCGGACATCGTCGAAGACGCCCGCATCTCGCTTCGCTCGCTGATCGAATACGGCGAAGGTCTGTTCGACCCGACGGTGCGGCTAGGCGTCACAGGCCTGTCGCGCGCCGGCAAGACGGTTTTCATTACAGCCTTGGTTCATGGCTTGTTGCGCGGCGGACGCTTCCCCGTGTTCGAATCCCTCGCGACCGGCCGCATCGCGCGGGCCTATCTCGCGCCGCAGCCGGACGATGCCGTGCCGCGCTTTGCCTATGAGAGCCACGTCCGCACGCTGATCGACGAACGGCGCTGGCCGAGTTCGACGGTGGACATCAGCGAGCTTCGCCTCGTGATCGAGTTTCAAAGAGAGAACGGTGCGACACGAAGGCTGACGCTCGACCTCGTGGATTATCCCGGCGAGTGGCTGCTCGATCTTCCGCTGCTCAACAAGAGCTACGAGGAATGGTCGTCCGAAAGCCTCGCATTGTCGCGAAATGGTCCGCGCGAAAAACTCGCCAAAAAATGGCACGCGCATCTTGCAACGCTTGATCCTTCCGGCCGTGAAGACGAACAGGCCACGCTGAAAGCCGCGCAGCTTTTCACCGACTATCTGCGCGCCTGCCGCGACGAACGCTTCGCGATGAGCCTGCTGCCGCCGGGACGCTTTTTGATGCCCGGCAATCTGGCGGGCTCGCCGGCTCTGACATTCGCGCCGTTAGATGTGCCGCCGGACGGCACCGCACCGCACGGCTCGCTCTGGGCGATGATGGCGCGGCGCTATGAGGCCTATAAGGATGTCGTAGTGCGGCCGTTCTTCCGCGATGATTTTTCGCGTCTCGACCGCCAGATCGTGCTTGTCGATGCCCTCGCCGCCTTCAATGCCGGACCGGATGCGCTGCGCGATCTCGAAGGCGCGCTCACCGGCATCCTTGACTGCTTCAATGTCGGACGCAGTACGATCCTGAGCACGCTGTTTCGCCCGCGCATC
>JAFKKP010000247.1 GCA_017305515.1 Hyphomicrobiales bacterium
GGCGATCAACGACAATAACATTGTCGCGGCAGCCGTGCTCTCGGGCAACCGCAACTTCGAGGGGCGCGTGTCGCCGGACGTGCAGGCGAACTATCTCGCGTCCCCGCCGCTGGTCGTTGCCTATGCGCTCGCAGGCAATGTCGGCATTAATATCGCAAAGGAACCGCTTGGCATCGGCAAGAACGGCAAGCCGGTTTATCTGAAGGACATCTGGCCGACGACGAAGGAGATCAACGCCTTCACCAAGAAGTTCGTCACGTCGAAAATCTTCAAGAAGAAATACGCCGACGTGTTCAAGGGCGACACCAACTGGCGCAAGATCAAGACCGAAGGCAGCGACACCTATCGCTGGAACATGTCGTCGACCTACGTACAGAACCCGCCTTACTTTGAAGGCATGAAGATGCAGCCGGAGCCCGTCACCGACATTGTGAGCGCGCGCATCCTTGCGATGTTCGGCGACAAGATCACCACCGACCACATCTCGCCGGCCGGTTCGATCAAATTGACGTCGCCTGCCGGCAAATACCTGTCCGAGCATCAGGTGCGCCCGGCGGATTTCAACCAGTACGGCACGCGGCGCGGAAATCACGAGGTGATGATGCGCGGCACCTTCGCTAATATTCGCATCAAGAACTTCATGATGAAGGGTGCTGACGGCAACATTCCCGAAGGCGGCATGACGAAGCATTGGCCGGACGGCGAGTCGATGTCGATCTACGACGCGGCGATGAAGTATCAGCAGGAAAAAGTGCCGCTGGTGGTTTTCGCCGGCGCCGAATACGGCAACGGATCGTCGCGCGACTGGGCAGCCAAGGGAACGCGTCTGCTCGGCGTTCGCGCCGTCATCACCCAGAGCTTCGAGCGCATCCATCGCTCGAACCTCGTCGGCATGGGCGTGTTGCCGCTGACATTTGAGAACGGCACGTCGTGGCAGTCGCTTGGATTGAAGGGCGACGAGAAGGTCACGATCCGCGGTCTGCAAGGCGACCTGAAACCTCGCCAGAAACTGACTGCGGAAATCGTCTCGAATGACGGGGCAATGAAGAAGGTGCCGCTGCTTTGCCGGATCGATACGCTCGATGAACTCGACTATTACCGCAACGGCGGCATTCTCCACTACGTGCTGCGCAAGCTCGCGGCGTGACCGATCGAATTCGCTGAAGGCCGGTGCGGTCAAATGACGCGCGAATGGGCTTGAAAACGAATCCGTGAACAGGCTCACTGCCATGTGAGTAGTGGGTATTTGGAGGGCGGCCTAGAACAGGGCCGCCTTCTTGCTGATGAAGGCGCTGAACTATCAACGGTGCGATACGTGACTATCGACGACACCAAAGCGAAATTTCCGGGCAAGGCTGTGGCATTGCTGTCAGGCGCATTCGGGGTGGTGGCCGCGATCGCTGCTGTCACGCCTTCGTATGCAGACCCGCGCGCGGTCGTCGAATTGTTTACGTCGCAAGGATGCTCGTCATGCCCGCCGGCCGACAGGGTGCTTGGCGAATTGGCGAAAGATCCAACCGTGATCGCGCTCAGCCTTCCGGTCGATTACTGGGATTATCTCGGCTGGAAAGACACGCTTGCGGATTCGCGGTTCAGTGCGCGGCAGAAAGCCTATTCGAGCGTTCGCGGCGATCGCGATGTCTATACGCCGCAAGCTGTCGTCAACGGCTCGGTTCATGTCCTTGGTAGCGATCGGGCGGGAATTGAAGCTGCCGCGACCGCCACGAAGAATTTCGGCGTGATGACCGTGCCGGTGACGATGAATAAATCGGGCAAGCAGATCGACGTTGCCGTTGCTGCGGCGAACGGAAAATCCGGCGAGGTCTGGATCTGCGCGGTGTCGAAGCAGGTTTCGATCACGATCAACCGCGGGGAAAATCGCGGGCATCAGATCACCTATCACAATGTCGTTCGCAGCGTTCTCAAAGTCGGCGACTGGAACGGCAAGGCCGGAAGCTGGAGCGTGCCGCTCGAAAACATCGCGCGCGACGGCGTCGATGCGGCGGCCGTTTATGTGCAGGATGGCAGCCGCGACAGGCCGGGTCCTATGCTCGGTGCAGCGTTCACAACGCTGAACTGAATTTTTCCGAAATTTCGATCGGTCGGCGCGCAAGTTTTGCCGCGTGTCTTCGGCGTTATCCGACAACAAAAAAGGCCAGCTTACGCTGACCTGAAAGATTGGGGATCGTTCTGCGAATAGACCCGATCCCGACGACCCCGGGGGGCTGGGGGCTGAGGAATCCGGTGCCGAAAGGACCGGGTCAACGCAGTTTCAGATTTATCGCCATCCAGCGCGGCGGACGCTTGGCCGAAATCGGGCGGCATTATGATTTGCCTAACTAACGCGTGAGGTCGGGCCGGGCACATTGTCGCGCCGCTTTGGCTGCGAATTCGTGCTTGCGGCGCAGCCTTCGCAGGTGGATCATGTCAGGCAGGTGACAGCGGAGACGCCGATGAGTTTGATGTCGGGTGATACGGATTTGAATGATGCGCGAAATTTCGCGCCCGCCTCGCCGCCGAACGTGACTTTCAATCGCCTCGAACTCAATCGCATCCTCAATCTCTACGGCCGCATGGTCGCCGACGGCGAATGGCGCGATTACGCAATCGATTTTCTGAAAGATCGGGCGGTGTTTTCGGTATTCCGCCGTGCATCCGAGGTGCCGATCTATCGCGTGGTCAAGGACCCGGGCCTTGCACGCAAGCAAGGTGCCTACAGTGTTGTCGGAGCAAACGGCCAAATCCTTCGGCGAGGCCATGAACTGGAGCGCGTGCTCCTTGTGATCGACCGCAAACTCGAACTGGTCTGATTAGTCGCCGGGAAGCGCCGATCCGCCGGCACCGAGCGCACGCTGCATCATCACGGTGTCGAGCCATCGTCCGAATTTGAACCCGACGTTGGGGTGCGTTCCGATCATTTCGAATCCGGCCTTGGTGTGAATTGCGATCGATCCTGCGTTCGCGGAATCGCCGATCACAGCGATCATTTGCCGATAGCCGCGTTTTTCGGATTGGACGATCAGTTCGCCGAGCAGCGCCGCGCCGATCCCTCTTCGCTGGTATTCGGGCGCGAGATACACCGAATCCTCGACGGTGAATCGATAGGCTGGGCGCGGACGATAAGAGCCCGCATAGGCGTAACCGGCGATTTGGCCATCCGAGACGGCGACGAAATAGGGTGAGTTGTTCTCGATGAGCGCACGATAGCGCCGCGTCATTTCGCTTAAATCGGGCGGCTCGATCTCGAAAGTCGCGGTGCCGGTTCGGGCGGCATGATCGTAGATAGCGGTAATGGCTGGCAGGTCTTCAGGCGCCGTCGGCCGAATCTTCAAATCGCGCATGCGCGAAAGCTAGTTAAATCGGCCACAAAACAAAAGCCCCGGCGGTAAGGCCGGGGCTTGAG
>JAFKKP010000248.1 GCA_017305515.1 Hyphomicrobiales bacterium
CTGCGGAGGTAACATCGTCGGATTTCACTTCGGTCTTGTCGTCCGAGACGGCGCGGTCCATGTCGTTGAGCTGATCGGCAGAGGCGATCTGAACGCCGTTCATGGTGACGACTTCGCTGTCGTCGGTTGCGGCAAGATTGCGTGCCTCGTCGTCGGCGGACGACAATGGATTTCCGGCGGTCAGTTCAGCGCGCGCATTTGCGACCGACGGCAATACGGCGAGCTTGTCGAGTGCGTCGTCGGACTTCGCTGTCTTGCCACGGCTTGCCGCGTCGGAAAGTTTGGCGCGAGGTCTGGCCTCCGCGGCCTTTGTTTTTGTTCTGGCCGCCGCGTGCGTTTTGCGCTTGTTGAATTTTGAAAGCTCGACCGGCGCGTCCACAGACTTTTTCACACCTGCCGTACTTGGCTCCGACTGTGCCGGCACTGAAAGGCACATCCATAGTCCGAGGCCCACCGCAGCAACCGCCGTCAGCTTCTTGTCCCTGATCCGCATGGCAATCTCCCGTCGCCTTCCCCCAAGCGGACACCATCCGCGCCGCGTGACCGCAGAACGGCGGAAAAAGGGATTCTTGCGGCGACGATGCCCAGAAATTGCCTTTGTTCGTGGCCGCGCGATTGCCAGGCCGGGCCGTAACATTCTAGGAATTGGCGCGTAATGCCTATACGGGAGCGCGCGTGCGCCAACGGGACGACGAGTGGACCGGCCTGATGCGGTCGGCCAATGCGGGGGATAACGCCGCCTACCATCGCCTTCTCAAGGCCGTCACGCCCGTCTTGCGTGCCGCGGCCCGCCGTGGGTTGGCGCGTGCGGGTCAGCCGGTCGATCAGTCCGAGGATATTGTGCAGGACATCTTATTTGCGGTGCATTTGAAGCGGCATACCTGGGACCAGAACGCTCCGTTCGCACCTTGGCTGTTCGCGATTGCCCGCAACAAGCTGATCGACGCGCTGCGCCGCCGGGGGCGGAGAATATTCGTCAATATCGACGATTTCGCCGAGACACTGCCGGGCGCTGAGGCCGAAGAAACCGTTCCGGCGACGCAAGTCACCACTCACCTCAACGGGCTGCCGCAGCGCCAGCGCGATGTTCTCCAGTCGATTTCGGTCGACGGCGTCTCGATCAAGGATACCGCTGCCAGACTCGCGATGACGGAGGGAGCGGTTCGTGTCGCGCTGCATCGCGGCTTGACTAATCTTGCAAATAAGTTGCGAGGTGAGTGATGAAGACCGACGATCTGATTTGCGTCCTGGCTGCCGACAGCAAATCCCGCTGGCGGGTGAGCAATTTGCTTTGCGTCGCGCTGCTTGCTGCCGTTCCGATCTCGGTGATCGGCTTCTTCATGGAAATGGGTGTGCGGCCGGACATCGCGACCGCCGTTCACAACCCCTTTTTCGATCTGAAATTCGTGGTCACCATTTCGCTGGCACTGTCGGCCGTCGCGCTCAGTCTTCATCTGTCACGGCCGGAAGCGACGTTGCGCGGCGTCATTCTGATCCTTGCCGTGCCAGTCTGCCTGCTGGCCGGCGGCATCGCCGTCGAGATGATGTTGCCGCAAAAGGTGGCGTGGCTTGCCAGACTCGTCGGCACGAACTCGCGGATTTGCCTAACTGCAATTCCGCTGTTGTCGATGCCATTCCTCGCCGCATCGCTTGTGGCGCTTCGCCATGGCGCACCATCAAGGCCCGCATTGGCCGGCGCGTTCGCAGGGCTACTGTCGGCAGGTCTTGCCGCGACGCTTTATGCGTCTCACTGCACCGACGATTCACCGCTGTTCGTGGCGACATGGTACACGCTTGCGACGGCGCTCGTCGTTGCGATCGGTGCGCTCGCCGGATCGCGCGTGTTGCGTTTCTAGGGGCGTCTTAGGCCGCCGGCTCGGCGCGTTCGGTGCTCTGGCGCATCCGGTGGAATCGCAGGACCTGCTGCGCCGTCGTCGCGCGCAGCATTTCGTAGCTTTCCCGATACTCGTTGATGTTCTTGACGTCCGATCCCCACAAAGTATCGCGCATCGACAGGATCAGCTTCAGCGTCGGCCACGACAGCCCCGTGACTTTGGCGAGGATCATCATTCCCTCGGACCGGGATTCGATCATCATATTCTCGACGGTCGAGACCGGTACGTTGGCCATCATCGCGATGGCCGCATTGGTTTCGTCGAACTTACCAGCTTCCGCGAACGTCGCGATCTGCTCTTCGTCGAGCCGGCCGTCGGCGTAAAGCAGCCGGACCAGTTCGTGCGCTGCCGCCGTTTCGGGACTCAATGCGCCGCGCTCGCTGCTGGCGCGAAGCGCGATCTCCTTCACCGCGCTTGTGATGTCGTCCTCCGACTGCGGATTGGCAGCCGCCAGCCGCGCCCGCACCGAGTCCGAGGCCTTCGCGATCAGTTTCAGATAGTGATGGCGCGGAATCGAGCGCCGCATGCCGAGGCATGTCGCCAGATTGTCGTTTCCCGTGGCGCGCGACACCAGTGTGGTGAATCCGTGTTCGGAGAATTCCGCGCCCGGATTGTTGACCGCGCTTTCCACCACTTCCTCGTTGCCGCGCTCGACCAGAACGTCGGTAACGGCGCCGCTGAGAACCTTGCGCTTCGAGATCGCGAGCAGGTGCCCCTGGCTCTTGTTGCGCGCATTTTCGATCAGCGTTTCGTCACAGAGACGCTCGGACTGAGTCAGTACCGGCGCCGCCACCTCGATGACATCGTCGAAGGCGAGGGTGCGGATCAGTTGCGGCGGTGCTTTCGAGATCGGTGCGAGGCGGGTTGCGAGCAGAGCCTTGGCCGACGTCTCGATTTCCTGAATCAGACAGTTGAAAACGTCGTCGAAAACGGCGATCTGTTCGTCCGAATAGTCCACCGCGCCGTTAAGAAACAGATCGGTGACACGGCGCAGCGTCTCGACCCTGCGGGCAACGGTGCCGTGCTGGAGCGCATTCTGAAGTTCGCCAAGAAGATTGGGCGGAGTGGCAAGTGCGGTCGAAATCATGACTTCTGTCCTGAACCATTCAACGTCTGACCCGGCCGTTTTCTGGACCGGACGCGGAATTCAAATCAAACCTGCACGACCTTGTTGCGGCCAAGGTCTTTTGCCTTGTAGAGAGCGGTGTCTGCGCGTGCGAGAATGCTGTCGGGCGTATCGTCGGCGAGCAGTTTCGTGACGCCTGCGGAAATCGTAACCGTCATGCCGGCGGAAATCGCGCTCCAGTCGAGTTCGGCGACGATCATGCGCAGCCGGTTGAGCGTGCGCTCGGCGGCGCCTTCCTCCGTCTCCGGCAGAATCAGCAGAAATTCCTCGCCGCCGTATCGGCCGAACCGGTCGATGCTGCGGATATTGGCAAACATCGTGATTGCGAAGGTACGGAGAACTTCGTCGCCGGTCGGATGTCCGTATCTGTCGTTGATGCGC
>JAFKKP010000249.1 GCA_017305515.1 Hyphomicrobiales bacterium
GGCGCGGCCGGCGTGCCGGAAGGCACCGACGTCTTCAACTGCGCCGGCAAGGTCGTCGCACCGGGCCTGATCGACATGCGCGCCTTTGTCGGCGAGCCCGGCGCAGGCCATCGTGAAACATTTGCCTCCGCCTCGCTTGCGGCGGCAGCAGGCGGCATCACCACCATCGTCTGCCAGCCAGACACCAAGCCTGTGATCGACAATTCCGCCACCGTCGATTTCATTCTGCGCCGCGCGCGCGACACGGCCATCGTCAACATTCACCCGATGGCAGCTCTCACCAAGGGCATGAAGGGCGAAGAGATGACCGAGATCGGTCTTCTGAAAGCTGCGGGCGCGGTCGCCTTCACCGACGGCGACCGAAGCGTGATGAACGCGCAGGTGCTGCGCCGTGCCCTCACCTATGCGCGCGATTTCGGCGTGCTGATCGTGCATCACACCGAGGATCCGTCGCTGGTCGGCGAAGGCGTGATGAACGAAGGCGAGTTCGCCTCGCGCCTCGGCCTGATGGGAATTCCGAATGCGTCCGAAGCCGTGGTGCTGGAACGCGACATGCGGCTCGTGAAGCTGACCGGCGGCCGCTATCATGCGGCGTCTTTGACCTGCATCGACTCGCTCGACATTCTTAAGCGCGCGAAGGATGACGGTCTCGACGTGTCGGCGTCGGTGTCGATCAATCATCTCACATTGAACGAAAATGACATCGGCCCCTACCGCACCTTCCTCAAACTCTCGCCGCCGCTTCGCACCGAACAGGATCGCGTTGCGCTGGTTGCTGCCGTCGCATCCGGCCTGATCGACGTCGTGATGTCGGATCACAATCCGCAGGACGTCGAGGTGAAGCGCCTGCCCTTCGCGGAAGCCGCGCCGGGTGCCATCGGATTGGAGACGATGCTGCCAGCCGGACTGCGGCTCGTGCATTCCAACGAAGTCGATCTGACATCGCTGATCCGCGCGATGTCGACGAAGCCCGCCGAGCTGCTCAATCTTCCCGGCGGATCGCTGCGCGCAGGCGCGCCCGCCGACGTGATCGTGATCGACATCGACACACCCTGGGTGCTCGACCCGAGCGATCTCAAATCGCAATGCAAGAACACGCCGTTCGACGAGGCTAAATTTTCCGGCCGCGTGATGCGCACCATCGTCGGCGGGCGTACTGTGTTCGAGCACGTCTGACCGCGACAAATAAGAGGCCGTCATGAGCAACGTTACCATCGTCCTGATCGCCTCGTTCGCGTTCGGCTACCTCTGCGGGTCGATCCCGTTCGGCCTGATCCTCACCAAACTCGCCGGCACGCAGGATCTTCGCACCGTCGGCTCCGGCAATATCGGCGCGACCAATGTGCTGCGCACCGGCAACAAGGGTCTCGCGGCGGCAACGCTGCTCGGCGATCTGCTGAAGGGCACCGTCGCCGTGGTCGCGGCGGGCAGCTATGGCGGGCCGGATGCCGCGATGGCAGCGGGCCTCGGCGCGTTTCTCGGCCATCTTTATCCGGTGTGGCTCGGCTTCAAGGGCGGCAAGGGCGTCGCCACTTACATTGGCGTTTTGCTGGGCCTGTTCTGGCCCGCTGCGCTGGCCTTCTGCGCGATCTGGCTCTGCGTCGCGATCATCTCGCGCTACTCGTCGCTCTCGGCGCTGATCGCAAGCGCAGTGGTGCCGATGATGCTGTTCATGTCGCAACACTCGGCGCTCGCCGTGCTGTTCGCCGTGCTGACGCTGATGCTGTGGATCAAGCACCGCGAAAACATCGAGCGGCTGTTCGCGGGGACTGAAGGAAAGATCGGGAAGAAGTCGTAATCGCTGCCTCAACCTAATTCGGGGATGGGCTGATTCAAATGCAGACTTCCCAACCGATTATTCTCTACCATATCGCGCCTTACATCTTCCTCTGTTCTGAAGTCACCCGGTAGAGGCGTTGTCACAGGAAAAACTGGCAACTTCAGATACACATCTCGCTTAGTTGAAAAGCGATGCTCTGCAAGATGAGTAAGTTCACATAGCCGCCGATCTATCGGCGGGCGATCAATGCTTAGAATTAGGCCAAATGGCGGAAACGCAATCTCTGAAAACACGTGAGCGCCTGATGGCGTCACCACTCCCGAAAGGCCCGATTGTCGAATGATGCTCGATTTAGTCGGGTGATGCAGATACGCATAGATTTTGATGCGATCTGGAAATTGCTGTTCTTCCTTATTTAGAACAAAGCGTACCAAAGCCGGATTTCCTTTTTGCAGCTCCGGTCCGCAAGCGGAAAAAAACATCACTACGATCTGCTTCAAGAAGCGTAGCGGCCACATACTATAAGGATACGCTAGTGATAGGTTTCCGCTCGACATGTACAACAGCGTCATGGCACGCTTCGCAACTTCGACGTATGATGCGCCGTACCAACTGCCAGTATCGTTGTTGCACTTGTTGCAGAGAGAATAGCGACCTGAGCCGCGCTGCGCGTATCTTCCTTCGGTCGGTCTCTCACCGACCGACCATTTTCCCTTCAACATCGTATCAATATTGGCCTCAAAAATTCTTTGGTCGTTGAAAGCGGCTCTGGGAGGAACGTGCTCAAATGAGAGCTTCCCGTGCAGTCCGCAAATGCAGCACAGTCCGTCTTGATTTCCTGACATACCTGAAGATGTAAGGTTCGCAGCAAGACGCCACAAGAAGCCGCAAATCGTTGCGCAGCGTAAAATCTTCCCCCACACTCCCTCCCCGCGAGGGCCGCGTGGACATCCAGACCGCCACACAGAAACTCACCGACGAGCAGCGCATCGACTGGCTGCGGCTGATCCGTTCCGATCACGTCGGGCCGCGCACCTTTCGCTCTCTAGTGAATCATTTCGGCAGCGCGTGCGAAGCGGTGGAGCGCCTCCCCTCGCTGGCTCAGCGCGGCGGCGCGATGAAAAGCGGAAAGATCGCCACGCGCGACGAGGCCATTCGCGAGGTCGAGCGCAGCGCCTCGCTTGGAGTCGCCTTGCTCGCACCGGGCGAGGCCGGCTATCCGCCGCGCCTTGCCGCAATCGACAACGCGCGGCCTTTGCTCGGCGTGCGCGGCAAATTAGAAACATCCATGCGGCCCGCAATCGGAATCGTCGGTTCGCGCAACGCGTCGGGCGCGGGATTGAAATTCGCAGGCACGCTGGCGCGCGATCTTGCCGACGCCGGTTTCGTCATCGCGTCGGGCCTGGCGCGCGGCATCGACCATGCCGCCCATCGCGTGACGGTCGAGAGCACGATTGCGGTGCTCGCAGGCGGACACGACCGCATCTATCCGGGCGAGCACGAAGATCTGCTCGACGCCATTGTGGATCAGGGCGGCATCGCGATTTCGGAAATGCCGCTGGGTCACGTCGCGCGCGCGAAGGATTTTCCACGGCGCAACAGATTGATT
>JAFKKP010000250.1 GCA_017305515.1 Hyphomicrobiales bacterium
TGCTCGCCTTCCTCCGCAGCCAGAAACTTCTGAGCGTGTAGATGCTTCTTCTCGGCCTCACCGGATCGATCGGAATGGGAAAGTCCACCACCGCGAAACTGTTCGTGGAGGCGGGCGTGCCGGTCTACGACGCCGACGCCACCGTGCATCAGGTTTATGAAGGCGAGGCGGCGCCGGCAATGGAAGCGGCGTTTCCGGGCAGCACCGTGAACGGCAAGGTGGACCGGCAGAAATTATCCGCGATGGTCGTCAACAATCATGAAGCCATGACACGGCTGGAAAAAATCGTTCACCCGATGCTGCGCAGTCATCAGCAGAAATTTTTGGCTGACGCGGAAAAATCCGGCGCGCCGGTGGCTGTGCTCGACATTCCGCTGCTGTTCGAGACCGGCGGCGAAAAGCGCGTCGATGCGGTGGTGGTCGTGACCACCACGCCTGACGTTCAGCGTGCGCGGATTCTCGAACGCGAGAACATGACGCATGACAAGTTAGAGGCCATTCTGGCGCGGCAGATGCCGGATGCCGAGAAGCGCAAGCGCGCCGACTTCATCGTGGATACCGGGAATGGCCTGGAACCGGTGCGCGAACGGATTCGCGAAATCCTGGCTGAAGTCGTTAAGATGCCGCAACGGCGGATATGATTCGGACCGACAGCCATGCGTGAAATCGTTCTCGATACCGAAACCACCGGCCTCGATCCGCTGCGCGGCGACCGGCTGGTCGAGATCGGCTGCGTCGAGATGGTCAACCACATGGCGACCGGCCAGACGTTTCACCGCTATCTCAATCCCGAGCGCGACATGCCGCAGGAGGCCTTCGCGGTTCACGGGCTGTCGGCGGAATTTCTGTCGGACAAGCCGCTGTTTGCGGCGGTGGCCGCGGAATTTCTTGAATTCATCGGCGATGCGCCGCTGGTGATTCACAACGCGTCGTTCGACATCGGCTTCATCAATTTCGAGCTTGAAAAAGTGTCGCGGCAGCCGATCGCGCGCGAGCGTCTTGTCGACACGCTTCTGCTCGCGCGCCGCAAGCATCCGGGCGTGTCGAACAGGCTTGACGATCTTTGCTCGCGCTATGCGATCGATAATTCACGCCGCACCAAGCACGGCGCATTGCTCGACGCCGAGTTGCTGGCTGAAGTTTACATCGATCTCATCGGTGCGCGTCAGTCGCAGATGCTTCTTGCCTCGGAAGCGCGCCAGACATTTTCGGGCGGAGCGTCCGATCAGCCGCGCCGGCAGCGCGAGACGCCGCTTTCACCGCGCGTTAGCGACTCCGATATAGCCGCGCATGCAGCTTTTGTTGCCACGCTTGGCGACAAGGCGCTGTGGAACGAATATTCGTCAAAGGATACGTAAGGCCTGACGAAAAAAGAATTGTCATGCCCGGGCTTGACCCGGGCATCCATCTAAAAATGTTGAAGCGGATGGATTGCCGGGTCGAGCCCGGCAATGACGGTTTCGTCAATAACGAAGCGGTCAGCTCGGCTTCGTCTGCTGTTCGGCCTGACGCGCCATGTTCTGGCGGTAGAGTCCGACGAAATCCACCGGATCGAGCATCAGCGGCGGGAAGCCGCCGTTGCGCACCGAGTTGGAAATGATCTCGCGCGCGAACGGGAACAGGAGGCGCGGACATTCGATCATGATGAGCGGGTGCAGGTTTTCCTGGGCGACGTTCTGCACACGGAACACGCCCGCATAGATCAGCTCGAACGCAAACAGCGTGGTGCCGGCGTTTTCCGCCTTGCCTTCGATTGTCAGCGCGATCTCGTAATCGGTCTCGGCGAGAGTCTTCGCCGTGACGTTGATCTGGATGTTGATATTCGGCTGCTTGTCCTGCGGACCGAGCGATTGCGGAGAATTCGGATTCTCGAACGAGAGGTCTTTAATATATTGCGCCAGCACGTTGAGCTGGGGCGGGGCGGCATTCTCGAGAGGCGCACCATTGCCGCCATTGCCGTTGGTCATGAAATCTCTCCGAGAGCGTTGAAAACCGGATCGAGGCTGGAACAAAATTCCCGCGAATCGTGCCGGAATTGCAGGGAATGCCGCCTAAGCAGGCTCAATCGAGGCGAGTGGCTATCATAGGCTTGCCGCATTCGACAAGGACGATGGGTCTCAATCCGACCCCGGCGGTTGGCCGTGACCGCCGTATCAGGTAGAATCGGGCGAATTCGGCGCAACATGAGGCGATGCCGGTGTTTCGTCACAACCATTTCCGCCTCCGCGGCGTTTGGTGATGTTGGCTGGATCGTGTTTCGTGCCTACATAATTAAGAGCGAATTCCGGCGCCAAGCGCCATTCGGACGGACTCGTGCGGAGGCCGTTCGGGCAGATCAGAAAGCGACTGCGACGTGGATATCTACACCATCATTTTTCTGGCTCTGGCCGTCTTTATCTTTCTGCGTCTGCGCAGCGTGCTCGGCCAGCGCACCGGCGATGAGCGTCCGCCAATGAATCAGGCGGCGCGCGATGTGGTGCGGGGCGGGCCGGACAATGTCGTGCCGATGCCGGGAACCGTGATCGATCAGGCGCCGCTCGCGCCGTCGGCGGATCCGGCCACGCCGGTCGATCGCTGGAAGGGAATCGCCGAGCAGGGTTCTGCGCTGGCGCAGGGTCTCGACCAGATCGCGGCCAGCGATCCGTCGTTCGACGCGCAGCATTTCATCTCCGGTGCCAAGAGCGCCTACGAGATGATCGTGCTGGCATTCGCCAACGGCGAGCGCCGCGCGCTGAAGGATCTGCTGTCGTCCGAGGTCTATGAAGGTTTCGATTCGGCGATCAAGGAACGCGAGCAGCGCGGCGAGAAGGTCGAGACGCGCTTTGCGTCCATCGACAAGGCCTCCATCGTCAACGCCGAGGTTCGCGACAAGACGGCGCAGATTACGCTTCGCTTCGTGTCGCAGATGATTACCGCGACGCGCGGCAAGGACGGCGCGGTGGTTGACGGCAATCCCGACAAGCTCGCCGACGTCACCGATATCTGGACGTTCGCTCGTGATATTTCCTCGCGCGATCCGAACTGGAAACTCGTTGGCACCGAGAGCGGCCACTAACAAAACCGTTCTGCTGCTGTCCGGCGCGTGGCTGCTCGCTTGTGCTGCGGGTTTTTATTTCGTTCCGCCCTGGGCCGATGACGAAGCGCAGGCGAGGCGCTCGCGTCACAACGCTCCGCCGGAATCCGTTCACGTCAATAACTACCGTAATGTGGTCTGGCCGATTGAAATTCCCGGCGGACAATATGCGCCGCTGAACTGGAGCGATTTGAGCGGGTGGCCCGACGACGATCCGCTGCCGGCGTTCAAAACATTCCGCGAAAGCTGCAAGCCGATTGCCGCGCAGACCGCGCCGCTC
>JAFKKP010000251.1 GCA_017305515.1 Hyphomicrobiales bacterium
AGCATCGTCACCAGCGGCTTGAGCTGCGTCGATGCTGCGGCCTTGTCGATCAGCAGATTCTCCGCAGCGCCGCAGACGCCGGGGCGGCGCATCTTGGCGTTGAGAACAATAGTCTTTGCCATGTCGAGAGACGCGGCCTTGTCGATATAGACGTGATTGACGCCTTCCAGATGCGCGAACACAGGCACGCGCGCTTCATCCTGCACGCGTGCGACGAGGCTCTTGCCGCCGCGCGGCACGATCACGTCGATGGCGCCGTTCAATCCGCTCAACAACAGGCCGACCGCCGCGCGGTCGCGCGTCGGCACCAGTGCAATAGCTTGTTCGGGAAGGCCCGCCTTGCGCAAACCTTCGACGAGACATTCGTGAATCGCGCGGCACGACCGGAAACTGTCCGAGCCGCCGCGCAGAATCACCGCGTTGCCCGACTTCAGACACAGCGCACCGGCGTCCGCCGCGACGTTGGGGCGACTTTCGAAAATCACGGCGACGACGCCGATAGGAACGCGGACGCGCTCGATGGTCATGCCGTTGGGCCTGGTCCAGTTTTCGGTGACGATGCCGATGGGGTCGGCAATGCCGCGCACGATGTCGATGCCGTCCGCCATCGCGGCGATCCGCGCGTCGTTCAGCGTCAGCCGGTCCACGAACGCGCTGGTCGCGCCGCCTGTCCTGGCTTCGGCGACATCCTCGGCATTGGCCGCGAGAATCTTCGGCGCATCGGCGCGGATGGAGGCCGCCATCGCGGCCAGCGCATCGTTTTTCTGCTGTGCCGAGGCAAGCGCCAGCGCCCGCGCGGCGCGGCGCGCGCTGGCAGCGAGGTTGGACATCAGCAACGGCAGATCGCCGCCTTCGACGGCTTTCAATGGCGCAGTCATTTCCAGTCTTTGTTTGCTCTAAAGCTATGCATTAACACGAAAAATCAAGTTCCGCGAGGTGGGCCGGTCGGCCATTGGCCCAGTCGGCCAATGACCGACCTCATTCATTTGGCGCTATCGATATCGCGCGGGCCGCCGACCACAAGGTCGTCGCGGTGAATCATCTCGGCACGGCCGCTGATTCCCAGAATCTGCGCCGCATCCGAAGATGAGCGGCCTTTGATCTGCTCGGCATGTTCGGCGTCGTAAGCCACAAGTCCGCGCCCGATTTCATGCGTATCCGGCCCGCGCACGATCACGGCATCGCCGCGTGCGAATTGCCCGTCGACGCGGATGATACCGGCGGGCAGAAGACTCTTTCCTGCGCGCAAGGCTGCGACAGCACCGGCGTCGATCGTGAGCGTGCCCTTCGGCTCCAGCGAACCGGCGATCCACCGCTTGCGCGCCGTGACCGGATTGGCCGGCGTGAGAAACCATGTGCATTTGCCGCCATCCGCAATGGCCTTGAGCGGGTGCTCGATTTTCCCCGACGCGATCAGCATATGCGTGCCGGATGAAGTGGCGATCTTTGCCGCTTCGATTTTCGTTCGCATGCCGCCGCGCGACAGTTCGGATTCCGCTGCACCGGCCATCGCCTCGATGTCGGCAGTGACGGCGTTCACGACCGGGATCAGCTTTGCATTCGGATTGGCGCCGGGCGGCGCGGTGTAAAGCCCGTCGATGTCCGACAGCAGCACCAGCAAATCCGAACTCGTCATGGTGGCGACACGCGCGGCGAGGCGATCGTTGTCGCCGTAGCGGATTTCGTTGGTCGCCACCGTGTCGTTCTCGTTGATGATCGGAACGGCGCGCCATTCGAGCAGCTTGGAGATGGTCGAGCGCGCGTTGAGATAACGGCGGCGCTCTTCGGTATCCTGTAGCGTGACCAGAATTTGCCCGACGCGGATGCCGTCATGTGCTGCCAGGACTTCGGACCAGACTCGCGCGAGCTGAATTTGTCCGACGGCTGCGGCCGCCTGACTTTCTTCGAGCTTCAGTGTGCCCTTAGGCAGTTTGAGATAGCTGCGGCCCAGCGCAATCGAGCCGGAGGAAACGACAAGGACGTCCCTGCCATCCTTATGAAGTTTCGCGATGTCGGCAGCCAGAGCCGCGAGCCACGTTCTGCGCACTTCGCCTCGTGCGGCATCCACCAGCAAGGAGGAGCCGACTTTCACGACAATACGGCGAAACTGACTGAGCTTGGGGTTCGACATGACAGCAACGATTGGAGAATGAATTTAAAGGCGCGGCACCATAAACATCAGCGCGGCAGCGGCGTCCACGCTTCCGCTTCCGGCTCGTGCTCGGCAGCCTTCTTGGCCTTTGCGGATACCGGAGCTTCGCCGATCAGTTTCGACAATTCACGCAACGCTTCCTGCACGCCTTCACCGCTGACGCCGGACATCAGCAGCGGCGTCTTTTTCGATGCGCGCTTGAGGCGCGCTTTCTGTTCTTTCAATTCTTCCGGCGACACGGCGTCGATCTTGTTCAGCGCCACGATCTCGATCTTGTCGGCGAGCGTATCGGCATAGGCTTCGAGTTCGGCGCGCACGGTCTTGTACGCCTTGCCGGCGTGTTCGCAGGTCGCATCGACAAGATGAAGTAGCACACGGCATCGCTCGACATGGCCCAAAAATCTGTCGCCGAGCCCAGCGCCTTCATGCGCGCCTTCGATGAGGCCCGGAATATCGGCGAGCACGAATTCGCGCCCGTCGATGCGCACGACGCCAAGCTGCGGATGCAATGTCGTGAACGGATAGTCCGCGATCTTCGGCTTCGCCGCGCTGACGACGGAGAGGAATGTGGATTTGCCCGCGTTCGGCAATCCAACGAGGCCCGCATCCGCGATCAGTTTCAGCCGCAGCCAGATCCAGCGTTCTTCGCCGGGCAGGCCGGGATTGGCGTTGCGCGGCGCGCGGTTGGTCGATGTCTTGAAATGCGCGTTGCCGAAACCGCCATTGCCGCCTTTGGCGAGCACGAATTTTTCGCCGACCTTGTCGAAATCGTGGATCAGCGTCTTATCTTCGTCGAAAATCTGTGTGCCGAGCGGCACTTTCAGCACGATGTCTTTGGCATTGGCGCCGTGACGATCCGAGCCCATGCCGTCGGTGCCCTTCGCCGCCTTGAAGTGCTGCTGGTAGCGATAGTCGATCAGCGTGTTGAGGCCGTCGGCGACTTCGACAACGACATCGCCGCCACGGCCGCCATTGCCGCCGGAAGGACCGCCATACTCGATGAACTTTTCGCGACGGAACGCCACGCAGCCGTTCCCGCCGTCGCCGGAGCGGATAAACACCTTTGCTTCATCGAGAAATTTCATGGCTCATCCGTAACGCAGGGGCTTTGCACCGGCAACTGATTGAATTCATCAAAAGGCTTAATTGCCGCAGTTTAGTCATGTTGCCGGAGCCGCATCGAACGCTTACACGACA
>JAFKKP010000252.1 GCA_017305515.1 Hyphomicrobiales bacterium
CCTGATGGTCGGCCGCACACCCGAATATCTCGGCAAGAAGATTGAAGCGAAAGAGATGAAGCTCGCAATGCTCGCGCTTCTCGTTCTCCCGCTCTCGATCCTGGGTTTCTCCGCGGCGGCGGCAGTTCTGCCGGACGCACTTTCAAGCCTCGCCAACTCCGGCCCGCACGGATTGTCCGAGTTTCTCTACGCATACTCTTCGGCGACAGGAAACAACGGTTCGGCGTTTGCCGGCCTTAGCGCCAACACGACTTGGTACAATGTGACTCTTGGGCTCGCGACGCTGCTCGGCCGCTTCGCCTATGTCGTGCCGGTCATGGCGATCGCCGGATCGCTGGTCGGAAAGATCCGCGCGCAGGCATCCGAAGGCACTTTCCCAACTCATACACCGCTGTTCGTAGCACTCCTCGTCGGCTCCATCCTGATCGTTGCCGGCCTTGAGTTCTTCCCCGCGCTCGCACTCGGTCCGATCGTCGAGCATTTCCAGATGCTCGCAGGAAGAACATTCTGATTTTCAACTTTGATGAAGGCGCGCCGCCATGATTCGCAAAACCAGAAAAACGTCCGTTATCGAACCGTCGCTTCTGCTCCGCGCCGTTGCAGACGCATTTCGCAAACTCGACCCGCGTCAGCTTATGAAAAATCCGGTGATCTTCGTGACGGAGGTTGTCGCGCTGGTGGTAACGATCGCGGCTGTGTCCCAAATCTATCACGGCGAGCCAGCCTGGTTCAGCGCGCAGATCGCCGTCTGGCTGTGGTTCACTGTGCTGTTTGCGAATTTTGCGGAAGCCATCGCGGAAGGCCGCGGCCGCGCGCAGGCCGATACGCTGCGGATGACGCGCACCGACACGCGTGCCAAAAAGCTCGCGATGGCGGACAACTACGAAGTCTATGGCGGCGTGTCCGCTTCGGATCTCGAAGTCGGAGAACTCATTCGCGTCGACGCAGGCGAAGTTATTCCTGTGGACGGCGAGATCGTCGACGGCATTGCGTCGGTGAATGAAGCAGCGGTTACCGGTGAATCCGCGCCCGTCATACGCGAGTCCGGCGGCGACCGCTCCGCAGTCACCGGCGGCACGACGGTGATCTCCGATTGGCTCATCATTAGAGTGACGGCCGCGCCAGGCACGTCGTTTCTCGATCGGATGATCGCGCTGGTTGAAGGCGCAGAACGGCAGAAGACACCGAACGAGCTTGCGCTGTCGATTCTGCTGTCCGGCATGACGCTGATCTTCCTGATCGCGGTCGTGACGCTTTGGCCGCTCGCAAGTTACTCCGGCACCGTCCTTTCGATAACCGTTCTGACGGCACTTCTCGTCACTCTTATCCCCACCACAATCGGCGGGCTTCTCTCCGCCATCGGCATCGCAGGCATGGATCGCCTGCTGAAATTCAACGTGCTCGCGATGTCGGGCCGCGCGGTGGAAGCGGCCGGCGACGTGGACACGCTGCTGCTCGACAAAACCGGCACCATCACCTTCGGCAATCGCCTCGCAAGCGAGATCATTCCCGCCACCGGCGTATCCGAAAAGGAAGCCGCTGAAGCCGCCATGCTGGCGAGCCTCGCGGATGAAACGGCAGAGGGCCGCTCTATCGTCACGCTCGCAAACGAGAAATACGGCATCGCGCGGGCGGATCAGAAACCGAGCGCAAAGTTCGTCGAGTTCTCGGCAACGACGCGCTTGTCCGGCATCGATGACGGCAAGCGTCACCTCCGCAAAGGTGCAATCGATGCTGTGCTGAAATTCCTGCGGGAGAACGGCGGCGACCAGACCGAGCCAGCGGCTTTCAAAAGCGCCCACGAGCGTATCGCACGGTCCGGCGGAACACCGCTCGGACTTGTCGATGGCAACCGCCTGCTCGGCGTCATTCATCTGAAAGACGTCGTAAAGCCGGACATCAAGGAACGCTTCGCCGAGATGCGGCGCATGGGCATCCGTACCGTGATGGTCACCGGCGACAATCCCATTACGGCAGCGGCTATTGCGTCGGAAGCCGGTGTCGACGACTTCATTGCGGAAGCGACGCCCGAGGACAAGTTGCGCTACATCCGCGACGAACAATCCAAGGGCCGGCTGATCGCCATGTGCGGCGACGGCACGAACGACGCGCCCGCGCTGGCGCAGGCCGATGTCGGTGTCGCAATGCAGACCGGAACGCAGGCTGCGCGCGAAGCGGGCAACATGGTCGACCTCGACTCTAACCCGACAAAACTGATCGAGGTGGTCGAGATCGGCAAACAGCTTCTGATGACCCGCGGATCGCTGACGACGTTCTCAATCGCAAACGACGTTGCGAAATATTTCGCGATCATTCCCGCATTGTTTCTCGCGACCTATCCGGAACTCGGCGCCATCAACATCATGCAGCTCGGGACGCCGGAGAGCGCAATTTTGTCGGCAGTCATCTTCAACGCGCTCGTCATTGTTGCACTCATCCCGCTCGCGCTGAAGGGCGTGACCTACCGCCCGGTGGGGGCAGCCGCGCTGCTGCGCCGTAACCTTGCGGTCTATGGACTGGGTGGAATTATCGCCCCGTTCATCGGTATCAAACTCGTCGACATCGTCGTCAACGTATTGCATCTGGCCTGATGGAGGCTCGCATGTTGAACCATTTTCGTCCTGCGCTGGTTTTGCTCGTTCTGTTTGTTGCCCTCACCGGTCTCGCCTATCCGCTCGCGGTGACGGGCATCGCGCAGGTCGCAATGCCGCGCGCAGCCGGCGGCAGCCTGATCGAAAAAGACGGCAAGATTGTCGGATCGAGCCTCATCGGCCAGGCATTCACCGACGCGAAATACTTCCACGGACGTCCGTCCGCGACCAGCGACACCGATCCGAACGATTCGACCAAGACAATCGACGCGCCTTATAACGCCGCGAACTCCTCGGGATCGAATCTCGGCCCCACCTCGCAGAAACTGATCGACCGCGTGAAGGGCGATGTCGACGCGTTGCGCGGCGACGGGCTGAAGGGTCCAATTCCGGCCGACGCCGTCACAACTTCCGCCAGCGGACTTGACCCTCATATCTCGCCCGCCAACGCCGCGAGCCAGGTCGCCCGGGTGGCCAAAGCGCGAGGCATGCCTGAACAAAAGGTCCGGGACATTGTCAGCGCGCAAACTGAAGGCCGATTCCTCGGCCTGTTCGGCATCCGCCTCCAGCAAGCCGAGCCGGCGCTGGCGCCGATCCCCGCGCTGGCGCGCGCCAACACCACCCTTGATGCCCGCACCACGACACCGACATGAGCGCCGCCCCGGACCGCCCCATTACCCTGCTGATCGCCGCGCTCGGCGGCGAAGGCGGCGGCGTGCTCACCGAC
>JAFKKP010000253.1 GCA_017305515.1 Hyphomicrobiales bacterium
GTTGGCAATTTCTTGGGCGCTCTCACAGTTGCTTTCATGATGGCATTCGTAACGACTTTCGGATTCACGCAAGATCCGGACAAAGTTGGTGCCGCACTTGGAAATATCGGCGAATCGCGAACACTTGGTTATGCAGCTCACGGGGCCGCTGGTATGGCGACGTTGTTCTTTCGCGGTATGCTTTGCAACTGGATGGTCTCGACTGGTGTCGTTGGAGCAATGATCTCGACCACGGTCCCCGGAAAAGTTATTGCGATGTGGATGCCAATCTTGGTTTTCTTCTACATGGTCTTCGAGCATTCAGTTGTGAACATGTTCCTTTTCCCCTCGGGGCTGATGCTACACGCAAAGTTCTCCATCCTTGACTATTTTATTTGGAATGAAATTCCGACAGTCCTCGGAAACTTGGTTGGCGGTCTCGCATTTACCGGACTGACACTCTACGCCACGCATATTGTTACAGCTCCCAAGCGCCGCGCTAAGGTCGTTTAATTGAAGCGGCGCTATCTAAAACGATAAGAAGAGAAGCCTCGCCCTACGGGATGAGGCTTCTTTGCATTGGCGATGCAATGGCAAGTAACCTTCGAATTTCGATCGGTCAGCATTCCGATAAAGGTCTCAAGCAGACCAATCAGGATTTCTACGGCGCGTTGATCCCAACTGAGCCGCAGTTAAGCATGAAAGGCATATCGATCTGCCTCGCCGATGGGATTAGCAGCAGTAACGTTAGTCAGGTTGCAAGCGAATCTGCGGTTAAAAGTTTTCTTACCGACTATTATTGCACATCGGAATCGTGGTCGGTCAAAACGTCGGCGTATCGCGTCATGGCGGCGACAAATTCTTGGTTGCACGCGGAGACGCGGCACAGCCAATTTCGGTACGATATCGATAAAGGCTACGTCTGCACTCTTAGCGCCATGGTCATCAAAGCGACGACCGCCCACGTTTTTCACGTAGGTGACGCTAGAATATATCGCCTCTCCGGTAGTTCACTTGAGCAACTCACTATTGACCATCGCGTCCGTGTTTCTCCGGAGGAAAGCTACCTAGGTCGCGCGATGGGGATGAATCCCGAGATTGAAATCGATTATCAGGCCTTACAAGTTGAACGGGGCGACCTTTTTATTTTGGCGACAGATGGAGCGTACGAACACGTAGATGCGCGCTTCATCATCAAAGCGATCAAAGAGAATTCCGAAGATCTGGATGTTGCGGCCGCCAAGATTGTTCGCGAAGCACTTCTGAAAGGAAGTGCCGACAACGTTACAATTCAAATCGTTCGTATCGAAGAGTTGCCCGAACGCGAAGCCATCGAGGTTTTTGGTGGTTCTTCTGTATTGCCTCTTCCCCCGCTATTGAATGCGCGGATGAATTTTGACGGCTTTCAAATTGTCCGAGAACTTCACGCAAGTAGCCGAAGCCATATTTATCTCGGCATTGACAGCGAAACTGGTGTTCTCTCCGCGATCAAAATTCCATCGATAGACCTTCGTGGCGAACCCGCCTACATCAAACGACTGATGATGGAGGAGTGGGTCGCTAGGCGTATCGACAATCCACATGTTCTGAAGGCCGGCTTGCAGGCGCGGAAACGAAATTATCTTTATGTCACGACTGAGTTTGTCGATGGTCAAACATTGACCCAGTGGATGATTGATAATCCCAAGCCCTATGTGGAAACGGTGCGTGGGATTGTTGAGCAAATCGCAAGGGGTCTTCGCGCCTTTCACCGGAAAGAAATGCTGCATCAGGACCTGCGGCCCGAAAATATCATGATCGATAAGACTGGAACGGTTAAGATTATTGATTTTGGTTCCACCAAAGTTGCGGGTGTTGTCGAAGCGGCGCCTTCAACGGAACAAAAAGATATTTTGGGAACCGTTCAGTACACGGCTCCGGAGTATTTCTTTGGAGAGGAGGGGAGTCCACGTTCTGATATGTTTTCGCTGGGGGTCATCACATACCAAATGCTGACCGGCAAACTGCCCTACGGCGCTGAAGCAGCAAGGATGCGCACCAAGTCGCAATTCGGTAAGCTGCGCTATATTTCTGCGCTAGATGATAACCGAGCGATTCCTGCTTGGATTGATGGCGTTCTCGAGAAGGCAGTAAATCTGGATCCAAACAAACGATATGAGAGCCTGTCTGAGTTCGTTTTTGATCTCCGGCATCCTAACAGTAAATATTTGCGTTCAACGCGGCCTCCACTGCTTGAACGGAACTCACAAATCTTTTGGAAATGTCTGACTCTATTTTTGTTATGCATCATATTATTTTTGCTCATTAAGTTACGTAACGCGTAATCAATTCGTGCCGTCAGAAGTCCAAATGGCGGCTACCGCTTAAATGAAGCAGGGAGTCGATCAAGCACTTTTGCAATCTGCTCCGTTTCGGCAGGGCTTAATTTATCGCCTATGATCGACCATGCGTTAAGATCACTCTGGAAATGCGCTGAGGCAAGTTCGACGCCGTTTGCTGTTAAAATATGAATTCTGTCGCCGCTGGAAAAATCTACCAGCCACGGAAACGCAAGTTCATCTTTGCCAGATGGAGAATTCATGAAGTGCTTAAGTCGAGGCAAAAGAGATAAGCAAAACGTAAGATCTCTCTGGAGAAATCTGCTTTTATCAAATGGGCCGGATGCTGGACTGCCAGTAAACCCCCAATATAACCGATTGCATGGCGTCTATTTCAATTGTGAAACCACTTTCCATGCCAAGTTCGCGCGCACTGAAACGCGCTGCGCGGTTAGTGTTCCAACAAGTCGTCCTGAAACCAGTTTTCCGTTGAACGTTACTGTTGCTTGCGGTCGGTTCGATTCCGCCGGTGTAAAATCCAAAGTTATGTTGTTGCTGGAATCTACATTCCCGCTTCCAAAATAGGTGTGTTGCTGAATGCCCAGGGGCGGATAATCGCAAGGGGGCACAACATCTTCAATCATTGTAATTGAAAGGTTTGCGATCTGGATTGGGCCCGGCTTCACGGTGTCCATTCCAATTGTGGGCGCTCTTAAAGTCACGACGTACTTACAGAATGGTGGGCCGCCGAACTGAACTGTTTGCTCAGCAGTACTAGAATATGAAACAGGTCTGGACGGGGTGGGTGCACCAGACGCAACTGCATTTGATTGGCAACGTTGTAAGCCAGCGACGCGGTGACTAGTTTCTGTAAAGGTTGCGGCTGTTGTTGCAGTCATGCACCAGCCATAGTGCCTCGAATAGTCCGCGTGCCAACCACCATTGTCACCTTTGAAGCATCCCGGTATCGCTTTGTTTTCGTTGTATTGAGCGAT
>JAFKKP010000254.1 GCA_017305515.1 Hyphomicrobiales bacterium
GAGAATTTCTGGCAGTACCGGCGCTTCGCCAGCGGCGAACCGTCTCACAATGTCGATTGGCGCCGGTCCGCACGCGACGACCATCTCTACGTTCGCGAGCGCGAGTGGGAGGCGTCGCATACGGTGTGGATGTGGATCGACCGTTCGCCGTCGATGGACTTCAACTCGCATCTGACCGAATGGAGCAAGCTCGACCGGGCGCTTGTCGTGTCGTTTGCGCTCGCCGAAGTTCTGGTGCAGGGCGGCGAACGGGTCGGACTTCCGGGACTGATGCGGCCGACCGCCAACCGAAATGTGATCGAGACGATCGCACAGGCGATTGTGCATGACGCGGGCGAGCGGCCGAGCCTGCCGCCGAATTTTTCGCCTGCCGCGTTTTCGGAAGTTCTGATGCTGTCCGATCTATGGAGTCCGGTCGCCGAATTTAGACGCGCAGTCGGACAACTCGCCGCCAACGGCGCACGCGGTCATGTCGTCCAGATCGTCGATCCGGCGGAGGAGAGTTTTCCCTACTCCGGCCGCGTCGAGTTCGTCGATTCCGAAGGCCTCGGCAGTGTGACCGCCGGGCGCGCGGAGAAATGGCGTGAGGACTATCAGGCATTGGTCGCCAATCACCGTGCCGCGTTGCGTGCCGAGGCCGAACATTTCGGCTGGAGCTTCACGGTTCACCGAACCGACCGGGGACCGACAGAGCTGCTGTTCGCCGTTCACGCGCGCATGGGTGCCGGCGCGCACGCGGTGTCCGGCAATCGCAAGTCCGCGCGCAGCAACGCAGGCCAGCAGGCATGATGGCCGGGCTGCCGCTGACATTCGCAGAACCGCTGCTGCTGATCGGTCTGCTCAGCCTGCCCCTCCTGTGGTGGCTGTTGCGCGTGATGCCGCCGCGCCCGAGGCGGATCGATTTTCCGCCGACGCGGCTGTTGCTGGAAATCGCGCCGAAGGAAGAGACGCCGTCGCAGACGCCGTGGTGGCTGACCGCGCTGCGGCTGCTGGCTGCGGCGCTTGTGATTCTTGCTGCCGCAGGCCCGATCTGGAATCCGTCGCAGGGCGTGGGGCGCGCCAACGGCCCGCTCGTGCTCTTGATCGACGACGGCTGGAGTGCGGCCGCAAGCTGGGATGTGCGCGTCAAGGCGGCGGATGAATTGATTGCGAACGCGGAATCGGATCGCCGCGCGGTCGCCCTCGTGCCGCTCTCTGAAACTGCCAAAGACATCACGCTGATGCCGGCCGGGACCGCGCGCGTTGCGCTTCGCCAACTCGCTCCCAAACCTTATGCGGTCGAACGCGTCGAATCTTTGCCCGCTCTCGCGCGATTTCTGACAGCTACACGCGTCGACGAGATTGTGTGGCTGAGTGACGGCGTCGATACGGGACGCGGCAGCGAATTTGCCGAAAGTCTCGCGAAGACCGTCGGCGACCGGACGCTGACGATTGTCGAGGGCGGGACGCCGCCGGCCCACGCGCTGGCGGCAGCGGAAAATGCCGCAGCGAAGATGACGGTCAAGGTTGTGCGTGCTGCGACGGGGACCGCAGACACCGGCCTCGTGCGCGCGCTCGATCAGAAGGGATCGCCAATCGGTGAGGCAAACTTCTCGTTCGGCCTGCAAGACAGCGAAACGGAAACCAGCTTCGAGCTTCCCGTTGAACTGCGCAACGATATCACGCGGCTGGAGATTGCGGGCGAGCGTTCGGCGGGCGCGGTGCAACTGCTCGACAAACGCTGGCGGCGGCGCGCGATCGGCATTGTCACCGGCGCAACCAGCGACACGGCTCAGCCGCTGCTTGCTTCCACATTCTATCTCACGCGTGCGCTTGCACCGTTCGCGGATGTGCGCCTCGCCGAGCGCGGCGCTCCCGCAGTCGCCATCGGGCAATTGCTGGATCAGAAATTGCCGATGATCGTGCTCGCCGATGTCGGCACGCTGACGCCGGATATTCGAGATCGCCTTAACGCGTGGATCGATCAGGGCGGCGTGCTCGTGCGCTTCGCCGGTCCAAGGCTCGCGGCGGGCGACGACGATCTCGTTCCGGTCAAGCTCAGGCGCGGCGGACGCAGTCTCGGCGGCACGCTGACCTGGGAGAAGCCGCAAACCCTTGCATCGTTCTCCGCCGACGGCCCGTTTGCCGGCCTGCCGGTGCCGAAGGAAGTGACCGTCACGCGGCAGGTGCTTGCGGAGCCGGACCCCGCGCTGGCCTCGCGAAGCTGGGCGTCGCTCGCCGACGGCACGCCGCTCGTGACCGGCGAGCACCGCAACAAGGGCGTGGTCGCGCTGTTCCATGTCAGCGCCGATATGCGCTGGTCGGACCTGCCGTTGTCTGGCACCTTTGTCGAAATGCTGCGGCGAGTCGTGGATATGTCCGGCTACACAGCAAAGGAAGGCGCAGGCGTTGCGGCGGACGCGACCACAGAGACGGTTGCGCCGGTGCGCTTGCTGGACGGGTTCGGCGCTTTCGCGCCACCGCCTGCGACTGCAAAACCGATCCGCGCCGATTTCCGCGACCGCGCGACGCTCGATCATCCTCCGGGGTTTTATGGACCGGCCGACGGCCCCCTCGCCGTCAACGCGTTGGCCGCCGCCGATCGCCTCGCGCCGCTCGACACCTCGGCCCTCAAAGCGCGGCGCGCGACCTACACAAATTCCGAACCGCGCGATCTGCGCGGCATGCTTCTCTCGACGGCATTGATATTGTTTCTGGCCGACGCCGTGATCGTGGCCTTGCTCGGCGGCGGATTAGCCGCATTGTTGAGGCGAAGAAGCGTTGCCGCCATCGTCGCGTTTGCATTCGCTCTGTCATCGCTAACACCGTTCAACGGTCCTGCCCTCGCGCAAACCGCCAAACCGGCCGCGAAATCCGCCGTGCCAAACGACGACTTCGCCATCAAGGCTGTGGCGCAGACCCGCATCGCCTATGTCGTGACCGGCAACGCCGACGTCGATTCCATCGTTAAGGCCGGGCTGTCGGGACTGACATTGTTTCTCGCACAGCGCACCGCGCTCGAAGCCGGCGAGCCGGTCGGCATCGATCCCGCGCGCGACGAACTTGCATTCTTTCCGCTGATCTACTGGCCTGTCGTTTCCGGCGCACCGACCCCGTCGCAGGATGCGATTAACCGCCTCGACGCCTATATGAAGCAAGGCGGCACAGTGCTGTTCGATACACGCGATGCGGTGGAAGCGCCTCCGGGTCCAAGCGGCGAATCGCAAACGCCCGGCATGCTGACCTTGCGCAACATTCTCTCGTCGCTCGATATACCCGAACTCGA
>JAFKKP010000326.1 GCA_017305515.1 Hyphomicrobiales bacterium
CCGGCGGCAGGCGCCTTGGCGGCACCGGCTGCGGGAGCGGCGGCACCGGCTGCGGGAGCAGCAGCACCGGCTGCGGGAGCAGCGGCACCGGCCGCAGGCGCGGCAGCACCGGCTGCGGGAGCAGCAGCGGCGGCAGCAGCGGCTTCGGCAGCAGCCTTGAGTTCTTCCGCGTAACCCGACGGCGGCACGATGGTGACGAGCGTCGCGTCCTTGCGGGTGAACAGCTTCACATTGTCCGGCAGCTTGATGTCGGTCATGTGCAGCGAATAGCCGATGTCGAGCTTGGCGACGTCCGCTTCGAGATATTGCGGAATGTTGTCGGCAGGCACTTCGAGTTCGATCGCGTGGGTGACGATGTTCACCGCACCGCCGCGCTTCACGCCCGGCGAGCTTTCAGCGTTGAGAACGTGCAGCGGAATGCTGACGCGGATCTTCGCGCCTTCGCCGAGGCGGAGGAAATCCACATGCAGCGGATGATCGCGCACCGGATCGAGATAGAAGTCGCGCGGAATCACGCGATGCTTTTTGCCCTCGAGTTCGATGTCGTGGATCGTCGTCAGAAAACGTCCGGCGCCGATGCGCAGACGCAATTCCTGATCGTCGAGCGAGATCATGAGCGGGGGCTGATTGTTTCCGTAGATCACTGCCGGGATGCGGCCAGCGCGACGTTCTGCCCGGGCGGCCCCCTTGCCGGCCTTCGGACGTGCGGTCGCCTTCAATTCCTTGACGGTCGTCGCCATTGTCTCAGTTCCTTAGATGTCAAAAGTGAAGGGCCGCAAAGCGGCCCGGTTTCACGCGGCAGCAAGCCTCCAGGGGTGCGGGGGCTGCAAGCGTGGCGGGTTCTTAGCGGCTCGGGGCCGCAATGACAAGGAAATGAGGGGCTTTTGGCGCGGGTTTTTGGCCGCAAACAGCACCGCGAACCGACGGGTCCGGGCGCTTGAAACTAGCGGGAAATGCTACTCGGCTGCCTGCGTCGCCGGCGTCGTGCCGGGCAATGCTGCCGCTGCGGCGATGCCGCTGAGCCAGTCCTCTGACTCGGCGAGCGCGCGCAGAGCTTCCGCTTTACGCAACAAAATCTCGCGCATTTCCAGATTTTGCTCGGCGCCTGCCATCACGTCGCATTCGCCGGCCTTTTCGCGGAGCTTTGCGGAGTGAATGTTCGTGGGTTGTCCAATTCTTGAATGATCGTCCCCCGTTCAATTTAACTGGTCGTACACCCGATAGGTTCGTGAGCATAGAACTAAATTATTGAAATTATTGAGCTATTTTACTCATTTCGCGACTTTAATGCTGAGTCGGGAACTTTAACTACTTGAGTGAGTTGAGTAATTGACTAACCCAATTGGTTGGCCGTAAAAATTGTCTAAGGGCAGGCGGACAAATGGCTGATCTACGAGGCGAACGACTGCAAATCATGCTGTCGCCGGAAGAGCTTAAGGCTCTCGACGATTTCAGGTTCAAGAATCGGATGCCGACACGGGCAGCTGCCGTGCGCGAAATTCTCAAGCTCGGCCTCGCCTCGCTGGACAGCGTGATGGGTTCGGGTGTGCGCTCAAGCGATTATGGCGTGCTGGGGCGCGGACCGAGCGGCTCGAAAAACAGCAGCGACGACGCGGAAGACTGATCGCGGCATCTCGCGCGTCCGTTGCGCGCGTCGGGCATCCATCCATTTTTAACGATACGCCTTAAGGGTCGGGAACGTGTTTCCCGCTAGGTTGGCCGTTACCCAAGTAACGCGCACCGAGAGCCCGAGAATGGCCGCGCTGGCCGAGAAACCGCAAACAACGCGACGCCTGCTGCTTGCCTCCGATGTCGAGGACGAGCACAGCGAGCTTGCGAATATTTTGCAGAACGCCGGCAGCGTGGAAACGATCTCAATCTTCGACCTGCCCGATCATCCGGCAAGCGATTTTTCCGGCGTCGTCGTCGACATCGATCTGACATCCATCGAGGCGGTCCAGCGCGTCCGCAAGAAACTCACCGGCAAGGCGTATCAGTCGATGCCGCGCCTGTTCGTGCTGGCCGATGCGCTGCATCACGGCTCGGCGCAGGCCTGGGCGCTCGGCGCGACCGACACCATTCAGCGGCCGTTCGACCCAGAAAGCATTCTGCACCGTATTCGCCACGCGTTTCCAGAAACGCCGCAGGACGAACGCGCGAGTGCGGCGAAAATTCTCTCCAAGGGAGTCGCCGCAGCGCAAGCGGTGATGGTCAAGATTTTCGAGCGGCTGCCTGCGGGAATTCCGCTGACCCTCGATGACGTGTTGCAGGCGGAAACGGAAATTCTGAAAGCCCTGCGTAAAAGCTCGCTGAAGGAATGGCTGCTCGCTGTCAGCAAGCATCACAAGAGAAGCTACCGTCACACGCTTCTTGTCACCGGCTATGCCGTCGCGTTCGCGCAATATCTCGGCATGCGTGAGGAAGACCAGCGCCGCCTCGCCCGCGCCGCGCTCGTCCACGATGTCGGCATGGCGTTCATTCCGGTGACGATCCTCGACAAGACATCCGAGCTTACGCCGGAAGAAAGCGCCATCGTCGCCGGACATGCGCGGCTGGGTTACGACGCGCTGCGCAAGCAGGGCGGTTTTCCCGCCGAAGTGCTCGACGTCGTGCTGCATCATCACGAACTGCTCGACGGCACGGGCTATCCCGAAAGTCTTCCGGGCGAGCGCCTCAGCGACATCGTCCGCATCATCACGCTGGTCGATACCTACGTCACGCTGCTGGAAGCCCGGGACGACAGTCCGCCGCTGTCAGCCGCGCGCGCCTTCAACGCGCTTGAGCATCTCGAAGGCAAGCTCGACACGGCGCTGCTGCACGCTTTCCGGCCGGTTGCGTTCGGCTCTTAGGAGCCGAGCAGCTTCTTTTCCAGCGCGTCGATGCGCGCTTTCAGAGTCTCGTTTTCCTCGCGGGCGAGGCGCGCCATATCCTTCACCGCCTCGAATTCCTCGCGCTTGACCAGATCGAGATCGCGCAGAATGCGTTCGGCCTGCCCGCGCACCACTGTTTCCACTTCGCGCTTGACGCCCTGCGCGGCGCCGGCAGCGTCGTTCATCACGCGGGCGATCTCGTCGAAAAACCGGTTCGTGGTCTGGGTCATCTGCCTGTCTCCGAATGGCGGCGCGTTCGATCAGACAATGGTGATGGCGCGGGCGTCCTGCAAGATGTATTAGGGCCCGCACTCTCTCTTTGTCATAGCCGGACTTGTTCCGGCCATCCCGATTGATGATTCGCTGGCCTCTCAATCGGGATCACCGGGCGAAAGGGCGTTTACGCCCGTCTTGCGACGGCCTATGCCCGGTGATGACAGTTTAATATATTTCGCGTCTGGACACTTCGCATGCTCGCCATCGCCTTTCCCGTCTTCGATCCCGTCGCCATCTCCTTCGGTCCCATCGCGATCCGCTGGTACGCGCTGGCCTATATCGGCGGCATCGTCTTCGGCTGGCTTTACGCGCGCTCGATCATCAAGAACGAGACGCTCTGGGGCGGCAAGGCGCCGTTCACGCTGCTCGATTTCGACGACTTCATCCTGTGGGTGACGCTCGGCATCATTCTCGGCGGCCGCACCGGCTACGTGCTGTTCTACAATTTCAGCTACTTCATGCAGCACCCGGCGGAAATTCTCGAACTGTGGAAGGGCGGCATGTCGTTCCACGGCGGCTTCATGGGCTGCGTGATCGCGGTGCTGCTGTTCGGATGGAAGCGCAACATCTCGCCGCTGTCGCTCGGCGACGTCACCTGCGCCGTCGGCCCGATCGGATTGCTGCTCGGCCGCATCGCGAATTTCATCAACAGCGAACTATGGGGCCGCGCCGCCGACCCCAGCCTGCCCTGGGCGATGGTGTTTCCCAACGGCGGACCGCAGCCGCGTCATCCGAGCCAGCTTTATGAAGCCGGACTCGAAGGCATCGTCCTGTTCATCGTGTTGGCGCTGCTGGTCCGCCGTGGAGGACTGAAACGTCCCGGCCTCGTCATCGGCGTGTTCGCAACTCTTTACGGAATGGCGCGCATCGCCGGCGAATTCTTCCGTGAACCCGATCCGCAGCTCGGATTTCTGTGGGGCGGACTGACGATGGGGATGTTATTGTCGGTGCCGATGATCCTCGCCGGACTTTCCTTTATCTACTACGCGCGGACGCGCCCGCCGCGAAAAGCCTGAGAGCCGCCTTGGCCACGAAACACACGCCGCTCGAAACCATCATCCGCAAGCAGATTGCCGCCAACGGCCCGATGCCGGTGTCGCGTTACATGGAATTGTGCCTGACGCATCCGGAGCACGGCTATTACCTCAAGCAGAATCCGCTCGGCCGCGACGGCGACTTCATCACCGCGCCGGAAGTCAGCCAGATGTTCGGCGAACTCGTCGGGCTTTGGGCAGCGTCGGTGTGGGCGGCGATGGGTTCTCCGTCGGAAGTGAAATTCATCGAACTCGGGCCGGGCCGCGGATCGATGATGCAGGACATGCTGCGCGCGATCAAAATTCTTCCGCAGTTCTACAAGGCCGTCAGCGTCCATCTTGTCGAGCCGTCGCCTGCACTGCGCGCGATTCAGGACGAGACGCTCGGCAACGCCAAACATGTCGAGTGGTACGATCTGCTCACCGACGTGCCGGAAGGTCCGGCGATCATTTTCGCCAACGAATATTTCGACGTGCTGCCGGTGCATCAGGTCGTCAAGGCGGACGACGGCTGGCACGAGCGCATGATCGGCGTCGATGACGACATCTTTATCTACACCGTCGCCAAAGAGCCGACGCCGCGCTTCGACGTTTTGATGCCGCCACAGGTGCGCGCGGCGCCCAACGGCGCGATCTACGAATGGCGGCCGGATACCGAGATCATGGATCTCGCGCGGCGCGTCCGCAATCAGGGTGGGGCTGCGATCATCATCGACTATGGCCATCTGCGCAGCGATGCCGGCGACACGTTCCAGGCCGTCGCGCGGCATAATTTCGTCAGTCCGCTGAAAAATCCCGGCGAGGCCGACATCACCGCGCATGTCGATTTCGAGGCGCTGGCGAAAGCGGCGGAAGCCATCGGCGCGCGCGCGCACGGCCCTGTCGAGCAGGGCGCGTTCCTCAACAAACTGGGAATCGAGCAGCGCGCGCTGACGCTGATGAAAAGTTCGTCGCACGAGGAATCCGTGCTGGTTGCCTCCGCGCTCAAGCGCCTCACCGGCAAGGGCCGCAACGGCATGGGGCAATTGTTCAAGGTGCTCGGCATTTCGCATCCGTCGCTTGAGACGCTCGCGGCATTGTCGGAGCCGGAACCTGAGGTCTCGAAAGTGACCGGAGCCGCGACGCGATGACGCTTCGCTCGCCGCTGCTCGCCGCCGTTCCCGATCTGCGTCATGCCTTCTTCACCCGCGAGGGCGGAGTCTCCAAAGGATTGTACGACAGCCTCAACGGCGGCCTCGGCTCCAACGACGATCCCGCACATGTGATCGAGAACCGCCGCCGCATGGCGCAGCATCTCGATGTCGCGCCGTCGCATTTCCTGACCGCATTCCAGATTCACTCGCCGGATGTCGCGGTCGCGACCAAACCGTGGGACAACGCAACGCGACCGCGCGCCGATGCGATGGTGACGAATGTGCCGGGCATCGCCATCGGCGTCACGGCGGCGGACTGCGGGCCGATACTATTTGCCGATCCGAAAGCGCGCGTGATCGGCGCGGCTCATGCCGGATGGAAGGGCGCGTTCGGCGGCGTGCTGGAAAACACGATTGCGGAAATGGAAAAGCTCGGCGCACGCCGGGGCGACATCGTCGCGGCGGTCGGCCCGCTGATCCGGCAGTCGAGCTACGAGGTCGGCGCGGAATTTGTCGCGCGATTCAGGGACGCCGATTCCATCAACGCAAAATTCTTTATGCCGTCAAAACGCGCGGATCATGCGATGTTCGATCTTGCGGGCTACATCAGGCACCGGCTTGAGAACGCCGGCATCGCGACCATCGACGACGTGAAGATCGACACTTATGCCGACAATCGCTTCTACAGCTATCGCCGCACCACGCATGGCAAGGAAGCCGACTACGGCCGCAACATCCACGCCATCGTGCTCGCAGAATAGTTGCGCGTCAGCGCAGTTGCCTTTTATCAATATCGCTGTAGTTGTGGCGCTTGGCGCTGAACTCCTGGATTGAGCCTGATTTCGGATTGGCCGGCTTGACGGCGGGCTCTTTAAGGGGTGGCGCGATAAGTCCGACGATCTTGGTGGACACGCCGGGCTGACCCCAGAGGCTGGCCTGCAACTCGAATTCTGTTCTGACAACCGACCCCGCGAGCTTTGCGACCTGATTGAGCCAGTCAAGACAGGGCGGATCGTCGTAAAAGCACATCGCCGCCCAGCCCTTGTCGAGTGTCGTGCGGCGCGGCAGACCCCAGGTATATTGAAACTGGAACGGTCGCTTATAGTGAGGATGGTCGGGGCTGTAGAACGCTGTTGCAAACGCAAGGGCGTCGTCGCCGCTCACCGCCTCGAACGGTGTGTCCGAATACTGATGCCAGCGCAGCGTCATTTCCTTCGCAGCCGCCGAGAGAAAATTGCGATTCCAGTCGAAGCCGACGGTGTTGCGAATATAGGCGTGAATCGGAGCCGCGATCAGAGCAGTGACAAAAAACAGCGCCGTCGCAGCCGCAAGATTCACCGAGTCGAAGCGTTCGACCTTGAACGAGACGGCCGCCACCGCAACCAGCACGGCCAGAAATACCGCCTGCAAATTCCAGATCGGCGGCAGATCGCTGCCGAGCGCAACGCTGACGATGGGCGGAATGAAAACGGTGGCCAGGAAAATATAGAGAAAAAGCAGAAGGCCGGGCTGCAATTTCGTCAGATCCTGCGCGAAGCGCGCGAGATGCGCGCGGATCATCAGGCACCAGATCGCCAGCGGAAGAATAAGATAGCCGAGATTGCTCAGGACGTATTTCACAGCCTCCCACACGGCTATGCCGGTCGGCAGCCCGCGATGCGACACCATCGCGTACTCGTAGGGCGTGAAGCCCGTTGTCGCGAGCCACCAGAGATGCGGTCCGAGCAGAATCAGTCCCGTCAGCGTCGAGACCCACGGCGCCATCGAGAAGAGATAGTCGCGTCGGCGCGGATGCGCGATTGCGGCCACCACGAATCCGGCGATCAGGAACACCGAATAATATTTACCCATCATCGCGAGTGCTGCCGCCGCACCCGCAGCAATAGCCCATCGAGTATTCAAAGTCTCGAACGACCGGAGAAAGCAATAGATCGCGATCGCCCATGTCGAAAGCAGGATGCTGTTGGCGTTGAAACGTTCGGCGTGAAACTGATAGGCCGGCAGGAAGATCAGCAGCAGCATAATCACCGCGCGCTTGTCGCCGCTGACGAAACGTCGGCCGGTGAGATCGATGAACCACAGTGCCAGCGCGGAATTCAGCATCGCAAGAAGGTGCATCGACCAGTCGGTCAGCGGAAACACGCTGGTCCAGGCGCGTGCGATCCACCCGATCAGCGGCGGGTGCTTGGGATTGCCCCAGGCCAATTCCCGTCCGAGCGTCCAGCTCTCCAATACGTCGGGGTGAAGATCGCCGTTCTGGTATCCTACGATCAGGAACGTCATCCAGACGGCGACGAACGTGAGGATGAAGGCGGGGATGGCCCATCCGGCTTCCACGCCGTCGAGCCAGGATTCGAATGGCCGGCGCCACAACGCGCTTCGCGGCGCGGCGGAATTCATATGAGAAGACGACATTGTCGGCAATCGATCCAAAATCCGCCGGATGTTCAACATGTTAACGGGGCCTTGCCAAGACGATTTCGGCGCAGAATCGAAATATTCCAGTGCCGCGGTCCGAACGCTTTGCGAAATCCTTAACGGCCAATCCCGCCAAACGGGATGACTCAGCGCACCTTCAGTACAATTTTCCCGCGCGCCCGGCCTGACTGAAGATGAGTCAGCGCATCGAGCAGCCTGTCGAACGGGAACTCGCGGTCGATGACCGGCTTGATGGCACCGCTCTCGACGATCTTGGCGATGTCGGTCAGCTGCCGTCCGCTCGGCTCGGTCAGATACCAGCAATAGGACGCGCCGGCTTGCTTCGCGGCTGCATAGACCTTCCGGCTCATCATCCAGACGGCGAGGCGAACGACGAGGCCCGCGCCGACGCGCTCCGGAAAACCGCGATCCGGAGGACCGCTCAAAGACAGAACAACACCGCCGCGCTTGACGACCTTGAACGAGTCCGACGTCACGGCGCCGCCGAGCGTGTCGTAAACGACGTCGTATGTTTGTCCCGCGTCGAGATAGTTTTCCTTGTCGTAGGCGATGACGCGATCCGCGCCGAGCGATTTCACGAACTCCGCGTTGCGTGAACTCGTCGTCGCGGTGACGTTCATGCCGAGGTGCTTGCAATACTGCACGGCGAAGGTGCCGACACCGCCGGAGCCCGCGTGAATGAGAATGCTTTGTCCTGATTTGACGTGAACGCGATCGACCAGACCCTGCACGGTCGTCAGCCCGACCAGCGGCAACGCCGCAGCCTGGTCATGCGGCAGGTTCGACGGCTTCATCGCGACGTAGTCCTGATTGAGCGCGATGGTCTGCGCAAAACTGCCGATGCTGTCGCCGGACGTGCGCGCGTAGACTTCATCGCCGGACTTGAAACGTGTCACGCCCTCGCCCACCGCTGTCACCACGCCGCTGAGATCGTAGCCGAGCCGATGCGGCAGCTTGTAGGACACCACGCGCTTGAGGTCGCCGCGCACGATCTTGTAGTCGATGGGATTGAGGCTCGCGGCGTGAATCTCGATCAGCACCTCGCCGCGCTGCGCGACGGGAGCCGCAAGATCGGTGAGCACGACCTTCGACGAGGTCGGGCCGTAACCGGTGAACTGATACGCGCGCATGAAAATCTCCCGCAATGAAATCGATCAAATATGGCAGCGTAAACGTGATGCCGGTCAGCCGTCACTATAGTCCGTCCGCCCTAGTGTCCCGAATCCGAAGTTCGCCTCGCTTCGCCGCGCGCTCCGTAGCGAACTTCGGATTCGAAGGACACTAGCAAACTTATGATTCTAGTGTGGTTTTGGTTCAGACGTTCGCTTGAAGAATTTGCAGTAGCAACGAAGCGAACGGCTGAACCACCACACTAGACGTTAACGCATTTTAACGATATCGCTCGACCTGACCTGCAAGGCGGGGCAAACCGCCTGCAACGATAAAACGGGCGGCGTTGAGTTGGCGTTTCAGGGGCACATCATCACGAATGTGATGGCGCGCAATGCGCGGCCCTTGTCGCTGCTTGCGTTGCTCGTTCTGGTGTCGGGCTGCGCGTCGAACGGCCAGATGGCGATGCCTGCTGCCCAAGGCTTCGGCCCCCAAGGCTTCGGCCCGACCGTCGCATTCGAATCCGTCGACGGTCCGCCCCCGCAAGTGTTCGACCGTCTTGTGCGCGCGCTCGAAACCGAGTCCGCCGCCAAGAGCTTCACCATCGTCTCGCGCGAAGCGCCCGCCGCATACAAAATCCGCAGCTATCTCTCCGCGCAGGTCCGCCGCGGCAAGACAACCATCGTGTGGGTGTGGGACGTGTATGACCGCAACCAGCAGCGCGCGCTCCGTCTCAGTGGCGAGGAGCAGACAGGCAAGGCCGGCCGCGATGCCTGGGCCACCGCCGACGATCAGGTGATGCGCCGAATCGCCCAGGCCGGGCACGGCGGCGTCTCCGCGATGATTAACGGAACGGCACCGGCTCAGGACGAGCCAGTTCCGGTCGCGCAGCCGCGAACCGGACCGGCGGTCGCATCCGCCGACGAAAAGCCTGCGGATTCAGGCTCAGATAAAATCACGGCTGTGGCCTTCAGCGCACATTAACTGCGCGAAGGCGATGAAATGCCTGTTTTTACAGGATAACGGCGACCCTCATATTGCCAGCCGCGCGCGGTCCTTGCTAGACCCTCGCACGTTCGAGACACCCGTTCCGCAAGGCCGATGATATGTTGAAGAGCGTATCCCCCACTTCAAAAGGAGAGGCGGCGATTTCGGCGAAAAACGGCTCCATCAAACTCGTTGCCGGCAACTCGAATCCCGAATTGGCCGCGGGGATTTCAGACTGGCTCGGCGTGCCGCTGACCAAGGCCAGCGTTCGCCGCTTCGCCGACAATGAAATTTTCGCCGAAGTGCTGGAGAACGTGCGCGGCTCGGACGTGTTCATCATCCAGTCGACGTCGTATCCGGCCAACGACCATATCATGGAATTGCTCATCATGACCGACGCGCTGCGCCGCGCATCGGCGCGCCGCATCACGGCTGTGATCCCCTACTTCGGCTATGCGCGGCAGGACCGCAAAGTCGGTTCGCGCTCGCCGATTTCAGCCAAGCTCGTCGCCAATCTCATCACGCATGCCGGGGCCGATCGCGTCATGACGCTCGATCTGCACGCCGCGCAGATTCAGGGCTTTTTCGACATCCCGGTCGACAATCTGTTCGCTTCGCCGGTGATGACGCGCGACATCAAGGAGAAGTTCGACCTTACGAAAGTGATGGTGGTGTCGCCGGATGTCGGCGGCGTAGTCCGCGCGCGCGGGCTTGCGAAACGCATCAACGCACCGCTCGCCATCATCGACAAGCGCCGCGAGCGCGCCGGCGAATCCGAGGTCATGAACGTGATCGGCGACGTGGCCGGTTACACCTGCATTCTGATCGACGACATCGTCGACTCGGGCGGCACGCTGGTGAACGCCGCCGACGCGCTGATCGCCAACGGCGCCAAGGATGTTTACGCCTACATCACCCACGGCGTGCTGTCGGGCGGCGCAGTGCCGCGCATCACCGGCTCGAAGCTCAAGGAACTGGTCATCACCGACTCGATCCAGCCGACAAAGGCGATGCGCGACGCGCACAACATCCGCGTGCTGCCGATCGCTTCCCTGATCGGCGACGCCATCGGCCGCACTGCATCCGAAGAGTCGGTGTCGAGCCTGTTCGACTGAATTCCTCAATTCTTTTCACAAGCACATCCTCATGGTGAGGAGCCCGCGCAGCGGGCGTCTCGAACCATCGCTGCTTGCCGCCATCCTTCGAGACGGCGCAATGCGCCTCCTCAGGATGAGGTGCCCGCACTCAATCTCCCGTTTGATTCCGTTTTGTTCCCGGCACGAGAGCGGCGGACGGCGCGGTATTTCCCGTTAAGCCTATGCGCCGACTCACGAATTGAAATCGTTAACGGCTGCGTATCCACACCGCGCGCTTAGTTGTTGATGAATCTGTGAATTAACCGATGACCTGTGGACGGGATTCCGCCTGCCGTTGCGGGGTGTCCGCAAATCACAGATCAATTCTTGCACGCTAGTTGGCGACACCGCGTTTGGTTCAGCGTTCGCAACCCTCACAACAACAGGGCTCAGGCAGCATGTCCCATTTGGACATCATCACGGATTCGCGGACCAACCCGCTCAGCGTCGTGGAGGAAATCGCCGCCACCAACGACTGGTCGTTCGAACGCTCCGGCGACGACGAGGTGACGATTCTGACCAGAGGCCAGTGGACCGACTATCAGCTCTCCTTCACCTGGATGGGCGAAATCGACGCGCTGCATCTGGCCTGTGCCTTTGACATGAAAATCCCCGAGTCGCGGCGCGAGGAAGTGCGCCGCCTGATCGCCGCCATCAATGAGCAACTCTGGGTCGGGCATTTCGACCTTTGGACCTCGACCGGCTCCGTCATGCTGCGCCAGGCGCTGATTCTGCCCGACGGAATGATCGCCTCGCCTGCGCAATGCCGGCTGATGCTGGAAGGCGCGCTCGGTGCCTGCGAACGCTATTTCCCGGCGCTGCAATTTGTGGTCTGGGCCGGGAAATCCGCGCAGGACGCCATGAGTGCTGCGATGTTCGACACCGCCGGCGAGGCGTGAGAAGTTAGAGAACAAACCCTGTCATCACCGGGCTTGTCCCGGTGATCCCGATTTGCGAAGCACAGTGCCGACATCATCGGGATGGCCGGGACAAGCCCGGCCATGACAACTATGATGACGGTTGCCAACCGCGGCTCCACAGATCAATTGCTGCTTTCATGACCGCCACCGCACTCTCCCAACTCAAAAGCACCATCGTTCTCGCGGGCGCGGGGAAGATGGGCGGCGCGATGCTGACCGGATGGCTCGCGCGGGGACTCGATCCGAAACGCGTCGTCGTCATTGAGCCGCATCTCTCCGACGATATGCGCAATGTGAACTTTGCCGCCAAAGGCGTGAGACTCAATCCCGCCGCAAAAGACATCGGCGCGGTCGATGTGCTGGTAGTTGCCGTGAAACCGCAGATGTTTCGCGAGGCAGGTCCGCAGTTCAAATCGCTTGTCGGCGCGAGAACTCTTGTCGTCTCCATCATGGCGGGAACGACACTCGCCTCATTGAAAGACGTTTGCGGCGGCGTTGCCGTGCGCGCGATGCCGAACACACCCGCCGCCATCGGGCGCGGCATCACGGTTGCCGTTGCGGGCGCGGGCGTGGAAAAGCCGCAGCGCGACATCGCCGACGCCCTGCTGCGCGCGACCGGCTCCGTTGAATGGATCGACGATGAAAAGCTGATGGACGCCGTCACAGCCGTTTCCGGCTCCGGCCCTGCTTACATCTTTCTTCTGGCGGAAGAACTTGCCCGCGCAGGCGTCGCGGCTGGATTGCCCGAAGCGCTGGCTACGAGGCTGGCGCGCGAAACCGTTTCCGGTTCCGGCGAGTTGTTGCTCCAGTCCGATTTGCCGAGCGGCAAACTGCGTGAGAACGTCACCTCGCCCGGCGGCACCACCGCAGCCGCGCTCGGCGTGCTGATGGGCGACGGCGGATTCCAGTCGCTCTTGACGCGTGCGGTCGAGGCCGCCGCCAAGCGGTCTAAGGAATTATCGAAGTAGGAGTGCGTCATGCTCGATAAGACAAAACACATGAACGTCGACGATCTTGTCGCCATCGACATTCACACCCATGCGGAAGAACCCTGCGGCACGCATGGCGACGACGGCTACGACGATTTTCAGGCGGCGATGTCGGAATATTTCAAGTCGCCGCACAAGCATCCGCCGACCGTGCCGGAAACCGCCGCCTATTATCGCGCGAAGAAAATCGCAGCCGTGATCTTTCCGGTCGATGCCGAGCGCGAGACCGGCTTTCGCCGCTACAACAATTACGAGATGGCCGAACTGGCGCAGCAGAACTCAGACGTGCTGATTCCATTCGCGAGCATCGATCCGGCGAAAGGCAAACTCGGCGCACGCGAGGCGCGCACGCTGTTGCGTGACTACGGCATCAAGGGATTCAAATTCCACCCGACCATGCAGGGTTTCTATCCGAACGACCGCATGGCCTATCCGCTCTATGAGGCGATCAACGAAGCCGGCGCGATCGCGCTGTTTCACACAGGCCAAACCGGCGTCGGCTCCGGCATGCGCGGCGGCAACGGGATGCGGCTGAAATATTCCAACCCGATGTATATCGACGATGTCGCGGTGGATTTTCCGGACATGAAAATCATTCTCGCGCATCCCTCCTTCCCCTGGCAGGAGGAGGCGCTGTCGGTCGCGACCCACAAGCCGAACGTTTATATCGACCTCTCCGGCTGGTCGCCGAAATATTTCCCGCCGATCCTCGTGCGCTACACCAACACGGTTTTGCAGGACAAGATGCTGTTCGGCTCGGACTGGCCGGTCATCACGCCGGATCGCTGGCTGTCGGATTTCTCCAAGCTCGACATCCGCGACGAGGTGCGTCCGAAAGTGCTGAAAGCCAACGCGCGCAAGCTGCTCGGCATCTGACAGGCATGAGCGTGGAATCGGTTCGCGCGTTTTTCGCGGCAAATGCGCCTGACATAAAAGTCATCGAGTCGGACAAGAGTTCCGCCACCGTCGCGCTCGCCGCCGAAGCCTTCGGCGTGACGCCTGCGGAAATCGCGAAAACTCTTTCGCTGCGCGTCGGCGAGATCAACATGCTGGTCGTCACCTGTGGCACCGCGCGGCTTAACAACAAGAAAGCGCGCGCGGTATTCGGCGGCAAGCCGCGCATGCTCAATGCCGATGAGGCGCTGGAGGCCACCGGCCATCCGGTCGGCGGCATCTGTCCGTTCGGCCTGAAAAATCCGCTGAAGATTTATTGCGATGTGTCGATGAAGAATTTCGCGGAAGTCGTGCCCGCAGCGGGTTCGGTCAACAGCGCCGTTCGTATTTCGCCAGCGCGTTTGGCCGAGTTGACCCGCGCCGAATGGGTCGATGTCTGCGAAATACAGTCCCATTAGCTTCCATTACGACCATTCCTCGATAAGATCGGGCGGTGAATACTGGAGGGATCCATGCGGCTTTTGGTCATTGCAAGCATGCTGGCGACTATAAGCATCGGCAATTCATTTGCCGCAGATGACGACATAATATTTGCACCCAAGAATTTTTCCGATATGGGCGACGAGGCGTTGGGAATTTCAGGAACGTTAATTGGCGCTGATCTAGGATATAAAAATAACACTTACAGCATTTTCTGCATTAAGGGGCGCAAGGAATGTTATGTCGCGTCAATCGAACAGATCGGCGATCACCAAATTGGAAGGCTTGACTACGTTTCTTTCTATCCCATACGAAAATGGGATGCGCTTGAGGTTATAGCATCCGATGACATAAGTGATTTTAGTTGCTCAAGAACGACTATTACTATTACGAGGAAAAGCCAAAGCGCGCTCTGGGTGGAAGAGCCAATTAATCAGACTCGACCGCTCTGCCAGAAATCCGCAGGCAAAGTCCGAAAATTTACAATCGAAGACTCGCCAGGATGGAAACGGATCAATAGCAAAAAATAAAAAATAAAACTTTCTTACTCGACCTTGCCGATGGTCTTCACCGCCGCGATCAGGCGTGCGGAATCCGTCTCGACAAATTTCGCAAACTCCGGCGCGTCCATGTAGGCGACGGGGCTGCCGCCCGCCTCGAACACGCGGATGACATCGGGATTCTTGACGGCTTCGCGCATCGCCTCGCGCAGCTTCAGCATGATCGGCTCCGGCATCGCCGTTTGCGCGAACAATCCTGCCCAGATGTAGAATTCGACGACCGGATATCCCAGTTCCTTGAACGTCGGCGTATCGGGGAAACTTGCGATGCGTTCCGAGCCCCAGTTCGCCAGCACGCGCAGCTTGCCGTCATCGACCTGCGGCCGCAGCGTGCCGGGTGCTGCGGCAATCGCCTGCACGGTGCCCGACAGAAGTGCGGTCAGCGCCGGACCGGCACCGCGAAACGGCACATGCAGCAGTTTGATCTTCGCGTTGGCCGCGAACATTTCCATTGCGATGTGCAGCGTGCCGTAGGGTCCGGACGAACCGTAGGGAATTTCACCGGGACGCTTTTTCGCGTCGTCGACAAGATCCTGCAACGTCTTCCACGGCGCGCTGGCCGGGACCGCAAGCAGCGTCGGATCGGCAAGCACGCGCGCCACCGGCTTGAACTGCGAGACTTCATACGCAACCGGACGGTCGAACAGCCGATCCGCCTCCGGCAGAATCGCCAATGAAGAAAGCGTCATCAGCAGCGTATAGCCATCGGGCTCGGCGCGCGCGGCCTGCGCGTTGCCGACCGATCCGCCGGCGCCGCCCGCGCGATTGTCGACGATCACCGGCTTGCCGAGAATTTTCTCCAGCGCCAGCGCGATGGGACGCGCAGCGAAATCCGCCTGCCCTCCGGCGGGAAACGGCACGATCATGGTGACGTTGCGCGTTGGATAAGCGCCCTGCGCTTCGGCTTCAAAGGTGAAAGAGTAGAAAACAGTCTGCGACAGCGGCAACACCGCAGCCGCCCGCAACAGCTCGCGCCGATTCATAACGCCTCCCGATGTGTCATTCTGATGTGACTTGCACACAGCCTGACGGATCGGCGCAAAACCGGCAATACATCTTGCGAAGCGATTATGCCTTCTCGCACAGCAATAAATTCGCGGCGTGACGGATTAAGCGATCAACCCCTGCGCCGCTTTCACACCCGCGCTCTCGGGAAACACGGACTCCGCCAGCACCTTGTCGCCGAGGCCGAGATGATCGCGCAGCACGCCCTTGATGACGCCGCGCAGATCGGTCGTCGGTTTGAGGTCGCGGTTCTCGTAGAGGTTCGCGATTTTCAAACCCGGCCAGTCCGCAATCACGCGGCCACCATTCACCGCGCCGCCAGCCAGCAATGCAATCGTGCCGGTGCCGTGATCGGTGCCGTCGGTGCCGTTGATGCGCGCGGTGCGGCCGAATTCGGTCGCGACGACGATGACGGTATCTTTCCAGCGTTCGCCCAATCCCGTCTCGAATTCCGCCAGCGCGCCGTCGAGACCGCCGAGCAGTTGCGCCAGACGACCGACGGGGCCGCCCTCGTTCGCATGCGTATCCCACCCGTCGAACGCGAGTGCGGCGATGCGCGGCCCGTCATCCGCCGCCATCAGCTTCGCAGCACCTTTCGCCGCGACGCGCATCGCACCGACGCCGCCCGCACCCGGCTTCGGCTTCATGTCGTCGCCGAGCGCAACCTTGTCGATCTGCAACCCTTGCGACAGGGCGGAGGCGAGCGCGGGATCGCGATGATTGTAGAGATCGAGCAGGCGCATTGCGGTATCGTCGGCGGCCTGCGGCAATGTCGCGGGAGTCCAGCCGACTGTGGGTGCCGCGCCGCGCAACACCAAAGGCGTCGTCGGCCCGATGCTTAGCGCGCTCATCACGCGCTCGCCGCGCGGCAGATTTTCCAGCGCGCGATTGAGCCATCCGCTCTGCACGCGCCCCGGCCCGCCGAATCCGCTTTCGAGCACGTCCTGTCCGTCGAAATGCGAACGCTCGCGATAGGAGGTTGCGACCGCATGCACGACGGCTGCCTTCTTGTCTTTATACATGCGCGTGAATTCCGGCATCGACGGATGCAGCGCGAAGAATGAGTCGAGCATGGTGGCTGCGTGTGGGCCGTCTTTCGACAGCGCGATCGAGCCGTGCAGCCCTGCGTAATCGGGATCGCCAACCGGCGCGACCGTCGCCAATCCGTCGAGCGCGCCGCGCAAAATAACGACGACAAGGCGCGGATCGCGGCCGTCGGTCGCCCGCGCGAATTTCGGCAGATAAGCCCATGCCGCGAAGGTCGCGGCCCCCATCAGCAGCGAACGTCGCGAGACTCCGCGCAGTGTGTGACCCTCGCAGCAATCCGTCTGGAAATTCGACATGCTCATCTCCTCTGGAATTCCGGCGACATCAATAGCAGCGCGAATGCCTGCTGCTTGGATTCCGCACGCTCGACGGTCTGCCGCGTTTCCTGAGAGGCCGCCTCGCCCGCCATTACGTCGAGCAGTGCGCGCGGATCGAACGCATCGCCGACGCGAGATGCAATCGATGACGCAATGTCGAGCCGCAGTTTCATATTTTCGGGCGCGGCCCATGCGGCGTTGGTGTCGGCAAATCCGTTCGGTCCCGGCGGAGTCCACAGCGGCTGGCCGAGTACGTTGAGGCCGCCGAGATAGCGCATCGGCTCTTCCGGCATCCGCGCAATCAGCCGCCCGCTCGCGACGAGATATTCGTAAGGCGCGCGCAGCTTGGTCATCGGTGCAGCCCACGCTTCGTCCGAATCGACGAGCGCAAACGCCAAAGCCTTGAGATCGCCGTCGGTCTTTCTGAAAACGGTCTCCAGCTTTGCGACCAGCGCCGGCGGCGGATCGTCGGCCACGAAGTGCCGCGCGAATTTCGTGGCGATGAATTTCGCCGTGGACGGATGGCGCGCGATGTCGGCCAGCGCGGCTTCGCCCTGCTCCAGCCCGTCCTGGTCGTAGAGTTTTCCGAGCAGTCGATGCGCGCCGGGTTCGTGGAAAGCCGGAACAAAGGCGAAATGCCCGGGTGGGCCGAGACGTCCATTCTTACCCGCAAACGTCCAGCCGCTGATGATGCGCGCGAGCGATGTGACGTCCTCTTGCGTGTAGCCGCCGCCGACGCCGAGCGTGTGTAGTTCCATGATCTCGCGCGCGAGATTTTCGTTGATGCCCTTGTTGCGGTTGATTCCCGCCTTGGAGTTCGGCCCCATCGACTGCTGGTTGTCGAGAAAGAAGATCATCGCCGGATGCTGCTCGACGGCTTTGAGCATGTCGGCAAAACGGCCGAGCGCATGGGGGCGGATCGCCTCGCGCTCGAACGAGCCGCACCACATCCGCTCCAGCCCCGCCTTGTTGGCAGAGATGCAGAAATGATTGGACCAAAACGCGACGAGCCGCTCGACGAAACCGCTTTCGGCAATATTCGCGCGCTGCAACCGCGCCAGCGCCTCGGCGCGATAAGTCTTCTGGATAATGTTGAGCGGCTGCGGCGGATCCTTCGGCGGCGTCGCGTTCGGCTTCATTGCGTCGGGCGTCACCGTGCCCGATACGGCATTCGGCTGCATCGCCGGATTGGCTTCCGACATTTGCATGTCCGGCTTCGGCGCCTCATTGCCTGCCGGTGTCGGTGAGGCCGTTTTATTTTCCGCCGACGCCATCGCATCGGCAACCTTGGGCGCGGCGGCACGCTCGCGATCCTGTTCGGCCTGATAGTCATAGAACGCTTTGGCGAGTTGCGGCGTCGTTTGCAGATTGGGCAGATCGAGCAACGCGGCGTTAGGACGGAACAGTTCCGCCTTCACGAATCCGCGCGGATCGGATGCCGCGCTCGAAAAATCGCCCGCCGCGCCGCCGCGTGCGCCAAGGCCGAATCGATTGAGCGCGATGAGAGCGCCTTGCGGATCGCGGGCCATGATGTCTCGCCACTCTCTCGCGGTTGATCTGAAGCCTTGGTCGGCTCAATATAAAGACGCGCTCACCAGTCTACCGCCGAAGCCGATGAACGGCACATGAAAGTTTCGGCGGAATCATGTTCTGCATCATGACAAAACCGTTAGCCGATTCCATGCAATCGAAAACACGCGCGGTGAAATGCCCGCGCTGCGGAACCGCGTTTTCCTGCGATCTCGACGGCACATGCTGGTGCGCTGCAGAAACGGCAAAGCTGCCGATGCCGGCCGACGGCGAAGACTGCCTGTGCGTGAACTGCCTGCGCGAGGCGGCTAACCGTGGCGCAGCTTCATCGCGATGATGACAAGCGTGAACAGCATCGAGATTGCGTTGGCGGCGATCAGCGGCCAGTTCTGAATCGCAATCCCGTAGATCAGCCAGAGCAGAATGCCGGTCGCGAAGATGAGATTGGTCCACAGCGAAATCGCGTGCGTCTCTTTCGTCCGCACCACGCGCACCGCCTGCGGCAGCCAGCAGATCGTGGTCAGCACCGCGCCTGCGCCGCCGATCCAGTGAATCGCCGATGGAATGGAATCGCTCATGGACAACAGCTAGCAGCAATTCGCCGCCAGCAAATGACGCACGGATGACAGATCAGACTGCGTAACCCGGCGACTTGCGCGCGATCCCGCCGAACGCGTCGAGCATCTTCTCGCGCCAGGCGTAAACCGGATCGTCTTCATTCAGGAACCTGAACGGACTCGTCGCACGCGCCCACTGGAACGGCCCGAACACGATGTAGTCGCCGTAGTTCGGCCTGTCGCCGCCGATGAAGGGTTGCGCAGTCAGGGTCACGCGCAACGGCTCCAGCGTCTTATGCCAGTTCTCAATGCGCGCGTCGCGATCCGCAACGACGTCTTCCAGTTTTTTCTTGAAGCGCGCCTCGCGCGACTCGCGGAAATACGCCTGATCGACCGGGCCGAGCTGGCCGTGAATATCCTTGATTATGAACGGCGCCATGCTCGCGCCGAGCAAGTCGCCCCACGAATTGAGCATGCGCGCCATCGCGCGTCCGCCCGCGCCGCCGAACAGCGATGGCCTGTCCGGAAATTTGTCTTCGAGGTAATTCGCAATCACCCAAGAGTCCGCGACCGCCTGGTCGCCGTCCAGCAGCACGGGCACACGCTCCGAATTGTGCTTCCTGATCGCGTCCTTCTCGGTGAAGCGCCACGGAATCGATTCCGCCTCAAGCCCCTTGTGCGCGAGGGCCATGCGGATGCGCCAGCAATAAGGACTGAACACACGCTCAGGATCGGTGCCGCAGAGTTCAAACAGCTTCAGCGTCATCGGTTATGCCCTCACGACGGAGGCGTTCTGGCCGAACAGGATCTTGCGCTGCTCTTCGGTGCTGATGCCGGCCTGACTCGGATTGATCTCCGGCCCCCGTGCATAGGCGCGCACCGTCGCAGGCTTCGCCTTGATCGCCTCGAACCAGCGTTTGAGATGCGGAAAATCTTCCATCTTCTGCCCCTGCCGCTCATACGGCACGATCCACGGATAGGAGGCCATGTCAGCGATGGAATAATCGCCCGCGACGTATTCGCGATCCGCAAGACGCTTGTTCAGCACGCCGTAAAGACGATTGGTCTCGTTGACATAGCGGTCGATGGCGTAAGGCAATTTTTCCGGTGCATAGGTTTTGAAATGGTGGTTCTGGCCCAGCATCGGGCCGAGGCCGCCCATCTGCCACATCAGCCACTGGATGACATCGAACTTCTTGCGCAGGTCGTTCGGCATGAACTTGCCGGTCTTTTCGGCAAGATAAATCAGGATCGCGCCGGATTCGAAAATCTTCACCGGCTCGCCGCCGTCGTTCGGCCTGGTGTCGATGATCGCCGGCATGCGGTTGTTCGGCGCGATGGCGAGAAACTCCGGCTTGAACTGATCGCCCTTGCCGATGTTGATCGGATGAATCTTGTAGGCGAGGCCGGCCTCCTCAAGAAACATCGTGATCTTATGGCCGTTCGGCGTGGGCCAGTAATAAAGGTCGATCATGCTGACAATCCTGTTGTGTGGACCGAACGCGCCGGTCCATGCGATTGCATGAAGTTTGCGCCTCACGGCAGCAAAGTCAAGCTGCGGGGCGCGCCGCCGTGACCTGCGCAGAACGCAGGAACGAAACTATTCGACGCTCGCTTTGCGCGGCTCGACGATCTCGAAGCCGGTGTTGAATTCATCGAGCAAGCCGAACAGCTCGCGCAGCCTGAGCGGATTTCCGCTCACCGACACATCGCCCGTCAGCACGCTGCCGAGAAAACTGCGCTGCTTGAGCGTGATCGCGTCGAGCGCCGCACGCGTCAGGGTAACGCTTGCATCGGCATTCGGATCGAGCTTGCCGTAGGTGTGCGTGAGTGCGGAATTTTCCAGATTCATCACATAGGTTTCGTTGAGGTCGGTGAAGGTCCAGTTGATGACGATGTGCTTGCCTTCGGCTTTCGGCGCATTCAGGCGCACGCCTAGAAAATCGAACGCCAAATCGATCGACACGCCTTTCAATAGATCCGCGTTCGCGGTCGAGGGCGGCTGCGCTTCGACGCCGTTGCGCAATTCATACGCGCCGAGCAAATAAGCGTTGCGCCATGTCCCCGCCTCGCTTTGATAGCCGAGCTGTTCGAGCGCCTGTGCGCCGAGTTCGCGGGCATCCTTGTTCGATGGATCGGCGAACACGAGCTTGCTCATCACGCTCGCGACCCAGCGATATTGTCCGGCCTTGAAATCGTCGCGCGCGCGTTCGAGCACGGCTTCCGCGCCGCCCATATATTCGATGGTCTTCTTGCCTTCGTCCACGCGAGGCAGCGGATTGAGATCCGCCGGGTTTCCGTCGTACCAGCCAAGATAGAATTGATAGACCGCCTTCGAGTTGTGGCTGAGGGTGCCGTAATAACCGCGCGAGTACCATTCGTTCGCGAGCGAAGGCGGCAGCTTCAGCTGCTCGGCGATTTCGGTCGGCGTCAGCCCGTGGTTGAGCAGCCGCACGGTCTGGTCGTGAATGAATTTGTAGAGGTCGCGCTGCTTTTTCAAAAACGCGACAATGCGCTCGTTGCCCCACATCGGCCAATGGTGCTGCGCGATCACCGCATCCGTCCTGTCGCCATAACGCTCGATGGCTTCGCCGATGTATTTCGACCACAAGCGCCCGTCGCGAATTTCCGCGCCGCGGATCGTGTAGAGATTGTGCATGTTGTGGGTCGCGTCTTCCGCCATGTTCAGCAGCTTGAACTGCGGAAAATACATCAGCATCTCGGCAGGCGCTTCCGATCCCGGCACGAGATGAAATTCGATCTCGACACCGTCGATCGTGCGCGTCTCGTAGCTCTGCTTGATGAGATCGTTCGGCGGAATCAGCGAGATCGTGCCTTTCGATAGCGCCTTGCCGAGGCCGGTATCGATCTGTCCCTTCTCGCCGACAGGTAGTGCGCTGCCGAACTGATACTGCGCGCGGCGTGCCATCGCGTTGCCGGCGATCACGTTCTCCGCGACCGCATGCTCCATGAACTTGTCGGGGCCGATCACCTTGACCTTGCCGGACTTCGCGTCGTCCTCGCTGATGACGCCTTTCGCTCCGCCGAAATGATCGGCGTGGCTGTGGCTGTAGATGACGGCAATGACAGGCTTCTGCGCGACATTCTTCAGATAAAGATCGAGCGCAGCCTTCGCAGTTTCATTGGAGAGCAAGGGATCGATCAGGATGAGACCGGTATCGCCTTCGATGATCGTCAGATTGGACAGATCGATGCCGCGCACCTGATAGACGCGATCCGTCACCTTAAAGAGACCGTTGACGGCGTTGAGTTGCGATTGCCGCCACAGACTCGGATTGACGGTTGCCGGCACCGTGTCGCTTTTCAGGAAATCATATTGCTTGCTGTCCCAGATTTTCTTGCCGCCGTCGCCCGACACCGTGCCGTCCGGCAACGTCGCGATAAATCCGCGCCCAGCGTCGTCGAAGTCTGCGCGATCGTTGAACGGCAATGTCTTGAGAAAACTATCGTTGACCGCGCGGCTGGCGGGTTCGGCGTCGCCCTGCTGCGCATGAATTTGCGTGCTCGTGATCAGCGCGAGCGAAACGAGCGCCACAGGCGCGAAAAAACGAACGGATTTCATGTAGTGCTCCCCGGACCTCGCGCGGGCGTTTCTTGAAATGCCGCGCGTTCGGGAACAGCCTAGCAGGTCCGGCGCCACAAACTCATCGCAACTTTCGGTGTGCGGCGCGAAGATTTTGCTCTTTCGCGATGCGGCTCCGCATCCCATATTCCGCTCATGGCCAAATCTCCCGGCAATCCAAAAAAGCCCATTAAAACCCCGAAATCGAAAGCGCATCGTCCCGATGTGCAGCCGATCGATCCGGCACTCGCGGATATTCTCAATCCGGCGATCAACCGCGGCGATGCCGGCATGGGCTCGGGCACCGGCTTGCAGCCGCCGCCGGACAATTCAAAGGACCGCCGTTCGGGCGGCGAGGCCGCAATCCATCGTTCCCGCTCGTCGACGCCGAAGGACTTCAACGAAGGCGCACCGCGTTCGACACCGCTCCGTTCCAATCCGCAGCCGCCCGGAACGCGCCTGAGCGATAATCTCGCAGCCTTCGAGGAAGCGCCGCAGTCGAACTACAACACCAGCGCGACGATCCCGACGCTCGATCCGGAACTGGCCAAGCAACTCGGCTACGATGTCGATGACGACGAGTCGTTCCGGCCCGCGCGCAACAAGATGGAATCGCTCGGCGTCAAGGCAACCGCAGAGTCGCTTGAGGCATTGCTGCGGGACGGCCGCCCCGAATTCCGCAAAGATGACGGCTCGCTCAAAGTATGGACGCCGCATCGTCCCCCTCGCCCGGACAAGTCCGAAGGCGGCGTTCGCTTTGAACTGAAGTCCGAATATGAGCCGAAAGGCGATCAGCCCACCGCGATCAGGGAACTGGTCGAAGGCGTCAAGCGCAACGACCGGACGCAAGTGCTGCTCGGCGTCACGGGTTCGGGCAAGACCTACACGATGGCGAAGGTGATCGAGGCCACTCAGAGACCCGCTCTCATTCTTGCGCCGAACAAGACGCTCGCCGCACAGCTTTACGGCGAGTTCAAGAATTTCTTTCCCGACAACGCGGTCGAGTATTTCGTTTCTTATTACGATTACTACCAGCCCGAGGCCTACGTTCCGCGCACCGACACTTACATCGAGAAGGATTCGTCGATCAACGAGCAGATCGACCGCATGCGCCACTCGGCGACGCGCGCGCTGCTGGAGCGCGACGACGTTATTATCGTGGCTTCCGTGTCGTGCATCTACGGTATCGGCTCGGTCGAAACCTACACAGCGATGACATTCGCCATGAAAAAAGGCGAGCGCATCGACCAGCGCCAGCTCATCGCCGATCTCGTCGCGCTTCAATACAAGAGAAGTTCCGGCGACTTCACGCGCGGCACCTTCCGCGTCCGCGGCGACACCATCGACATCTTCCCGGCGCACTATGAAGACCGGTCGTGGCGCGTGAACATGTTCGGCGACACCATCGAGAGCATCGAGGAGTTCGATCCGCTCACCGGCCACAAGCAGGACGAACTCGAGTTTATCAAGATCTACGCGAACTCGCACTATGTCACGCCGCGCCCGACGCTGATTCAGGCGATCAAAGGCATCAAGCACGAATTGAAGTGGCGCCTCGACGAGTTGCACGATCAGGGCCGCCTGTTAGAGGCGCAACGTCTCGAACAGCGCACCACATTCGATCTCGAAATGATGGAAGCGACCGGAAGCTGCGCCGGCATCGAAAACTATTCGCGCTACCTCACCGGCCGCAAGCCGGGCGAGCCGCCGCCGACGTTGTTTGAATATGTCCCCGACAACGCGCTCGTGTTCGCGGATGAAAGCCATGTGACGGTGCCGCAGATCGGCGGCATGTTCAAAGGCGACTTCCGCCGCAAGGCGACTCTCGCAGAATACGGCTTCCGCCTGCCATCTTGCATGGACAACCGCCCGCTGCGCTTTGAAGAGTGGGACATGATGCGCCCGCAATCCGTCGCAGTATCGGCGACGCCGGGCGGATGGGAATTGAACGAAAGCGGCGGCGTGTTCGTCGAGCAGGTCATTCGCCCGACCGGACTGATCGATCCGCCGGTGAACATCCGCCCTGCCCGCACGCAGGTCGACGATCTTGTCGGCGAGGTTCGCGCGACCGCCGCGAAGGGCTATCGCTCTCTTGTCACCGTGCTGACCAAGCGCATGGCGGAAGACCTCACCGAATATCTGCACGAGCAGGGAATCCGCGTGCGCTACATGCACTCGGACATCGACACCATCGAGCGCATCGAAATTATCCGCGATCTTCGTCTCGGCGCGTTCGATGCGCTGGTCGGCATCAATCTGTTGCGCGAGGGCCTCGATATTCCCGAATGTGCGCTGGTCGCCATTCTCGACGCCGACAAGGAAGGGTTCCT
>JAFKKP010000255.1 GCA_017305515.1 Hyphomicrobiales bacterium
ACGGTCGGTGCGGCGTGCGCGCATCGCCGGCTTGTAAACGTCGATGCGGTCGCCGCCGAGCTGAAACAGTTCGACGGCGTCGGAATCGGTTTCCGCGCCTTCCGCGACAACCTGCATGTTGAGGTCGTGCGCCATCGCGACGATGGATTTCAGCAGCAGCGGGCGCGATCCGCGATTGGTGGTGCGCACGAACGACTGGTCGATCTTGATGGTGTCGAACGGGAAGCGTTGCAGATAGGCGAGCGACGAATGTCCGGTGCCGAAATCGTCGAGCGACAATCCCGTGCCGAGTTCCTTGATCCGATGCAGCATCTGCGCCGCATGCTCCGGATTTTCCATCACCAGCGATTCAGTAAGTTCGAGCTTGAGAGAGCCGCGCGCGACGGCGTTTCGCGACAGCACGCTGCGCACATCGTGAATGAGATCGTGACGCAGCAACTGCCGCGACGAGACGTTGACGCTTGCGAACAAGGGCTCGCGCGAACGCACGGCGCGCTGCCACTGAGCCAGTTGTCGCGCGGTCGTGTCCATCACGAAGGTGCCGAGTTCGACGATCAGGCCGATCTCTTCCGCAATTGAGATGAATTCGGTCGGCGACATGCGGCCGAGTTTCGGATGATCCCAGCGCGCCAGCGCCTCGAAGCCGGCGATGGTGCGATCTTCCAGCCGCACGATGGGCTGATACAGGATCGTGATTTCCTCGCGCTCGATGGCGCGGCGCAACTCGGATTCCAGCGCAAGACGGTCGGTGCGGCGTGCGCGCATCGCCGGCTTGTAAACGTCGATGCGGTCGCCGCCGATGCGCTTGGAATGATACATCGCCAGTTCCGCGTCCTTGATGATCTCGTCGGTCAGCGGCACCTGCGGATCGCTGAGCGCAAGGCCGATGGAGGCGGTGAGGAAAATCTCGCGTCCGTTGAACGCAATCGGCGCGCGGATGGTCTTGCGGATGGTTTCAGCAAATGCCGTGATGCGACCCGGCTCATACTCTGATGTGAGGATCAGGCCGAACTGGTCGCCGGATAATCTTGCTAATGTATCCTGAGGTTTCAGAATACGCGCGAGGCGGCGCGCCAGCGTCAGCAGAATGGAATCGCCGACCGCGATGCCGACGGAATCGTTGACCTGCTTGAAGCGGTCGAGGTCGATCACCATGATCGTGGGGCGCAGGTTCGGCGTCGTCTTCGCGAAAGCAGAAACAGCGACGAGACGGTCGATGAACAGCTGGCGGTTCGGCAAGCCGGTGAGATTGTCATGCACGGAATCGTGCAGCATGCGCTCTTCGGCATTCTTGATGTCGGTGACGTCGCTGAGCGTGCCGACCACGCGGGCCACTTCGCCGTCCGAGCCGACGACCGGACGCGCCTTCAGCGCGAACCACATGAAATGTCCGTCCGGTGTGCGCAGGCGGAAATCTTGCATCAGCCGTCCGCGGCGCTGATCGAGCACGCTGTCAAGCGCGGCACGGAAACGATCTTGGTCAAGTGGGTGCAGAACTTCCAGCCACTTCGCGGCGGGGCCTTCGAGCGTGCCGCGCTTGAGGCCGAGCAGCGTTTCGGTTTCGGGACTGGTGAACACCTTGTCGGACGACACGTCCCAGTCCCAGATCAGATCGCCTGAACCGGTGAGTGCGAGCGCGCGGCGCTCGATGTCGGAAACGATTCCGGTCGTCGCGCCGCCGCCTGCGAAAGCGTGCTGCATCACCGTGAAGCCGATCAGCATGACGATGAGTACGAGGCCGCCGAGCAGCGCCGGTCCGACAATGTCGTTGGTGACGCCGCCTTCGACCGTGATGCCGGCTGCGATCACCCAGACGAGCAGCAGAAACCAGGTCGGAATCAAAAGCACCGCGCGGTCGAAGCCGTGCGTCGAGAGATAGACGATCAGCGCGAAGCCGCAGGCCGCGATCAGCGCCAGCGAAATGCGCGCGATGCCGGAGGCGACTGCCGGATCGAAGAGCGCAAGCGCAACGAGCGCGCCGAGAAACGCGACCCAGCCGATGGTGATGTGCGAATAGCGCACGTGCCAGCGCGACAGATTGAGATAGGCGAACAGAAACACCAGCAGCGTCGCCGCCAACATCGCTTCGCCCGACGCGCGCCACACGCGCTCGGCGCCTGACGACATGTCGAACACTTTGCCCCAGAATCCGAAATCGATGCCGACGTACAGAAGCACAGCCCATGCGAGCGCGGCGGCAGCGGGGAACATGATGCTGCCCTTGACCACGAACAGGATCGTCAGCACCAGCGCAAGAAGGCCGGAGATGCCGATCACGATGCCCTGGTACATCGTGAAGGAGTTGACCTTGTCCTTGTAGGCTTCCGGCTCCCACAGATAGAGCTGCGGAACGGCATCGGTGCGAAGTTCGACGACGAGTGTAATGACGGCGCCGGGATCGAGCGTGATGCGGAAAATATCGGCGGTCGAACTGTCCTGCCGTTCAGGGCGGTCGCCGGTCGAGGGCGTGATCGACACAACGCGCGACAGACCCAGATCCGGCCAGAGCAGTCCCGACGACACGATGCGATAATGCGGAATGACGATGAGACGGTCGAGCTGATCGTCGGTGTTGTTGGTCAGCGCGAACACGACCCAGTTCTGTCCGCCTTCGCGCGCGCGCACTTCGATGCGGCGGACGATGCCGTCGGTTCCGGGCGCGGTGGAGACCTGAATACGGTCGGTGTCGCTCTTCTGGAATTCGAGAATGCCGGTGAGATCGATTGCGGGCGCGTCGCTGCGGACGCTGATCGCGTCAAGCGCGCGCGCCGGTTGCGCGAAGGCAACTATCATGAGGCCGAACGCAACAAGCGTCAGGCTTCTGATCGCACGCAAGGTCAGATCTCCGCATTCGCCAGCCCGGCGCGCCGAAGAGCTGCCGGAGGAACGCGATAAATGACACGAATATGAAGTGAATCAAAGGCTTTCGAGTTGCGCGGCCGAGCTAAACCGTGAGCACAATTTTGCCAATATGTTGGCTCGACTCCATCCGCTCGTGCGCGTTGGCTGCGTCTTTCAGCGCAAACGTGCTGTCGATCAACGGTTTGACGCGTCCTTCCGCGAGCCACGGCAAAACCTTGGCCTCGATGGCGTTAACCATCGCCGCTTTATCTGCGACCGAGCGCGGGCGCAGCGTCGATCCGGTGTGATGCAGGCGCTTGATCATCAGCTTGCTGAAATCGGCGGTCG
>JAFKKP010000256.1 GCA_017305515.1 Hyphomicrobiales bacterium
GGCAAGGTGTTCGTGCAGCTCTACGGCCAGACCGAAGCGCCGCAATGCATCACCTCGATGCGCAAGATCGATCACGACGAAACCAAGCCGCATCGGCTTGGCTCATGCGGGCGGCCGTCGCAGTTCGTCGATGTCAAACTGTTCGACGCGAACATGAAGGAAGCTGGCGTCAACGAGCCGGGCGAGATTTGCGTGCGCGGCCCGCTCGTGATGGACGGTTACTGGAAACGGCCCGACGCCAATGTCGAGACACTGAGAGGCGGTTGGCTGCATACCGGCGACGTGGCGGTGAAAGACGAGGAAGGCTATTTCTATATCGTCGACCGCACCAAGGACATGATTATCTCCGGCGGGTTCAACATCTACCCGCGCGAGGTCGAGGACGCGCTGATGTCGCATCACGCGGTGGCGTCGGCGTGCGTGATCGGTATTCCCGACGACAAATGGGGCGAGGCGGTCAAGGCCTTCGTCGTTCTGAAGACCGGCGCGAATAATTCCGCCGCTGAATTGCAGGCGCATGTGAAAGACAAGCGCGGCGCGCCGTGGTCACCGAAGAGCATCGACTTCGTCGATTCAATTCCGGTAACTGGATTGGGCAAGCTCGATCGCAAGGCGCTGCGCGCGCCCTACTGGGAAGGACGCAAGCGCGGCGTCGCGTAATCAGCGCATGCGGCCCTGATCGCGGATCGCACCGAGATGCTCATTGATGCGGAAAACGATCAGAATGAATTCCGCCGCGATGCGCGACAGGATCAATCCGACCAGCGTTCCGGCAAGAGCAGCGAGGAGTGCGACGAATCCGCCGAACGGGCTGACGGCCATCAGCGTCAGCGCGGAGAACACGCCGGAAATGCCGAACAGGAAGATCAAAACCATCACCAGCCAATAGAACGATTTGATGATCGAGGGCGTGATGAAGCGGTCCCATTGAAACAGATCTTGAAGGTGCAGCATGGGCAGGTCTCCGGAGAAAGCGAATCGGCGCAGCTTGTCTTCGCCCGCGATCTTGTCATTTGTTGCGCAGCCGGACGGCGCGCGCAACAGGCGATGGCGAAGGATCGCTTGAGGTCTTGGAAAATTTTCGCCACACTCGCGCAAAACCAGCATTGAATGAAGCGATGAAACTGCATTTTGAAGATTTCAAGCCGGGGCCGTTCGGCACGTTCGGCCCGCATCACGTCTCGCGCGAGGACATCATTGCCTTCGCAAAAGAGTTCGATCCGCAGCCGATGCATCTCGACGAGGAAGCGGCGAAACGCTCGATGCTGAAAGGCCTGTCGGGTTCAGGCTGGCACATGTGTTCGCTGCTGATGCGCATCTGCTGGGACGGCTTCATCCACAATATTGCATCGGCGGGAGCGCCCGGAGTCGATGAGGTCAAATGGGTGTCGCCGCTGCGTCCGGGCGACGATCTGACTGTTGCGGTTGAAGTTCTCGGCACGCGCGAATCCAAAAGCCGCGGCGACGTCGGCTTCGTGCAGATCGGCAACAACATGCGCAACGCGTCCGGCGTGACACTGCTGATGGCGACGCTGCCGCTGATGGTTCTGCGGCGCAAAGCGGCCTGAGGAAGCGACATGCCTTATTTCGATGACATCAAAATCGGCGACCGGCGCGAGATGGGTTCGTTCACCTTCACGCCCGACCTCATCAAGAAATTCGCCGCGCAGTTCGATCCGCAGCCGTTTCATCTCGATGAAGAGGCTGGGCGCAAATCCGTGTTCGGCGGGCTGGCCGCGTCCGGCTGGCATGTCGCGGCGATCTACATGCGGCTGACGGTCGAGAGTTTCAAGCGCGAGGCGGAGGCCGCGATCGCGCGCGGCGAGAAGCCGGTCGTGTCGGGGCCATCGCCCGGCTTTCGCGAACTGAAATGGCTGAAGCCGGTTCTGGCCGGCGACACGCTGACCTATGCGTCGGACGTCATTGCGAAGCGTCCGCTGGAGTCGCGGCCTGAATGGGGATTGGTGAATTTCGCCAACACCGCACACAATCAGCGCGGCGAGCTTGCGTTCTCGTTTCTCGGCTCGGCCTTCATTCCCAGAAAGCCGGCTAAATAATCGCTACAGTAACCCAATAAAAATACCGCCTTGAGAGGCGGTATTTTCATTTCAAGATCACTCGGCAATCAGTCGGTGCGCGGCGTCGAGCGTTTCCACTGCGCCAGATTTTCGGCGATGATCCGGCTGGATTTCATCGCGGCCTGGCTGAGCTGGGCATAAGCCGCAAGCTCGCGCTGAACCCGCTGGCCTTCGTTGTGCATCAGGTCGCGCAGGCTTTCGAGTTCGCCGATCAGATTCTCGATTTCCTCGAGCGACTGCCCCGAGACGCGCTGGATTAGCGTGTTGACGTTGTTGACGGCGGCCTCGGCGACTTCGACCGGATCGCTCGGCGGCACCATGCTCGGCGTCGGACGGCGCAGATAGGCGATGTCGTTGCGGACGAAATCGCGGATGCCCGCTTCGACATCCGTCACCGCTGCAAGATCGGCGTCCTCATCGGATCGTTCGATAGTCTCTGCTTGGAGTGCACTCATCGGCTTCCCCTGTTTCGCTGGTGTGAGCGGAGTTTCCCGCACGACGACGTAACAGCGAGATCAGGACAGCCGATCGTGACCGGATCGGGGCCGATATGAGGCGATTGCGGATTGATTCGGTGGACAAAAATCCGGAGAGTCGCGTCACCAGCTATATTTGTAGCCGGCCTTCACGCTCCGGTCGGTGATGCCCTCGGGCCGTTCGGCGATGGTGCCGGTGACGCTGACGCCGCCGAAAATCTTCTGTTCGGCGCCGACCTTGTTCAACCATTTTTCTTCCGCGGTCGCAGTCGAGAGAGTCTGGCCCGCGATGAAGCTCGTTCCGGTGGTGTTGAGGCTGAATTTCGCCGACCGGTCGACTTCATAGCTGCGGTTCGGATGGTCGGTCGGTCCGACAAAAGGCGTCAGGCTTTGTTGCGTGACGACCCGGTAGCCGTTTTGCAGTGTGAGCGCGGTGTCGCCGGCAAGCGGAACGGTCTTTTCCAGCGACGCGCCGACCTTGCTTTGATCCTGCAAGGGATCAGAGCGCGCCTCGATCGATGTCTTGTCCCACAGAGAGCCGACGCCGGGAGCCGTCATCGCCGCCCATGCGCTTCCTGACGATTGCGCGCTCTGATTGTCGTGCGCGAGTTTCTGTTGAAGCA
>JAFKKP010000257.1 GCA_017305515.1 Hyphomicrobiales bacterium
GACAGATCGACGCCCTGCTGATCGAGATCGTTGATGCGGCGGCCATTGATGAGAAAGAGCGTGTTCGGCGTGGCGAATGCACCGAAGCCGCGCACGTCGACCACGCTTCCCGCGCCGTTCACCGCGCCGTAGGTATTCGTCAGTTGCACGCCGGGCGCGCTGGCGATGATTTCCTGAATGGTCTGGTTCGGCGCGCGCGCGATGTCGTCCTTCGTGATGACCGTTGTCGAAGCGCCGACGATGCCGATGCTGGCGGGTACAACTGGAGTGCCGGTCCCCGAATTCGTCGCGTTTCCAGCCGCAGGCACGCCGCTCGCACCGCTGCTACCGCCGGTGCCGATAATGCGCGTCGAGTTGACGTTGATTTCGGGCAGCGTGGTTGCGTCCTGCGCGAGGGCAGGGCGCACGATGGTCGATCCCGCGAGCAGCGCAGCAATGAAAGCGAGGCCGTGCGGCGCTCGCCGAGTGATTTGCCTAATGGATAAAGTCACGATTGTTCTCCGTCGATTTTTGAAATCGCGGAGGCGCGTGACGGCTGATCTCAGGCATGACGAAACGCGGCGAGCGAGTGCCGCCAAATTCCAGATCACACTTGAGGAAACGAGCCACCGGCCAGTCCTCCGCAACGGTTACACATCGTCACCGCTGCGGAACACCGCCCCTTCGCACGCCCCGTGCGACGGAAGGATGACCGGTACAGGCAGGTCTCCTGGCTTGCGGATCGTCACCGTTGCCCGCCTTCCCAAGCCCGGCTCGAAAGCCTTGCTCAGTGGCCTTTTGGACAACGGCTCACCGCTAACAGTTGCGGGGGCAGCTTCGGAGTTGCCGCGATAATTGCGGCGGCACCGAATTCCCTATTCGCCAGCTTGCGCTGGCACCTGTGCCGTGATCGCAATCAAGCGTTCGTTGGTTGCCTTGTCAATGCCACAATGCGTAAGAACGCCGAGGAGAAGGTTCTCGAACGCGGTGAGTTGCAAATTGGCGACATTGAGAAATTTCGGTTTTGTCGTGCTTGCCGCTGCTGCGCTGTCGGGATGCGCATCGACCGACAACGTATCTTATTCGTCGGACAATTCGGAGCAGCCTTATCCGCCGAACTATCGCACCGAGATTCTCGCCTTTCTGCGTACCTATCTCAACGAGCCGCGCGGCGTGAAGGAGGCGGCGATTGCCGAGCCGGTGCAGCGAAAGATCGCCGGCCGCATGCGCTACGTCGCGTGCCTGAGATACAACGCACGCGAAACCGACGGCAGCTATCGCGGAGCGAAGGAACGCGGCGTGCTCTTCATCGACGGGCGGCTGGATCGCATCATCGAGAAACCTGAGGATGCTTGCGCAGGCTCAACTTATGCGCCGTTTCCCGAGCTTGAAAAACTGACGCGCTAGGAGAAGTGCTTCGCCACTGCGTCGCAGGCACGACGCCATGCGCGCACGCTGTCGAAATCGGCGGGAATGTCATCGGCGCCATTTCGCACCACGACGACTTCGGAGGGCGGATCGATATAGATGAACTGGCCGTGAATTCCCCAGCACAGAAGCGTGTGGCGCTTGCGATCGATCTGGTAAAACTTGCTGCGATAACTTGCGCCAGGAAAAACCTCCGCGAATTCGCCGCGCGCCCAGGGCTGCGGATCGCCGTTGTCGATCATATCGTCGATCCACCAGCCCGGCACGACCTGTTTGCCGTTCGCGACACCGCGCCGCCGGATCATTTCGCCGAAACGCGCGAGATCGCGCGGGGCCGCGCAGATGCCGCCGGCGGTTCGCATTGCGCCTTCACGATCGAGCGTGATGTAAGCGTCGACTTCCGCGCCCATCGGCTGCCAGAGATATTCGCTCAGGAGGTCCGCATAGGCGCGGCCGGCTGCGCGCTCGTAAACCCAGCCGAGCAGGTCGGTGTTCGTCGATACATAGTGAAAAGTATCGCCGTGTTTCTTGCCGTCGGGCTTTTGCGTGCCGAGATATTCGCGCAGGGCAGGTGAGTTTTTTCCGGGCGGGATCACATCCCAGCCGACTGCAAGACGATACTTCGCCACATCGCCGTCCGGATCGACATAATCTTCGACGAACGAAATGCCGACCGTCATGTCGAGCAGGTGCCGCACGTTGCAGCCGCCATAAACAGACGCGGCCATTTCCGGCACGTAGTCTGTCACGGGCCGTTTCGGGTCTAGCAGGCCGCGATCGGCAAGAATTCCGCCGAGCGCGCCGGTGATCGACTTGCTAACCGAGAAAACGATGTGCGGCGTCATGGGATCGAGGCCGTGCGCGAACCACTCGCTCGCGATCTTTCCACGATGCAGAACAGTGAAACCTTTTGCGCGCGTCTCGCGCAGCAGCGCGTTGAGCGTGACCTGCTTTCCGCCGAAACCCTCAAATGTCACATGGCCGAGTTCGGCGAGTGAACTCTCGAACGTCGAAGGCGTTTTCGATGCCGGGATATTCGCCGTCGGCAGCAATTGCCGGACGTTGTGAAAACTCCAGTCGCTGAACGGCTGCTTGCGCCAGTTGGCCAGCGTGACGATCTTGTCGCGCGCGGGCGGGAATTCGCTCATCAGTCTTTTGGCGGTCATGTGAACTCGCTGATGTTGGAGGCGAGGCGCATTTTGCGGTTAAATCCGTGCAAGACAACCTTGCGCCGCACAAGGCGAGGCTCTGTAACAGCCAAAAGAGCGTGAGAATCGGACTCGGAATCGGAAAATCGGCAAGGGCGCTCGTAAAAAACAATGCGCGGGACTCTTCGCCGCCGCCCCGGTCAAATCCCACCCATGAAAACGATTCCCAGTCTGACCCTGCTCGAATCGCTGTCGGTCAACACGGTGCTCGCCGTGACGCTCATTGCTGCGGCGTCCGTGAATACGATCTGCCTGATCGCGTATCTTTAAGCCGCCCCATATCGGCTTTCGATACGCAACGGCACCCGATTCGGACGCGAATCGGGTGCTGCTGATTGCAGGTTGTTATTTCCGCATCTGTTCGACGGACCAGATGTCGAAAACGCCGAGGTTATAGAGGAACGCCAGCACTGCGACGATACCGACGACGGCGATCATCACCTTGTGGTGCGCGCGGAAGCCGCCATTCTCGGTCATCGGATTTTTCTTTGGGATTTTGAAGCTGGTGGTGCCGGTTGAGAGGATTGAACTCCCGACCTTCGGTTTAC
>JAFKKP010000258.1 GCA_017305515.1 Hyphomicrobiales bacterium
GTGCCGATGGTGATCCTGCAATCGGTGGTCGCCTTCGTATTCATGGAACGCCACTGGAATACGGTCACGCGCCGCCTGTCGGCTGCGGTGGTTCAGGACATCGCGTCGCTGATCGATGTCTACAAAGCGTATCCGCAGGACAAGGACAAAACGCAGCTCAGGAGGATCGCGCAGCAGCGGTTGGGACTGGTCGTGGACTTCTTGCCCGCGAACGACATGCCGCCGCCGGGGCCGAAGCCGTTCTTCTCGCTGCTCGACCAGACATTGTCCGTTCAGCTGAGCCGTCAGATCGGACGGCCGTTCTGGATCGACACCGTTGGCAAATCGTCGATCGTCGAAATTCGCATCAAGCTCGACGACGAGGTGATGCGGATCTACGCGCAGCGCAATGCGGCCTATGCATCGAACTCCGAAATCTTCCTGTTCTGGATGGTCGGCACGTCATCGATACTTTTGATCGTTGCCGTATTGTTTCTGCGCAATCAGATCAAGCCTATCCTGAGGCTTGCCGACGCGGCCGAGAATTTCGGCAAGGGACGCGACGTGCCTGATTTTCGTCCGCGTGGCGCCCGTGAAGTCCGGCGCGCAGCGCATTCGTTCATGGAAATGAAAACCCGCGTTGAGCGCAGCATTGAGCAGCGCACCGCGATGCTGGCTGGCGTGTCGCACGATCTGCGAACGATCCTGACGCGCTTTAAACTTGAATTGGCGCTGATCGGCGACAGTCCGGAAGCCGAAGGCATGCGCAAGGATGTCGATGAGATGAGCGGCATGCTGGAGGCGTATCTCGCCTTCGCACACGGTGACAATGGCGAGCAAGCGCAGCCGACCGACATGGAACAGGCACTCGAAGAGTTGCGGAGCGACGCGGAACGGCAGGGTCACGCCGCCACGGTGACGTTCCACGGCCAGCCGACGGTGACGGTGAAGCCAGCGGCGTTCAAGCGGTGTCTGGCAAATCTCGTGTCCAATGCCGCTCGGCATGCGGATGCAATCGCAATCACTGGACACCGCGATCACATGTATCTGACGGTCACAGTCGATGATGACGGTCCCGGCATTCCCGCCAATATGCGCGAGGAAGTGTTCAAGCCGTTTCTGCGCCTTGACGATGCTCGGAACCAGGACGAGGGCGGTACTGGGCTCGGCCTCGCCATCGCACGCGACATCGCGCGCTCGCATGGCGGCGACATCACGCTTGGTGACAGCCCGACGGGTGGTCTGCGGGCGACGGTGCGAATTCCGGTCTGATCCGATTTTGAAATTTTCCAGCAATTTCAGGCCGAAAGCTGCCGAATCGGCGCGAGGCCGACCGACGGCCATTTCGCTGCCGAAGGCGACAAAAGGCCTTGATTGGATTGACATTCCGGTCTCCGCTGGCCTAGAAACCGCGTGTCTCGCGCGGCTTCGGCCAGTGGGAATTTTGCCAAATCGACGGTTCAATCAACGGCCAGCAACGCGGGCCTTCCAGAGAGCATTGTCCCATGAAGGTCCGTAATTCGCTGAAGTCCCTACGCGGTCGCGATCGCGATAACCGTCTGGTTCGCCGCAAGGGACGGGTTTACGTCATCAACAAGGTCAAGCGCCGCTTCAAGGCTCGCCAAGGCTGATAGGGCTGATTCGGCCATCGATGCCGCGCGGCTGAGCGGCGCGTTGTTCCCTATCCCCATCACGCCCGTTTGACGCCGCTGCGCTTTGCAAGCGGCGCTTTCCGCGTTTAGACTTTTGTCATGGTGCAGCGAACCGGAACTACGGCAAAACTTCTATTCGGAGTGATTGTGTCTGCGGCCGTGACGCTGTCGTCTGCATCGGCTCAAGAACCTGAAATCGGCCGTCCGTCCGCACCCAAACGAATTCCTGAAGCGCCCGCCAAGCTGCCGCGCGTTCAGGGCGACAAAACCAAGAACCTCGACTTTCTGTTCGGCGCGCTGAAAGCTGCGCCCAACGAGGAAAGTGCCAAGGCCGTCGAGGCACGCATCTGGTCGCTGTGGACCGCGACTAACAGTGACACGGCTGCGTTGCTGATGCTGCGCGCAAAAATGGCGATGGACAGCAAGGATATGGACGTCGCGCTGAAATTGCTCGACGCCGTTATCAAGCTGCGGCCGGATTACATCGAGGCGTGGAATCGCCGCGCGACGCTCTACTATCTACAAAACGACTATTCGCGGTCGATGGAAGATATTCGTCAGGTCTTGATCCGCGAGCCGCGCCATTTCGGCGCGCTGGCGGGATTGGGTCTGATTATGCAGGAAACTGGCGATGACAAGCATGCGCTTGACGCGTTCCGCCGCGCGCTTGAGATCAATCCTTACCTTGAAAAAATTCCAGATCTCGTGAAATCGCTGAGCGAGAAGGTCGAGGGCCGGGACATTTAGCCTTAACGTCGCGCGGCCGCGCGCGAAACCTGTCCTCCCCGAAAACGTAGTTCGTTCGTGCACAAGCTCTTTCGGATTCCCTCCATGATATTGTCCGGTCTCGTCGTTGCGCTGGTTGTGCTGGCGCTGATTACGCAGACCGGTGTTTTCGTTCTGTCGCGCATGTACCCGCCGCAGGGCCAATTCGTGGACGTGAGCGGCGCACGGCTTCATATCGTCGAACTTGGCTCAAAGGATGCACCAGGTTTGCCTGTCGTTCTGGTTCACGGAGCCAGTTCGAGTCTCGAGACGATGCGACCGTTCGGCAATCTGCTCGCCAAAAATCATCATGTCATTCTGATTGATCGGCCGGGACTCGGCTGGAGCACCCGCGAAAGCACTCAAGAATCGACTCCGGCGATACAAGCCGGAATAATCGACGAGGCGCTTGGCAAACTGGGAATCGCGCGCTCAATTTTCGTGGGGCATTCGCTGGGCGGGGCCATCATGCCGGAAATGGCGCTCGCGCATCCGCAGCGCGTCGCCGGATTGGTGATGCTCGCGCCGGTTCTGTATCGATGGCCGGGCGGTGTCGGACAGTTCAACAAGACTGCGACCGTACCGGTGTTAGGACCGTTGCTCGCCAACACGATCACCTTGCCGCTTGGGTCGTTCATGGTGGATGCCGGATCGCGTTACGTTTTTTCACCGCAGCCAATGCCGGATGATTTCGTCGACCGGACGCAGGTGAGACTGGTGCTACGTCCGCGGACGTTTCTGAACAACGCGTGGGATCTCGCGACTCT
>JAFKKP010000259.1 GCA_017305515.1 Hyphomicrobiales bacterium
CCGGCGGTATCCTCATCACGCCGCTGCCGGGCGCCATCGCGCAGAAGCCTGGTTCGGCGACGAAGCCCTTCTTCGGCGTCGTCCCCGAAATCGTCGATGCCGACGGCAAGGTTCTCGAAGGCGAGTGCAGCGGCAATCTCTGTATTGCTAAGTCATGGCCGGGACAGATGCGCACGGTCTACGGCGACCACGCGCGTTTCGAGCAGACCTACTTCTCGACCTACAAGAACAAGTATTTCACCGGCGACGGCTGCCGCCGCGACGCCGACGGTTATTACTGGATCACCGGCCGCGTCGACGACGTCATCAACGTGTCGGGCCACCGCATGGGCACGGCGGAAGTCGAAAGCTCGCTGGTGGCACACGATGCCGTCTCGGAAGCGGCCGTCGTCGGCTACCCGCACGACATCAAGGGACAGGGCATCTACGCCTATGTCACCTTGATGAAAGGCGTCGAGCCGACCGAAGCACTGCGCAAGGATCTGGTCGCGTGGGTGCGAAAGGACATCGGGCCGATTGCGTCGCCCGATCTTATTCAGTTCGCGCCGGGCTTGCCGAAAACACGTTCGGGCAAAATCATGCGGCGTATTCTGCGCAAGATCGCGGAAGATGAATCCGGCGCATTGGGCGACACAACGACGCTGGCCGATCCCGCCGTTGTCACCGATCTCGTCAACAACAGGCAAAATCGAAAGAGCGCGTAGTTCCACGCGCCTTCACTGCATTGTCAGCAATTGCACGCCGCCAGGCTCCGGTTTGGCGGCGTGTGTTGTTTCCAAGTCATTTACTTTGTTTGCAGGATTTTCTTTCAATAGCCGCATGGAAACCGGCTGTTGAAGCCTCTGCGGCACAATGCTGGTTAATGAATTCGCTACGAATAAAGTTAGCAATCTCTGGAGTGTACGATGTTGCGTAAGGTTGCGTTGGCGTTCGCCGCTTTAGCTATCGGATCGACGGCCGCAATGGCCCGCCCCGATCTCGTCCATTCTCCGAATGGCTATTCCGCAGGTGCCATCGTCGTAAAAACCAATGAGCGGCGGCTTTATCTCGTGCTTGGCGACGGTTATGCCGTGCGCTATCCAGTCGGCGTCGGCAAGCCCGGCAAGCAGTGGGCCGGCGTCACGCGCATCGACGGCAAATATCGCAATCCGGCGTGGTCGCCGCCGGCGGACGTGAAGCGCGACAAGCCTAACATTCCGAACGTGATCGAAGGCGGTTCGCCGCACAATCCGATGGGGGTCGCCGCGATGACTCTCGCCGGCGGCGAATACGCCATTCACGGCACCAATGTGCCGAACTCGATCGGCGGCTATGTCTCTTATGGCTGCATCCGCATGTACAATCAGGACATCAGCGATCTGTTCGAGCGCGTATCGGTTGGCACGCCGGTTTACGTCACCTCTCGCTGATCGTTTCCATTCTCGAAATGGAAAGCCGCGCACTTGCGCGGCTTTTTCGTGCCGTCAGAAGTCCGAGGCGATGCCTTTTCGCTCCCAATCGCCGAAACGCGTCGGCTCCGGTCCTGAAGGGCCCTGAATTTCTTTCGGACTCTCTGGCGCACCGGATTTTGCGGCTTCCTTGCGCCGCGCATCCGCCTCTGCAAGCGCCCGCTGAGCCTGCGGCGACAGCGGCTTGTTGGCGGCGGGCTTTGGATTTTTGCTATCTGTCATCGCGCTGCTCTGAAAGTTTCGGCTCAAAGATACCGATAAGAGATCGGTTCAAACAGCCCGCAATCAAGACTGCATAAAACGATTCTTACATTTGGCATATTCTCATGCCACTGATGTTTTGTGTCCTGCCCGCCAGTTGAAGTTTGTCCCGCATGAAGCCATCGCGATACGCCCCGCCGACCGAGGTTCCCGGCCTCGCAGCGCGCCGGATCGCGGCCGATATTCTCGACGGCGTTCTGCACAAACACCGCATGCTCGACGAGCAGCTTGACGGCCCGGCCGCTCATCCCGGACTGAAAACACTGTCGGATCGCGACCGCGCGCTGATGCGCCGCCTCGTCGCAACCATTCTGCGGCGGCTCGGCACGTTGGGGCATGTCCTGTCGCGCCTGCTGGATCGCGGCATTCCAACCGATGCGCCACGCGCGCAAAGCGCACTTCTGATCGGCGCCGCGCAAATTCTCTGGATGGACGTTCCCGACCATGCAGCAGTCGATCTGTCGGTGCGGCTTGTGCAGTCGGATCGCCGAGCCGCGAAGTATTCGGGATTGGTCAATGCCGTCCTGCGCCGCTGCGCGCGCGAAGGCCAGCCGCTGATCGACGAAGTCGGACCGCAAATGCTCGATCTGCCGCCGTGGCTGGTGAATCGATGGATCGCAGCCTATGGCGAGGAAAATACGCGCGCGATGGCGACAGCATTGAGTTTCGAGCCTGCGCTCGATGTCACGGTGAAATCGGATGCGGCCGAGTGGGCCGAACGATTGCACGGCGAGGTTTTGCCAACTGGCTCGGTGCGCTCACTGATCCACGGATCGGTGACGATGCTTCCCGGCTTCGATGACGGTCAATGGTGGGTGCAGGATGCAGCTGCCGCAATTCCCGCGCGGCTGTTCGGCGACATCAAAGGAAAATCCGTTGCCGATTTCTGCGCCGCACCCGGCGGCAAGACCGCGCAACTCGCCCACGCCGGCGCAAACGTCATGGCCATCGACCGTTCGCCCAATCGCGTCACAAGGCTGAAAAGCAATCTCGCGCGTTTGACGCTTGAAGCAAAGACCGTGGTCGCCGACGCGACGGAATGGCAGCCGGATGAATTGTTCGATGGAATTCTGATCGATGCGCCCTGCTCGGCCACCGGAACCATTCGCCGCCACCCCGACGTTGCCTGGTTGAAGCAGGAAGCCGACATCGGCACACTCTCGGCGTTCCAAACCCGGCTGCTGCAAAAGGCCGTCATACTACTCAAGCCCGGCGGTATACTGGTCTATTGCACCTGTTCGCTCGAGCCTGAGGAAGGCGAGCAGCAGATCAAGTCTCTTCTCGCCGCCGATTCGAGCGTGCGGCGCGTGCCCGTGTCCGCCGGCGAAGTCGCGGGATTGAGCGAGATTGTGACGCGAGACGGCGACGTGCGCACTCTCCCCTGTCACCTCCCGAACAAGGATCCGCGTCTTGCCGGGCTTG
>JAFKKP010000176.1 GCA_017305515.1 Hyphomicrobiales bacterium
CGCAAAAGATAACGCCGCCCGAAGGCGGCGAGATCATGTCTTAGTCTTTCTTGACCTTGAGGACCTGACGGCCCTTGTACATGCCGGTCTTCAGGTCGAGGTGATGCGGACGACGCAATTCGCCCGAATCCTTGTCCTCGACATAGGTCGGCTTCTTGAGCGCGTCAGCCGAGCGGCGCATGCCGCGGCGTGACGGCGAGGTTTTCCTGCGTGGAACGGCCATTGGTCGTCGTCCTTCAAAATCAAGGCTCACCCGCCGGGCGGGAAGCAGTCCAGAATTCGGATTGAGGCCGCGCTTATAGAGGATGGAACGGGCGAAAGCTAGACCGCGAGCATGCAGAAAAACGGCCAGAATGGGCTAAAATTAGCGATTTCGGCTCCAGCAACTCGTCGCGGCGGCTGATTGTGCGCGGGACATATAGAGGCCGGCCATGCGGCGAACCGCAGGCCCCGGATTGCGGGCACTTCGGGCTGAAGGGTTGGGGAGTATTGATGCCAACAGCGCGGCCTCCTGGAGAGCCAACGACGAGGCCGGCCGGTTGAAAGCATAGTTGGCTCCGGCCTCAGCGCCGAACTGGCCGTCGGGACCGAGTTCCGCAATGTTCAGATAGATTTCCAGAATGCGCTTTTTGGAAAGCACGAGATCGATCCAAAGCGCGAGCGGAAATTCGAGCGCCTTTCTAACGACGCTGCGTCCAGGCCATAGAAAGAGGTTCTTTGCAACCTGCTGCGTGATGGTCGAGCCACCGCGAACTATTTCACCGTCCTGTGCGTCCTCGATGACATCGCGCACCGAGTCCCAATCGATGCCGTGATGCGAGCAGAATTTGCCATCCTCTGCACCGACGACAGCGGCCGGCAGCGCAGGCGATATCGTATCGAGATCGGCCCACCTCCGCGTGACGTGTTCGCCCATCAAAAAGCGGCCAATCATCAGTGTCGATACCGGATGCCCAACGACATAGAGTGGCGTCAGGATGTAGGGCAGTACGACAATCACGAGAGCGATCATGACTAACGCGCGAACCGCTCGCCGCATCTTATTTGGCCTTTGGTGCCGACAAAACCGTGCGCCCTAGCTAGCAGAATTCGCGACTTCGACCCTAGCGAAATCCCTCATCATCTGGCTTATGCGTAATTGACGAAGACGAGGCCATGACCGATTGTCGCGCCGAATTCGTATCGACCTTCTGGAGTTTTTGATGACGAGCGGCGTTTCACCACAGGACTTTGCCAAGCGGCTCGATGCCACGGCGGCCGACACAGAGACGCTGCTTCAGCGCCTGCTGTCGGATACGACGCTCCCTGGCGAAATCGCGCGTCCGCATCGTCTGATGGATGCGATGCGTTACTCCAGTCTCAATGGCGGCAAGCGTCTGCGGCCCTTTCTTGCAGTAGAAAGTGCTGCGATTTTTGGCGTGCCGCGCGAGTCCGCGCTTCTGGCGGGATCCGCGCTCGAATGCATTCATTGCTATTCGCTGATTCACGACGATCTGCCGTCAATGGACAACAGCGACCTGCGGCGCGGCCGGCCAACGGCACACAAGAAGTATGACGACGCCACTGCAATCCTCGCTGGTGACGCGCTGCTCACGCTGGCATTCGACATCATCACACGAGACGAAGTTCACAAGGACGCAGGCGTGCGCCTCGCATTGACCCGCGCACTCGCCCGCATGTCAGGACTTGGCGGCATGGTCGGCGGACAAATGCTGGATCTCGCGGGCGAAGGCCGCTTTGGCGACAAGGAAACGCCGGACGTCGCAAAACTTCAGCAGATGAAAACCGGCGCGCTTCTCAAATTCGGCTGCATCGCAGGCGCGCTGCTCGGACAGGCTCCGAAAGTCCAGTACGATTCGCTCGACGCTTACGGGCACGCATTCGGCGAAGCATTTCAGATTGCCGATGATCTGCTCGATGTCGAAGGCGACGCCGCAGCACTGGGTAAACCAGCCGGTCAGGATGCCGCGCTCGGCAAGACGACATTCGTAACGCAGCTTGGAATCGATGGCGCGAAAGCGCGGCTTCGCGATCTGCTCAATCAGGCTGACTCGGCGCTCGCGCCGTTCGGTGCGAAGGGCGACGTGCTGCGCGCCGCAGCGCGCTTTGTCGCCGAGCGACAGAGTTAGACCGGCATGAAATCCCGGCCGACACAGGCGAAGGCACGGGCAAAGCAAAGCGCCGACGATATTTTTCTGCGTCTTCAGAGAATGCCGAAGGCGGTCCGCATCGTGTATGCGCGCCCGCGGCTCTTTGCCTCCGTCCTGATCGGATTTCTGTCGCTTGTCTTCATGCCCGCCGACTGGCGGGCAACCACGCGCCTTCTGCTGGCGTGGGATATTTCCATCACGCTTTATCTGTACCTTGCGTACCAGACCGTCTTTTCATGCGGTCAAGACTACATCCGACGACAAGCAGCAATGCAAGACGACGGCCGATTTCTTATCCTCATCCTCACATTGGTGGCAGCGTTCGCAAGCGTCGCTGCGATCGTGATGGAATTGGGTGTGAAGCCGCAGCGAGCACCGCAACTCACGTTCGCGGTTACAACGATCATACTGTCGTGGCTCGCAGTCCACACCACATTCGCATTGCACTACGCGCATGAGTATTATCGCTGCAAAAGCGGACACGGCTTGAAGTTTCCCGGCGGCGGCGACCCCGACTATTGGGACTTCGTTTACTTCTCCTTCGTGGTCGGCATGACGGCTCAGGTTTCGGATGTCGGCATCACCGACAAGATCATTCGGCGCACGGCCACCGCGCACGGCATCACGTCGTTCTTCTTCAATACGGCGCTGCTAGCCCTGATGGTGAATATCGCCGCTAGCGCGATCTGAGGAATCGGTTAGCCTGACGAAATGGTCCAGACATTTCTGACTTTTCTTCTCGTCCTGACCGCACTTGCCGGATCGGCAACGCTTGCCCGCAAGACCGACGTTGCGCCGGCGATCGTTTTCCTACTCGTTGGCATTATTCTCGCATTTACACCGGGCTTTCCGCGAATCGAAATGAAGCCGGAAGGCGTGCTGCTTCTGGTGCTGCCGCCGCTGATCTATTCGGCGGGTGTCGCGATGAGTTGGCGCGAATTCAAATCGAATTTGCGGCCAATCGCATTGCTCGCA
>JAFKKP010000177.1 GCA_017305515.1 Hyphomicrobiales bacterium
GGTGGATCGGGCTCTTCGTATTTTGGTGGCTGATCGAGACTTTGGATCCGAAAATCAATTTCACCGCAGTCAAAGCCGGTCACCTCCAACGAAAAATCCAGATCCTGCTCGGACAGATCCTTAAGGGTTTGCGCCAGGAATTGGTCGTCCCACTTGCCAACATGGCAGAGCTGGTTGTCGGCGATTTTGAAGGCCCGGACTTGGTTGTCTGAGAGATGGCTGACGTCGATGACGGGCACTGATTCAAGGCCGAGTTGCCTGCAGGCCAGCAGGCGAGCGCAGCCCACTTCGACATGGGATCCCCGAACGAGGAGAGGGACAATCATGTCAAATGTCTCGATCGATTTGGCGATCTGAACGATTTGGCGCTTAGGATGCAACTTGAATGATTTGGCATCGGTCGTAAGCGTGTCCGGTGCAACGTAGCTTAATTCCAACTGCGTTCGAGCCATGCCATTCTCCCTCGCTGGGAGAAATCGCACAGACTTTCGTTTTCGCGAAAATCAACAAATAAACACGCGTGATTTAAGCAACGTTGGATGGACGACCGCGTCTCCGTCCAAAGACGTGGCCAAATGCGGCGTTGAAGGTCCGCGATTGTGTTCGTCGTCCTAACATTAGTTCTAGTCGATATAGAGCCGTTTTCTTTGGCACATTCGTCGGCTGCGTTTCTAGAAAGGCAATGATTTCATAGAGCGCGAGTTCTTGCTCGGCGCTTAGCTCTTTATCGGGCGAGGGCGGCTTGTTGCGAATTTGCAGAAAACGATAATGTGTTGATGCGCCGATGACAGCGTATTCCGGTCCCGCAGATGAATTAATAAAGACAATTGTGTCGCCCTGCTGCGGAAGCGGGGATGATAGCTGAGAGTTTGATGAAGCGGCCTTGCGCATTTGAAACTCCGACTCGCACTTTACAATGGGCATCGGCGGTCAAATCAGAGTCACTTGATTCAAACAAGCGAAAAATTCTAACCCTTCGCATATCGGGCGTTATGGAATGGAAGCTAATTCAGAGTAAGTCCCTCGACGCCCAAAGGGCTTTGATTCAGTACTTCATGAATTGAAGTTTGGAATACTGCCTCGGGATAATGACACCTGCGGGTTTGTAGTTCTTGTCGGTCTCAATTTGTGTTTCATAGATTTGGCGGGAGGCCAAAAGCGTCCACTTTGTTTGCCTTGACTGTGTTTGCCCTAAAGACATGAAACGTATAGGATAAGCAGACGTTTTAAGAAGCGATCCGGGGTTTTGGGGTGGCGATCAGCTCCATCAGAGAAAAAGCGACCGTTCTAAGAAAAATTCGAAACGGCGGATCAGCCTTGTATGTGCAGATCGCTGGCGTCATGCGTCGCAAAATGCGTTCAGGGGAGTGGCAACCCGGCGTTCAACTTCCAACCCTTGAACAATTGGCCGAGCAACTTGGCGTTGCCCGCGTGACTGTTCGCCAAGCAATGGACCTGCTTGAATCTGAAGGGCTAATTTGGCGACGGCAGGGCAAGGGCACCTTCGTCACAACACACGCCGAAGGTCGACATTGGATGTCGGTCGCGACTGATTGGGAAGAACTCGTAAACACAATCAGAGGCACAGAGTCCCGAGTGCTGCAAAGCACTGAGACAAAGTTGATTCCACGATTGGGCAACGAGGAGGGAGAACCCGCCAAGTCCTATCAATACATGCGACGACTTCACAGTTATCACGGTGAACCGCATCTATTGGTCGAAGTGTATTTAGATCGAAAAGTGTACGCAAAAGCGCGTGAAAAATTCGATGATCAGCCCATTATTCCGATTTTGGCCGGCATTCGCGATCTAAAGCTTGGCCGAGCGCATCAAACGTTGATGGTTTCCGCCGCTGACCATGAAGTCGCGCAACATCTGAAAATTACTGTCGGGGCTCCGATCGTAGAAGTCCGTCGCGTAATCCAGAATTCAGAGCATGTCGTGATCTATTTCGGCCACCTTAGCTACCGCGCAGATACTTTCCGGCTCGAAATGAAATTACGAAGCTAGTAGGCATTGACGACAGTCGTTGTTTGGGTCAAAAGAGATGGTAAATAGGATGAATTATACCTTTATCGTTTAGGCCCAGAACATGCCGAACTCGTCGCACAAACTTATTGAGTTGGATATCAGTAGCGTTCTTCATCCGTTTACCAATGCAATCGCGCATGAGCAGTCTGGGCCGGACATTATCGTAAGGGGCAACGGGCCCTACGTTTTTGATAGCCAGGGCAACAAGCTCATTGATGGAATGTCGGGGCTCTGGGCTGTTGGTTTGGGTTACTCAGAAGAGCGTCTGATCAAAGCGGCGAATGAGCAGTTTCGCCAGCTTCCCTATTTTCACACATTTGCCGGAAAATCGAATCCACCGTCGATCGAACTCGCCCACACATTGCTGCAAATGCTGCCCGTGCAGATGTCAAAGGTGTTTTTTTGTGACTCCGGCTCGGAAGCGATCGATAGTGCGATCAAGATGGTTTGGTACTACTGGAACGCACGTCAGCAACCGACCAAGAAAAAAATCATTGCGCGCACACGGGCGTATCATGGAGCGAACGTAGCCTCCGGCAGCGCGACTGGTTTGCCGGTTATGCGTGAAGGATTCGATCCACTCCACGAAATTGTTCATACGTCTTGTCCTCACTACTGGCGATTTGCCGAAGACGATGAATCAGAAATTCAATTCTCACAAAGAATGGCAGTCGAATTAGAGCGGCTTATTGAAGCGGAGGGCGCCGAAAATATTGGCGCGTTCATCGCAGAACCCGTCATGGGAGCTGGCGGCGTGATTATTCCGCCTGAGAATTACTTTCCTATCATTCAGGAGGTTCTTGATCGACACGACATCCTGATGATTGCGGATGAGGTCATATGCGGGTTCGGTCGAACCGGCAAAATGTTTGCGACCGAGACGTTCAACATCAAGCCAGATATTATGACGTTTGCAAAGCAGCTTTCCTCGGCCTACTTCCCAATAGGCGCCGTCGCTATTTCTGACAGGATCTATGAGATTATCCGTTTGGAGAGTGATCGCCGCGGCGTTTTCGGCCACGGTTATACTTACTCAGGGCATCCAGTAGGCGCTGCGATCGCGCTGGAGGCATTAGCAATCTATC
>JAFKKP010000327.1 GCA_017305515.1 Hyphomicrobiales bacterium
TTTCTCTCGACATTGTTGAACCACGCGTATTCCATGCCTTCACGGCTGGTCCATACGTTCTTGCAGGTCACGCTGCAGGTGTGACACCCGATGCATTTGTCGAGGTTCAGCACCATCGCGATTTGAGCGCGGATTTTCATTCTGCGGCCTCCAGGCTCGATCCGGTTTGTTGAGCGGGCGTGTCGAGCCAGTCGACCTTCGCCATTTTTCGGACGATGACGAATTCGTCGCGGTTGGAGCCGACGGTTCCGTAATAGTTGAAGCCGTAGGATTGCTGGGCGTAACCGCCGATCATGTGTGTCGGCTTGAGCACGGCGCGCGTGACCGAGTTGTGGATGCCGCCGCGCTGGCCGGTCTGCTCGGAGCCCGGCACATTCACGATCTTCTCCTGTGCATGATACATCATGCACATGCCCTGCTTCACGCGCTGCGAGACAACAGCGCGTGCGACGAGCGCACCGTTGACGTTATAGGCTTCGATCCAGTCATTGTCGGCGATGCCGGCCGCTTTCGCGTCGATCTCGCTCATCCAGACGATCGGACCGCCGCGCGACAGCGTCAGCATCAGCAGGTTGTCGGTGTAGGTGGAGTGAATGCCCCACTTCTGGTGCGGCGTGATGAAATTCAGCACCACTGCGCGATTGCCGTTCGGCTTGCGATCGATGACCGGCTTGATCGTCTTCGTATCGATCGGCGGACGATAGACGCAGAAGCCTTCACCGAATGCGCGCATCCATAGATGATCCTGATACAGCTGCTGACGGCCGGTCAGCGTTCGCCAAGGGATCAGCTCGTGAACATTGGTATAGCCAGCGTTGTAGCAAACCTTTTCCGATTCCAGGCCCGACCAGATCGGCGACGAGATGATCTTGCGCGGCTGGGCCACCACGTCGCGATATCGGATTTTTTCGTCTTCTTTCGGAACCGCAAGATGCGTGTGATTGCGACCGGTGAAACTTTGCAACGATTCCCACGCCTTTACGGCGACTTCGCCGTTCGTTTCCGGCGCAAGACTCAGGATAACTTCGCATGCGTCGATCGGCGTATCGATGCGCGCAAGCCCTTTTGTGGCCCCCTCTTCCGTAACGATACCGTTCAGTTGCTTGAGTTGATCGACTTCGTGCTCGGTGTTCCACGTCATGCCCTTGCCGCCATTGCCGAGCTTGCTCATCAATGGGCCGAGCGAGGTGAACCGCTTGTGGAGGTTCGGATAATCGCGCTCGACAACGGTGACGGCCGGCATCGTCTTGCCGGGGATCGGATCGATGTCGCCGCGCTTCCAGTCTTTCACATCGAAAGGTTGAGCAATCTCTCCCGCCGTATCGTGCATGATCGGCGTCAGCACCACGTCCTTTTCGACTCCGAGTACCTCGGGTGCTACTTCCGAGAATGCCTTGGCAATCCCCTTGTAGATGTCCCAGTCGCTGCGCGACTCCCAAACCGGATCGATGGCCGCCGACAGCGGATGGATGAAGGGATGCATGTCGGAGGTATTGAGATCGTTCTTCTCGTACCAGGTCGCTGTCGGCAGCACGATGTCCGAATACATGCAGGTCGTGGACATGCGGAAATCGAGCGTGACAAGAAGATCGAGTTTGCCCTGCGGGGCATCCTCGTGCCATTTGATCTCCTTCGGCTTGTTTGCAGAGTGCTCGCCGAGATCCTTGCCGAGCACGCCGTGCTTGGTGCCGAGCAAATGCTTGAGAAAATACTCGTGACCTTTTCCCGATGCGCCGAGCAGGTTCGAGCGCCACACGAACATATTGCGCGGCCAATTCTGCGGATCGTCTGGATCGTCGCAAGACATCTTCAGGTCGCCCGACTTGAGCGACTTTGCAACATAGTCCTTCGCCTCAACGCCGGCCTTGGCGGCGAGCTTGGAGACTTCGATCGGATTCGTCTGCAACTGCGGTGCTGAAGGAAGCCAGCCCATGCGTTCGGCGCGCGCGTTGTAGTCGATTAGCGATCCGCTCCAGTCGCCTTTCGGCGCGGTCGGCGAAAGTATTTCCGAAACGTTCAGCGTCTCGTAGCGCCACTGGTCGGTATGTGCATAGAAGGCCGACGTGGAGTTCATCTGACGCGGCGGCCGTCCCCAATCCAATGCGAATGCAAGCGGAGTCCAGCCTGATTGCGGACGAAGTTTTTCCTGACCGACGTAGTGCGCCCATCCGCCGCCGGACTGTCCGACGCAGCCGCACATCACCAGCATATTGATGATGCCGCGGTAGTTCATATCCATGTGGTACCAGTGGTTTAACCCTGCTCCGACAATCACCATCGAGCGGCCGCGAGTCTTTTCAGCGTTCAGCGCAAACTCGCGAGCCACTGTGACGATCTGGTCGCGCGGCACGCCGGTGATCTTCTCGGCCCATGCAGGCGTGTAAGGCTCAACGTCATCGTAGCTCTTGCCGAGGTGCTGACCGCCGAACCCGCGATCGACACCGTAATTTGCGACGAACAGATCGAACACGGAAGCGACCAGTGCTTCGCCGTCCTTTAACGCAAGTTTCTTGACAGGGATTTTTCTCAGCAATACGTCGGGATGATCCGTGCCCTGGAAATGGTCGTGCTCGCGATTTCCGAAATAAGGAAATGCAACTTCGGCAAGATCATCCTTCACGCCGGCAAGCGACAGGCGCAGCTTCGTGTCGCGGCCGCCCGATTCTTTCTCTTCGAGATTCCATTTGCCTTTGTCGCCCCACCGAAAACCAACAGACCCATTCGGGACGACGATTGCACCTGTCGTCTCGTCGTATGCGACCGTTTTCCATTCAGGGTTTGCCGACTCTTTGATTGAACCGACGCGCGCACGAACCGCTCAGGAACGAGCCGTCCGTCGGTCTTCACCAGACGCACCAGACACGGCATATCCGTGTATTGGCGCGCGTAATCCGTGAAGTATGGAGTTTGTTTCTCGACGTGGAATTCACGCAGGATCACATGGCCCATCGCCATCGCAAGAGCCGCGTCCGTGCCCTGCTTCGGCGACACCCACATGTCCGCGAATTTCGATGCCTCGGAATAGTCCGGGCAGATGACGACGCTCTTTGCGCCCTTGTAGCGAACCTCGGTGTAGAAATGCGCGTCGGGGGTACGCGTCTGCGGAACGTTCGATCCCCACAGGATGAGGAAGCCCGAATTGTACCAGTCGGCGCTCTCCGGAACGTCGGTCTGCTCGCCCCAGGTTTGCGGTGATGCCGGCGGAAGATCGCAATACCAATCGTAAAACGACATGCACACGCCGCCGAGCAGCGAGAGGTATCGTGCGCCCGCAGCGTAACTGACCATCGACATCGCCGGGATCGGCGAGAAGCCGAACACACGATCCGGACCATAGGTCTTCGCGGTGTAGGCATTCGCAGCCGCGATGATTTCATTGACTTCGGCCCAGCTCGCGCGAACGAAGCCGCCGAGACCGCGCTTCTGAACGTAGGACGCGCGCTTATCCGGATTTTCGACGATCGACTTCCATGTCTGCACCGGCGACATGGCCGTTCGCCCCTTCCGCCACAACTTAAGCAGGCGAGAACGCACGAGCGGATATTTCACGCGGTTGCCGGAATAGAGATACCAGCTGTAGCTCGCGCCGCGCGCGCAGCCGCGCGGCTCATGGTTCGGCAGATCGGGCCGCATGCGCGGATAATCGGTCTGTTGAGTCTCCCAAGTAACGATACCGCCCTTGACGTAGACCTTCCACGAGCATGATCCGGTACAGTTCACGCCGTGCGTGGAACGGACAATCTTGTCGTGCTGCCAGCGTTTGCGGTAGCCATCCTCCCATGACCGGTCCTCTGAGGTCATCACGCCATGACCATCGGCGAAAGGTTCATGCTTGCGGGTGAAGAACGATAACCTGTCCAGGAAGTGACTCATTGAAATCTCTCCTTACTGGGCAGGTTGTGCGATTGAGGAAAAGCGGCCGCCACGCTCGACGTCGTAAAGCAGGCCTCCCCTTCGCGTGTAGACGAACCAGGTGATCGCGATGCAGATCACGTAGAAGATGAAGAATCCCCACAGCGCGGCCTGCACGCCGCCCGTCAGATCGATCGACGTTCCATACGATTTCGGAATGAAGAATGCGCCGAAGGCGGCAATTGCCGAAGTAAAGCCGGTGATGGCGGCGGATTCCTTTTCAGCCTGCTGCTTTCGGACTGCGGCGTCAGCCTTCGGCATCAGCCGATCCATCTCTTTGCGCATAATGTTCGGGATCATCTGGAAGGTCGATGCATTGCCGACGCCTGTCGCAAAGAACAGGACAAGGAACATTGCGAAGAATCCCCAGAACGCGTTCGGCTGATCCTTGACGCTCAGGAAGTAAAGAATTCCGAGCACGCCGAGCATCATCAAGCCGAACACCCAGAACGTAACGCGAGCGCCGCCCCATTTGTCCGCGATCCATCCGGTCGCAGAGCGCGAGAGCGCACCGACGAGCGGCCCGATGAAGACGAACTGTAGAACGTCGACGCTCGGGAATTGGGTCTTCGCGAGCAGCGGGAAGCCAGCGGAATAGCCGATGAACGAACCGAAGGTGCCCGTGTAGAGCCAGCACATGATCCAGTTGTGTTTGCGCTGGAAGATTACGGCCTGATCCGAGAATGACGATTTTGCCGACGCGATGTCGTTCATGCCGAACCATGCAGCGAAAGCACTGGCGACAATGAACGGCACCCAGATGAAGCCTGCGTTCTGAAGCCATAACGGTGCCTTCTGCGCTCCCTGTCCGGCCATCACCGGGTCGCCGCCGAACCAGCCGAACACGCCGACCGTAATCACCAGCGGAACGACAAACTGCACGACACTGACGCCAAGGTTTCCGAGACCCGCATTGAGAGCGAGCGCGTTGCCCTTCTCGGTTCTCGGGAAGAAGAACGAGATGTTGGCCATCGACGAGGCGAAGTTGCCGCCGCCGAAGCCGCACAGCAGCGCGAGTGCGAGGAAGATCGGATAAGGCGTTGCCGGATTCTGAACGGCGTAACCGATACCTATAGCCGGTATCAGCAGCGACCATGTCGCGAGCGTCGTCCAGAGTCTTCCGCCGAAGATCGGCACCATGAAGGAATAGAAGATGCGCAGCACGGCGCCGGACAATCCAGGTAGCGCCGCCAGCCAGAACAACTCGGCCGTTGTGAACTTGAATCCGACAGACGGAAGTTTCGCAACGACGACCGACCAGACCTGCCAGACTGCGAAGGACAATAGCAGCGCGGGAATCGAGATCCAGAGATTGCGCTGCGCGATGGCGCGGCCTGTTTTCTCCCAGAACTTTTTGTCGTCAGGCCGCCAATCGGTCAAGACCGCACCGGACAAAGCACCGACGTGCTCCGGCTTGTGGATAGCCTCCATTTCCGGAAGCTCGGGCAGCTTCTTGAGAGCCGCGCCGACGACGCCGCGTTCCATCTGCCGGATCGAAACGTGCATCCAGATCAATGCGCCGGACACCAGCAGGAACAGCAGCATGAAGCAGCTGGTCCACAGCCCGGTCAAATCCGCGAGTGCGCCGAACACGATCGGCAAAACGAAACCGCCGAGACCTCCGATCATGCCGACGAGGCCGCCGACCGCGCCGACGTTCTTCGGGTAGTAGACGGGGATGTGTTTGAAGACGGCGGCCTTGCCCAGCGCCATGAAGAAGCCGAGCACAAAGATGATGACCGTAAACGGAATGAAACCCGTTTCCAGGTGGAAGGTGACGTTGCCGGTGATGGTCTTCACCGCATAGTCCGTCGGCGGATAGGACAGGACGAACGTGCAGGCAACGCCAACGAGGAAGGTCCAGTACATTACGCGCCGAGCGCCGTAACGGTCCGACAGATGGCCGCCATACGCCCGGAACACGCTTGCGGGAAACGAGAACATCGCCGCCATCATGCCGGCGGTCTTGATATCGACGCCGTAGACCTTGATCAGATATTGCGGCAACCACAGTGACAGCGCGACGAACGCGCCGAAGACAAAGAAATAGTAGAGAGCGAAGCGCCACACCTGGATGTTTTTCAGCGGCTCCAACTCAAGCCACGCACTCTTCACTTTCTCATTGCGCTCGCGCCGCGCCCGCACGACAGGATCTTCCTCGGAGAACAGCCAGAAGATGATAGCCATTGCGCCGAGGGCGAGCGCCCATACTTGTGCGACCGTCTGCCACCCGTAGGCAACGAGCACGAAAGGCGCGACGAATTTGGTTACGGCGGCGCCGACATTGCCGGCACCGAAGATTCCGAGGGCCGTGCCCTGCTTTTCCTTGGGGTAGAAGCGAGACACATAGGCAACGCCCACCGCAAAAGAACCGCCGGCAATGCCGACAAAGAATGCGGCGATCAGAAACTGCGGGTAGGTCTGAGCCCATGTGAGAAAGAATGTCGCAACGGCCGCCGCCAGCATAACCACCGTGTAGACGCGCCGGCCGCCGTACTGATCGGTCCAGATTCCCAGCGCCAGCCGGATCAGCGACCCGCTGAGGATGGGCATGCCGATCAGCAAGCCGAACTGCGTGTCGTTCAGTCCAAGGTCCTGTCGGATCCGGATTCCGATGATGGAGAAGATCGTCCAGACCGCAAAGCAGATCGTGAAGGCGATTGTCGAGAGCCAGAGCGCCCGACCTTCATGTTCGCTCTTTGAGGCGACGGCGGCCATGATGACTTCTCCGAGAAATTGGTTGCTCGGTGAGCCATCGCCCTATTCCGGGCGAGCCGAATTGCGCTGAATCAAAGTCCTTCCTGAGGGCTGTGAGTTATATGAAAAGATATAAATGGATTTGACTTTTACATTGCCTTGAACTGCAATTTGCCGGTGTGAATTTGTCAAATGTCACAGGGGTGGGTTCTTGCGGCCTAACGAGACAGCGCTGATCCGGTCTCTTCCGCTCTTTTCGGAAGTTCCGGACGACAGCATGAGTCGTTTGCTGAAGGGCGCGCTTCTTCAGCAGTTTCCTGTCGGCACCGTGCTGCTGCAAGAAGGCGACCCGCCTGACTTCCTTCACGTCTTGCTGGAAGGACTCGTGGAGATTTTCACGCAACAAGGCGACGGCGAATCCGGGATTTCGCTGCTGACGCCGGTGTCCACATTTATCCTTGCTGCCATCATCGCCGACCAGGCTTATTTGAACTCCGCACGCACGCTGGCGAAATCGCGTGTGCTTCTGATTCCAGCAAAACTCGTCCGAGAACTGCTCGACGAAGACGTCGCATTTGCACGCGTCGTCGCCCGCGAACTCGCTCTCGCCTATCGCAGTTCGGTGAAGAAGCTGAAGGGCCATATGGCAAGATCGAGCGTCGAGCGGCTGGCAAACTGGGTGCTGGCCGAAGCCAATCGACATGCGGCGGATGCGAGCCTCGTCATTCCGTTCGACCGCGGGACGCTCGCCTCGCACATCGGCACCACCCGAGAGAACCTGTCGCGAAGCCTCGCGCAGTTGACCGATCACGGAATCCGAATTCGGGGACGTGAGATTGTTATCGAGAGCAAAAGCTCGCTCGAAGGATTCGCCAAGCCCCAAAAGCTGATCGACGATCCTACGTCGTAGCACCCTTGGACGATCGGGCTGTAGGACCTAACGCTCTCTTCGCTGTATCAGCATAGGACCGAATACCACAAGAAAGCCGGCGAAAGCCGCCAGCCATGCCAATGCCGAAAGATGCAATAGCGCGTCGCTCTGCGAACCGAATATCGCCGCCGCCACACGCGCCAGCGCGGCGAGGACAACGGCACCGTATACAATCTGCGTGCCTGCATTCGCTTTTAACGCGTGCCCCGTATGTCCCAGCGTCGCCCGCGTCATGACGGCAAGACTAAGCGTGGCCATTGCGCCGACGGTCCAGGCATGGACCGCTGCACTTCGGGGGATCTCAAAAATGATGCTGGCCGGCAGCAGCAGGAAACCGGCCGGAACGAACAGGTAGGCCACATGCAGAACAAGCACGAGACGATCCGGCCACGTCCGTTCGCCCGCCCAGCGTGCCAGGTGCACGAATTGGAGAATGCCCGCGAGCGCAGAGACTTCCGCAGTCGTCTTGGCCTCTGGAAACAAAATCCACGCCAGCAGCGCGACAACCGACACGAGGATTACCGCGATGTCGAACCGATTGAAGGCAATCGGCATTCGGCCCGGCAACTGTCGCGCGAGCCAGTTGTGCGTGAAACTTGGAATAATCCTGCCGCCAATAATCATCACCAGCAGCAGCATGCCGCCAATCCCAACCCGTGTCGCATAATCAGGGGCACCGGAGACATGGGCCTCAATATGAAAAGCAATGTTCGAGATCGCCAGAATGCCGACGAGGGCTGCAACTTTGAGATTTCTCAGATTGTTCCCGCCGACGATCTCACACACGATCACAAGCAAGACCGTGAGCAGAAAACCGCAATCGACGATCATGGCCGCTAACCAGCCGGTCCATTCGGAGACCGAGACGGTCGCGCGGCCAATCAGCCAAAGCGCCGCAAGCAGCATTAACGGGCGGCCACGGATCGGCAGACGACCCGTCCAATTTGGAATTGCAGTGAGCAGAAAGCCCGTCACTGCGGCTGCCAAATATCCAAACAGCATCTCATGGATATGCCACGCCACGGGCGTGAAGGCGGTCCGGATCGTGATATCGCCGTAAAACTCCGGAAGCCAAAGCGCGATTGCGACAGCGGCGAAAGCGGCGCCCAAAAGAAAGAATGGCCGAAATCCGTTTGCAAAAACTGCAAGTGACGTTGCGCCAAGAATACGTCCCTTCATCTTAGACACAGCTGCCGTCCCGAATCTCAATATGCGGCGACAATCGCTCAAAATCCGGGAATGCCGTTTGATCTAGAGCAACAGACTCGGTGTCCGTTGAACAAACGGTATGGCCTGCGCGGCCCTCGATCCGCGATCGCTAACGATGCAGCGAATTCAGAACTGTAAGCGGCGACGTACTCGCAAGGTTGATTTTCTAACTGATAAGGAAAGAGACAAAAGCCTATCGGTGGAGTGAAGGTGTCTTTGGTGGAAATTGATTTCATGCTCTGCTGCTGTAGCGATCAAGTTTTGACCGCAAAATGGAAAGCATCTGATCCCGCGCAGGATCCCGCAAGCCGCGCACCCACGCGGCGGCCAGTGGTAGCGTTTCCATTCGCTTACGTCGCGGCAGCTTGATCGGAATATAGTTCACTCCCGCGATGGACATTTGCGAAGTCCATTTCGGAACGATTGCAATGCCCATTCTCGCTGCAACAAGTTTAACGATCGTTTGCTTTTCTTCCGCTAGTTGCGCGATCTCCGGCTTCAATCCTGCCTCCGCAAACAATTTGATGGTGACATCGTGGCTGTGCGGTCGGGAGCGACGCTCCGGCAGTATCATTGGTTCATTTGCGAGTTCTGCGATTTCCAATTGCTTCTTTGCCCCTAGCTTGTGGTGCGAGGGGACAGCAGCGACGGCCGTCTCGTGAAATAGAAATTCAAAATCAAATCTGCGATCGCTTCGCTCGGGCGGGCGCACGAACGCAAGATCAAGTCGCCCCGAAAGCAGACGCGGAAGAAGCCTTATCGTTTTGTCTTCCACAAGCTCGACGGCGACATCTTTGTGCATCTTGCGGAAGTCATGCAGGAGCATCGGTATAAGACCGACCGACGCAGTATCGATCGCGCCGATCTTCAGCGTTGCCGCGCGACTTCGCCCGCGCTGACGGAAATCCGTAGCTAGCGCGTCGGCCTTCGCGACCAAATTGCGCGCCTCATCCAAAAACGCTTCACCATCGGACGTAAGCGAAACGTGGCGCGTCGTACGGACGAAAAGCGGTGTTCCTAAGTCTTTCTCGAGCAGTCTTAGTTCGCGTCCCAGCGTCGCAGGCAACATCTCAAGGCGCCGCGCCGCGTTACCGAAATGCAGATCTTCGGCGGCAGCGACAAAACAGCGGAGTTGGTGCAATTCCATCCGGGCCTCTGCCAAGAGATTATATCAAAATTTTGTATAATCTAGGCCGGATTGAGCTTTCTGCCTGCCCCCTCTTAACGTTCCCGCAAACGCCGGATAAGGCGTGACAAACCATCCACCGGCGAGGAAACATTCATGTCCAATGATCTTGAATCGCGCACGATGCGAAAAATCGCGATGCGCATCGTCCCGTTTGTGATGCTGCTTTACTTCATTGCGTATATCGATCGCGTGAACATCGGCTTTGCGTCCTTGACGATGAACAAGGATCTCGGATTTACGCCGTCCATCTTTGGATTTGGAGCAGGCATCTTCTTCTGGGGTTATTTCCTTTTTGAAGTGCCCTCAAACATCATTCTGGAAAAAGTCGGCGCGCGTCTGTGGATCGCCCGCGTCATGATCACATGGGGCATAATCTCGGGCGCAATGGCGTTCGTATGGGACACCAACAGCTTCTATGCCGCGCGGTTTTTATTGGGCGCGGCCGAAGCCGGCTTTTTCCCAGGCATCATATTGTATCTGAGCTACTGGTTTCCCGCGCGCCGCCGCGCAGCGATGACATCCTTGTTCATGGCAGCCGTGCCGATCTCAGTCATTTTCGGCTCGCCTCTGTCGAGTGCTCTGCTCGAACTTCACGGAATTGCCGGTCTGAAAGGCTGGCAATGGATGTTTCTGCTGGAAGCATTGCCTGCCGTTATCTTCGGGTTCGTTGTTCTCTTTTATATGACCGACAAGCCTGAAGACGCAAAATGGCTTGCGGCGGACGAGCGCGACTGGCTCGTCAAGACGATGAATGCCGAGCGAGCCGGATTGTCATCTGTTTCGCATGTAAGCATCTGGCGGGGGCTTGCCGACATCCGCGTTTTGGCCCTTGCGCTCGTTTATTTCGGAACTTCGGCCGGGCTTTACACTCTCGGCATCTGGGCGCCGCAGATCATTAAAGGATTCGGCCTGTCGAATCTTGAAGTCGGTTTCTTGAATGCTGTGCCGCCTACGATTGCAGTGATTGCCATGTATTTGTGGTCTTGGCATTCGGACACTCAAAACGAGCGGACCTGGCATGTCGTCATCATGTGCCTGATCGCTGCCGCCGGACTTTGTCTTGCAGGCGTTTCCACAACAGTAGTTGCGGTGGTCGCCGCCTTGTCGCTCGTCAACATTGGCATCAGTGCCGCTAAGCCTCCTCTCTGGAGCATGCCGACACTGTTCCTGGTCGGGCCTGCTGCCGCGACCGGCATCGCGACGATTAACTCGATCGGCAATCTCGGTGGGTTCGTCGGGCCTGCAATGATCGGCTGGATTAAGGATCAAACCGGCAGCTTTGCCGGCGGCCTGTACTTCGTCGCCGGATTGCTGGCGCTCTCGGCGATTTTAACCGTCGTCGTGTCCCGTACCATCATGAAGCCCCGTGCGAAGACCCCGTAGCAGATAAAGGCAAGGCATTCACAATGAAGACCTACAAGATCGCTGCAATTCCTGGCGACGGCATCGGAACTGAAGTCATCAACGCGGGCGTTGAAGTCTTGCATGCAATTGCCAAACGCGAGGGCAACATCAAGTTCGACGTCGATAACTTCGATTGGGGCGGCGAGTACTACAAGAAGCATGGCCGGATGATGCCGGAGAATGGCCGCGATCAGATCCGCAATCACGACGCGATCATGTTCGGTTCGGCAGGACATCCAGAAATTCCAGACCACATTACGCTTTGGGGGCTGCGTCTTGCGATCTGCCAGCCATTCGATCAATACGCCAACGTTCGACCGACGCGTATCCTTCCCGGCATTACGTCGCCGCTGCGAAACGTCATCGACAAAGAATTGGACTGGATCATCGTTCGAGAAAACTCCGAAGGCGAATATGCCGGCGTTGGCGGTCGCGTCCATCAAGGATCGCCGCTGGAAGCCGCGACTGACGTTTCGATGTTCACGCGGGCCGGCGTCGAACGCATCATGCGTTTCGCGTTTGCTTTGGCTCAATCAAGACCGCGCAGATTGCTGACGGTGGTGACTAAATCGAACGCCCAACGGCATGCGATGGTGATGTGGGACGATATCGCCAAGGAAATAGCGCTCGAATTTCCCGACGTGACTTGGGACAAGATGCTGGTCGACGCGATGACCATGCGAATGGTCATGCGTCCTGAGACGCTCGATACAATCGTCGCAACCAATCTTCACGCCGACATTCTTTCCGATTTGGCTGCAGCACTTGCGGGCTCGCTTGGGATCGCGCCGACTGGCAACATCAATCCAGAGCGAACTTTCCCTTCGATGTTCGAGCCCATTCACGGCTCGGCATTCGACATCACCGGAAAAGGGGTCGCTAATCCGATTGGAACATTCTGGTCGACCGTGATGATGCTCGATCATTTGGGAGAGAAGACAACTGCGGAGCGATTGATGAAAGCAATCGAGCGTGTGACGGCAGACGCAAATCTCCACACTCCAGATCTCGGCGGCAAGGCGCGGACGGCAGACGTTACCCGAGCCGTGATCGAAGCAATCCATGGCGCGAACGAGTAGACGATAACTCCTGAATTAGACGGCCGGACTGACAATTCAGCCGGAACCTAGAAGTCCTGTCGGGTGCGCGAACAATCGCGCGCAAACGGAACAGGTGACGATGATTTATCGGGTACGTCTTGCACGACTTAAGTCGTAAAAAAAATTTGGTGGGCGCACAAGGATTCGAACCTTGGACCCGGTGATTAAGAGTCACCTGCTCTACCAACTGAGCTATGCGCCCGGATCCAGACAAGACCCGTTTAAGAGGGCGTCGTTTAGCAAAGCGATTCTGCCGTGTCCAGCAAACGCAGGCACTTTTCCCGGCAGGAACATGGCGCATTCTCACACGCGCCACATGCAAAAAACCGCCGGAAATTCGGCGGTTTTCGCTTGTGTGGCCGTGCAATCAGAGCCGCTCGGGTCCGTTCGGGCCGCGCTCGCGTCCCGGACCGTCGTCGCGGCCGGGGCCGAACTCGTGATGATGCCAGCCGCGCGGTCCGCCCATGCGCGTGAGCATCGCAAGGCGGCGCTTCTGGCCGTCATTGAGGCTCTTGTAGAGCGGGTCGGCGGCATCGGCGATGCGCTTCAGGCCGGTCGCGGTTGACGCCATATTGTCGGCACGCTCTCGCAGGCGCGCGACGGGATCGAAGTTCGGGGCCGTTCCCGCCTGATCGGGGGTGCGGTCGCCGGAGCCTTTCTGGTTGCGTTCGGCACGGCGCAAATCGCGCTCCGCTGCGCGGGCATTGGCGCGGTCGATGCGCTGCTTGGCGAAATCGCGCACGGCAGTCTCGACCGCCGGCCAGTTCTTTTCCTGATCGGGCGTCAGCTTCAGCCCGGCATGAACGGAGGCGATCTTCGCGTCGACGAAAGCGGCGCGATCCTCGGCGCTCATGCGCGGATGATGGAAGCGATGCTGCGCATAGACGGCGGTCGAACCGATGACGGCGACGGCCGCGATGGCGGCAATGATAGATTTTCTCATGGGGCACTCCTTCTTCGCTCTGCAACGAAGATGGCAGCCGCCCGCGCGATTTCAAATTACGGTTTGGAAAATCCGGCTGCCTTACGAAAATGTAATTCGCCGCCGTTCATCCGCCGTACAGCATTCCGAGCTTGCGCGGCAGCCACAGCGTGATTTCCGGCACATACGTAATGATGACGAGAAATATCAACAGCGTGATGAGCCACGGCATCACGGCCTTGGTCAAATCCGTGATGCCCATGCGCGCGATGCCCGCCGCGACATAGAGATTGAGCCCGACCGGTGGATGACAGAGGCCCACCTCCATATTGGCATCGATCATGATGCCGAAATGAACGGGATCGATGTTGAGACGCTGGGACGCCGGAAACAGGATCGGCGCCATGATGAGAATGATCGACGACGGCTCCATGAAATTGCCGGCCAGCAGCAGCAGGATGTTCACCACGAACAGGAAGCCGATCCAGCCGAGATTCATATCCATGATCCAGTCGGCGATGGCGTGCGGGATGTTCTCGTTGGCGAGAATGAACGAGAACACCACGGCGTTGGTGATGATATACAAGAGCATCGCGCTCATATTGGCGGATGCCAGCAACACGCGCGGCACATCCTTGAACTTCAGCGCCTTGTAGACGAACAGCGACACGAAACCGGCATAGACGGCGCTGACCGCTGCCGCCTCGGTCGCAGTGAAAAGGCCGCTGTAAATGCCGCCGACGATGATGACGACCAGCATCAGGCCCCAGAAACTCTTGCGGAAGGCGACCCACCGCTCGACCCATGTGGCGCGCGGCATGCTCGGATAGCCGCGCTTCTTGGCGAGATACCATGTGACGCCGCACAACATCGCCGACAGCAGAATGCCCGGCAGCAGACCGGCGACGAACAGCGCACCGATCGAAGTGTTGGTCGAGATCGCGTAGATCACCTTCGGAATCGACGGCAGCATCAGAATGCCGAGCGATCCGGCGACCGTGATGATGCCCGCGCCGAAATGCATCGGATAACCGCGCCGGACCATTTCCGGCAAGATCACGCCGCCGATCGCAACAACCGTCGCGACGGATGAGCCGCAGACCAGTGCAAACATGGCGCAGGCGACAATGCCCGCAAGCGCCAAGCCACCCGTCAGATGGCCGATCATCGAGGCCGCGAAATCGATCATCAGGCGGGCGACGCCGCCGTGAGTTAGAAAATTACCAGCCAGAATGAAGAAGGGGATCGCCATGATTTCCCACTTCTCGATACCGGTGAACAGTTTCAGCGCCACGACCTGCGGGTCTTCACCCGTCATCGTGAAGAAGAAGGTCAGAACCGTAAGCCCGAGCGAAATCGAGATCGGCATGCCGGTCAGCATCAGCGACACAAGCAGAGTGAACAGCAGAATGGCGCGCGGACCGGACGGGATCGTCACCAGTCCGAATTTCGCTGCGAGGCACAAACAGAACAGCATGATCGGCACGCCGATCAGAACCACGGCACCGAAAATCTGGTTGGACGGCGGCTTCTTGTAGCTCGGCTCGCCAGTGATCGCGGTGGCTGCGTTGCTCATCGCGATGCTCCGGCGACCGCAACATCGTGACCGACGATGCCGGGAACGGTCGGCGTCTCGTCGGCGATGCCCTCGACATGGCCGTGATCGTGATGCGGCAATTCACCTGTTCTGGCGAAGCTGACCATGACCTGCAGGAAACGGAAGCTCATCAGATAGCTGCCGAGCGGGATGGCGAGATAGATCATCCAGGCCGGCCATTCGAGATCGGGCGAGGTCTGGTCGGTCTGCGCCATGTGATAGACGAAATTCGTGCCGAGCGAGCCGATCACGAAGGTGAAGATCGCGCCGCACAGCAATCCGAAAATGATGACGCGGTACTGGTTTGCGGGCGCGAGCTTCTGCGTTGCCACGTCGACGCCGACGTGAATGCCGGTGCGCACGCCGTAGGCCGCGCCGAACTTCGCCATCCACACGAACATGTAGATGCACAGTTCCTGCGCCCAGGTGAGGTTAATGTGGCGAACGAAGTTGAAAGCGGCGGTGCCGGCGGCGGTCAGCCACGCGATATCGTGAGCGCGGCCGAATTTCATGATGTCCACCGAAATGGTGGTGCTGTAGCGATGAACGACGGCGATGAAAATCAGCAGCGTCGCGGCCGCAATCAGCGTCGCGATGATGACTTCTTCGAGCCGGTCGAGAATCCGCAGAATGATTTTCAAGATTGTCCCCACCCCATCGGCCGCCTCTGCGTGCGGTCCGAAAGCAAGTCTAGCCTAAACAAGTCTAGCTTAAAAAAGTGGTCCGGGTCGAATCCCGGACCACTTTGAGATTGTGGCGAAAGACTTAGTTGGTCTTCGCGTTGGCTTCTTTCTGGAACGATTCGATCAGGTCCTTGCCGACGCGGGTCGCCATCTCGTCGACCACCGGCTGCAACGCCTTCTTCCACTCTTCTTTCTCGGCAGGCGTCTGGTCGTGGAACTGCGTCGTGCCGGCTTTCTTCATCGCCGCGATCGCGTCGTCGTTTTCCTTCTGCGAGATGCTGTTGGCGAATTCGGTCGCCTCATCCATCGCCTTCTGCACCTGCGGCTTCACGTCGGCCGGCAAGCCGTCCCAGAACTTCTTGTTCACGATCACCGCGTAGCCGATATAGCCATGGTTGGAGATCGTGGCGTGCTTCTGCACTTCGTGCATCTTCTGGGTGTAGCAGTTCGACGGCGTGTTCTCGTTGCCGTCGATAACGCCGGTCTGCATGGCCTGATAGACTTCGGAGAATGCCAGCACCTGCGGAATGGCGCCGAGCGCGCGGAACTGCGCTTCGAGAACCTTCGACGACTGAATGCGCATCTTCAGGCCCTGGAAGTCGGCGACGTGAATCATCGGCTTGTTGGCCGTCATGATCTTGAAGCCGTTGTCCCAGTAAGCCAGACCGGTGATGCCTTTCGGCTCCAGCTTGGCGAGAAGCGCCTTGCCGATCGGGCCCTTGGTGATGCGGCCGAGCGCAGCCTTGTCCGGCAGGATGTAGGGAAGATCGAACACTTCAAATTCCTTGACGCCGAGCGGGCCGAATTTCGCTAGCGACGGCGCCAGCATCTGCACGGCACCGAGCTGAAGTGCCTCGACCTCTTCCTTGTCCTTGTAGAGCTGCGAATTCGGATAGACCTCAACCTTCACCTTGCCGTTGGTGTATTTCTCGGCGAGTTCCTTGAACTTCTCCGCGCCCTGCCCCTTCGGCGTATTGGTGGCGACGACGTGGCTGAACTTGATGACGATCGGCGATTGCGCCGACGCAGGCCCAACGAGGGCGAGAGCCGCGATCGAGGCGGCTGCGAGAACGAATTTTTTCATGTTTCCTCCGAATGGCTGAGCCGCGCGGTCGTTGATGCCGCCGCTTTTCAATTTTGCCAGACCGGACCATCGCAGGCGAGAAGGGTCAAGACTATTCGCCGTTCGCAGGGGTTTCGCTTTTGGATGCTGCAACGCAAAACGCGGCGCACCGATCTGATGCGCCGCGCTTTCAGGCCGTTGCGACAAAATGAAGCGTTTAATGCCCTGCCGCAGCCTTGGGCATGTCTCCGCCCGCGTCGCGCTGCTTCTTCATGACGATCTTGTTCAGCGCGCCGAGATAGGCCTGCGCCGAAGCCACCAGCGTATCGGGATCGGACGCGCGCGACGTCACCGAGCGGCCGTCCTGCGACAGACGGACCGAAACTTCCGCCTGCGCGTCGGTTCCCGCCGTCACGGCGTGAACCTGATACAGTTCCAGCTTAGCGGTATGCGGCACCAGCGCCTTGATGCAGTTGAACACCGCATCGACCGGACCGTTGCCCTCTTCCTCGGCAATCATGATCTTGCCTTCGACATCGAGCTTCATCGTGGCGCGCTGCGGGCCGCGCGTACCGGCGACCACCGACATCGAGACGAGATGGATCTTGTCGTGCGACTGGGCGATCTCCTGATCGACCAGCGCCTCGATGTCCTCGTCGTAGATGTCTTTCTTGCGGTCAGCCAACGCCTTGAAGCGCACGAACGCGTCTTCGAGCTGGTTCTGCGCCAGTTTGTAGCCCATCTCCTCCAGCTTGTGGATGAAGGCGTGGCGGCCCGAATGCTTGCCCATCACCAATGACGTTTGCTTCACGCCGACGGTTTCCGGCAGCATGATCTCGTAGGTCTGCGCGTTCTTCAGCATGCCGTCCTGATGGATGCCGCTTTCATGCGCGAACGCGTTACGGCCGACGATGGCCTTGTTGTATTGCACCGGGAACGAGGTCGCGGCTGACACGACCTTCGATGCGCGCGTCAGCATCGTGGTGTCGATGTTGTTCCAGAACGGCAATTTGTCGTTGCGGACTTTCATCGCCATCACGACTTCTTCGAGCGCGGCATTGCCGGCACGCTCGCCGATGCCATTGATGGTGCACTCGATCTGCCGCGCACCGGCACGCACACCGGCCATCGAATTCGCGACCGCCATGCCGAGATCGTCGTGACAGTGAACCGAGAACACCGCCTTGTCGGAATTCGGCACGTTCTCACGCACGCGCTTGAACAGGTCGAAATATTCCTCCGGCACCGAATAGCCAACGGTGTCGGGAATGTTGATCGTGGTCGCGCCCGCTTTGATGGCGGACTCGACGCACTTGCAGAGAAAATCGAATTCCGTGCGCGTGCCGTCTTCCGACGACCATTCGACATCGTCGGTGTGATTGCGCGCGCGCGTCACCTGCGATATCACCATGTCATGCACGGCGTCCGGCTCCATCTGGAGCTTGTATTTCATGTGCACGGGAGACGTGGACAGGAAGGTGTGGATACGGCCGCGCCTGGCCGGCTTGATCGCCTCCGCGCAGCGGTCGATGTCCTTGTGAGCCGCGCGCGACAGGCCGCACACCACGGCGTTCTTGGTGCGCCTGGCGATTTCGCGCACGGCCTCGAAGTCGCCGTCCGAGGCGATCGGGAAACCGGCTTCGATGATGTCGACACCCATCGTGTCCAAGAGTTCGGCGACTTCGAGTTTCTCCTCGAACGTCATCGTCGCGCCGGGGCATTGCTCGCCGTCGCGCAGGGTGGTGTCGAAAATAACGACGCGGTCCTTGTCGGACTGTTTCGCGGTGGTCATGGGAAAATTCCTTCGGTCAGATGCGCCATTTCAAAGGGCGCTGTGGGTTTCGGTGCTTCGTCGAACCCCCTGAGTGCCCAGGCGCAAATGCCCAGACGGCCCTCAGGGGCCGATAAGAAGCAGAAGGCCGCCGAGCAGGCTGCCGCGCGAGGAACCCAGCGAAATGGCAGGCGCGCCGGACCCGGCAGCGAAAGCCGCCTTGTCCTGTCCACGCCGATCGTCACGAATCGCCATTCCACATCCTCTGAAACGCATGTTCGGGCCAAACCGTTGACGGATGGTTTCCAAACCGTTTCGGCTCGCGTTCTAGACGAGAAATGCCAGCCCCGGCAACGCCAAATAACGGTCAGCCGCTCTGACCTATTCCCTGGCCTGCGGCTTCAACTGGCCGAAGCCGGGCGGCACCGGCGTCTCGCCGCCGAAAATGCGCGCGATCATCATGGCGCCGATTTCCGGCCTGAAATGCGCGTAGTCGAGCCAGACGCCGGCCCTGTCGGTGATCGGCCCCGGCGAAGCGAAATCCCACATCTCGGTGATGCGGTTGATGCGCGCGGCGATGGCGTCGAGTTCGCCCGGCCGGTAGAGATTGATATTCACGCGCTGCAACGGCGTCGTCGCCACCGTCAGCTTGATACCGTGCTCGCGGCAAAGCTCAGCGAACAGATAGATCATCGCAAGCTGGCGATCGATGTCGGGCCGGCTGGTGATCCAGTATTTGCGGAATTGCTCGCCGGGCTCGTCACTCAACAACGATGCGATGCGGGCATGCGCCTCGCCGACGAACAGCGACCCAAGACTCGGCGGCGCGACGCGGCGCACTTCGCGTGTGGTGGATACGCTGCGTTCTTCAAGCGACGTGAACGAAATGAATTTCGGATCGGGATTTTTCTCGCCCGACAACGCGCCCTTGATGCCGTCGCGCCATGTCAGAAATTGCACGGCGGTGAGATAGCGCCACCAGAACCGCACCTTCGAGCCGCCTGTGACTTCCGGCGGCAGGAAGCAGTCGATGTTCACATTGGTCCACGCCGGCTTGCCGAGCAAATCGGTGTCCAGCATCAGGAACACCGATTTGATCTTCTCGCCGCGCTTGTCCTTGTCGCGCAGAATATATTCGAGCACCGGCAGGTGGTCGGAAATCAGCCCATACGGCACAGCCTGATCGTGCAGCCGTGTCGCGCCCATCGCTTTCGCAAGCTGCGCCTGATCGATGCTGTAGCCGCGCGAGGACGAGAAGAACAGCGCATCGACCTGACTTGCGTTCTTCTGATAATCGCGCACGCCGAGATAGCGATAGTTCGGATGGCGGCGCGGGAACAGTTCCGTGCCAAACACCGCTTCGGGATCGATCAGCACATTCGCCAGCGCCGTTCCCATAAACAGCGCGGCGGCGGCGATCATCAGTCCGATGGCAAATCTGCGCGGGGTCATCGTCATTCCGTCAGAACTGATAATAGAGAAATTCGGTGAAACTGTTCAGATTGGCGAACACCAGCGCGAACAGCACAGCGAGCAGCGCAAGCCGGATCGGCGTCGGTTGCCATGCGAACAGCCACGCCGAACGGCGCCAGTTGGAATGCGGCTCGTTCTCGCGATAGTCCACCATTTCCATCGTGTCGGGGACGAACAGCGCGATCGCGAGCATGCCTGCGGTAATCAGCGAGGCGACCACGGTCCAGTGCGAACCGAGCCATCCGCGCACGAACGCTTCCGTCACGTAACCCTTGCTGATGATCCACGCGTCGGTGTTGACCGCGAGCGCGGCATCCGCCGGCGCGTGACCGAAGCCTGCCATCGCCTCGATCATGTGCCAGCCGGTGGCGAAATTCGGCGCGCGGAAAAATGTCATGCCGACCGCGAAGGTCATGAATGTCAAAAACCAGCCGATCAGTTTGCCGTACCATGCCGGGTCGCGCCTGCCGGTCAGCGAGCGCCACGCATGATTGATCGTCAGCGCCACGCCATGCAGCGCGCCCCAGGCGATGAACGTCCAGTTCGCGCCGTGCCACAGCCCGCCGAGCAGCATGGTGAGAAACAGGTTGACCGAGCGGCGTATGGGGCCCGCCTCGTTGCCGCCGAGCGGCACATAGACGAAATCGCGCAGAAAGCGCGACAGCGTGATGTGCCAGCGCCGCCACAGATCGATGATGCTGGTGGAGCGAAACGGTGCTGCAAAATTCAGCGGCAGACGCAGATTGAACAGCAGGCCAAGTCCGACCGCCATATCGGAATAGCCGGAGAAATCGAAATAGAGTTGCAGCGAATAGGCAATCGACGCGCCCCATGCCGCAGCGGCAGTGACGGGCACGCCGGCGGCCGCCGCATCGAACACGAGGCCGACATGCGGCGCCATGCGATCCGCGAGCAGCACTTTCTTCGTGAGGCCCAGACAGAAGATCGTCAGCCCCAGCGCGATGTTGTTCCAGTCGACGCGATAACGGATTTTTTCGGCAAGCTGCGGGCCGAGTTCGTTCCAGCGCACGATCGGCCCGGCGATCAGATGCGGAAAGAACGACACGAACATCGCGTAGGTCGGCATGTGAAGCCGCGTCGGCTGGCGCGAGGTCTCGATCAGGAATGCGATCTGCACGAAGGTCGTGAACGACAGCGCCAGAGGCACATCGGGTACGCCAGGATTGCGGCCCTCGAAGATCGACAGCAGAAAATCGAAATATTTGAAATAGCCGAGCACCAGAAGATTGGCGGTGACGCCCGCGATCACCAAGCGGCGCGCGCTGGGTTTGTCCGCCTGCTGGATTTTCTGCGCCAGCCAGAAATTCAGCAAGATCGACAGCACCGGAAGCACGACGAAGGGCGGCTTCCACCACGCATAGAAGCACAGCGACGAGATCGTGGTCATGATCGCGGCGGCGGCGAGGCTACGGCGCGCGACGAGGAAATGCAGAACGACGGCGAGCGGCAGGAAGACGAAAATGAATTCGGTGGAATTGAAAAGCATCGCAGAAATCAGTCCAGACCCGGCGCGCCTGCCCGCCGTTTCGCCATATCACGGACGCATCGCCGCAAGTCAAGTGCGCGGGGCCGTATCCGCTTTCAGGCGCCGTCAACCTTCTTCTTTTTCGGCATGCCGCCCGCTTCGCGGCCTTCTTTTTCCAGAGCGTCACGCGCCTTTTTCAGTTCATCGCCCTTGCCCTTCTCAGGGTCGGGGAATTTCAGGTCGAGGCTTTCCATCGCAGTCACGATGGCCGAACTGATAACGGTACGCGCGAACCATTTGTGATCGGCCGGCACGACGAACCACGGCGCATGCTTCGCCGAGGTGTTGCGCACCACGTCCTGATAGGCCGCATGATACTTGTCCCACAGCGCGCGCTCCGCAACATCGCCGAGCGAGAATTTCCAGTTCTTGGCGGGTTGCTCCAGCCGGTCGAGAAAACGCTTGCGCTGTTCTTCCTTCGAGACGTTGAGAAAGAATTTCAAAATCACCGTGCCGTTGCGCGCGAGATATTTCTCGAACGCGGCGACATCCTCGAACCGTTCGCGCCAGATGTTTCTGGTGACGAGTTGAGCCGGGATGCGCTCCTTGGTAAGCACGTCGGGATGGACGCGTACCACCAGCATCTCTTCATAATAGGAGCGGTTGAAGATGCCGATGCGCCCGCGTTCCGGCAGACAGATCGTGCTGCGCCAGAGAAAATCGTGATCCAGTTCCTTCGTCGAGGGTTGCTTGAACGAATAGACCTCGCAGCCCTGCGGATTGATTCCGGACATGATGTTTTCGATGGCGCTGTCTTTCCCGGCGGCGTCCATGCCTTGAAAGATCAATAACAACGACCAGCGGTCCTGCGCGTAGAGCTTTTCCTGAAGCTCGCGAATCCGGCCACGATTGCGGTCGACGATCTTGTGCGCGGCGTCCTTGTCGAGTCCGCCTCTCTCGCCTGGCTTGTGCGACTTGAGATGGAATTCGCGCGAGCCGTCCACCCGAAACGGATCGACATATTGCTTCACTTGTTTCGCGAGCGGCTGCGGCACGCTGTCTTTCTTCGCCATGAATGGAAACACTCCGAGGGACGCCGCGAAGCTACACGCCGGAAACCGTCCGCGCCAGTGTCGCGGTTGTCGACAGCGCAAGGTGCATGGTTCATCATCGCGTCATGTCCAGCACCGAACCCGCCATCGCCTACCAGCATGTCAGCAAGAGTTTCGCGCGCGGGCAAACTAAAGCCGTCGATGACGTGTCGCTCGCCGTCGCGCCCGGCGAATTTCTCGCCATCGTCGGCGGATCGGGTTCCGGCAAGACGACGCTGTTGAGATTGGCCAACCGCCTGATCGTACCGGACAGCGGCACGGTGCGCGTGTTGGATAAAGACGTGCAGAGCCTCGACCCGATCGAGCTCCGCCGCAGCATCGGTTATGTGTTCCAGAACGGCGGATTGTTTCCGCACATGACGGTGGCGCAGAATATCGGCATCACGCCGCGGCTGCTTGGTGACGATCCGCAGAAAATTTCAACGCGCGTCGATGAACTGATCGATCTGGTGCGGCTGGATCGCAGCTATCGCGACCGGATGACCCAGCAGATGTCAGGCGGGCAGCGCCAGCGCGTCGGCGTCGCGCGTGCGCTCGCGGCAAATCCCAAAATCGTGCTGATGGATGAGCCGTTCGGCGCGCTCGATCCCTTGACGCGTGACGCCCTCGGCGAGGATTACAAGCAACTGCACCGCAAGCTCGGCCTCACCACCGTGATGATTACGCACGACATGGCGGAAGCCGTACTGCTGGCGGATCGCATCGCGGTGATGGAGAAAGGACATCTCAGGGGACAGGGCACGGCCGCGCAGCTTTCGCGGAACGACGACGAGTATGTGAGCCAGTTGCTCGGCACGCCGCGCCGTCAGGCCGAACGGTTACAGGCGTTGCTGCCCAAGAGCACGTCATGAAGAGCGCGCCATGAATCTTTTTTCCGATCCGCGCTGGGCCGATGCGCTCAATCGCCTGCCGGATTATCTCGGCAATCATGTGCGCGTCAGCCTCACAGCACTGGCGCTCGGCCTCGCGATCAGTTTTCCTCTGGCGCTGTTCGTGCGGCGGCGTCCGGTGCTGCGCGATGTGACGTTCGGGATCGCCAGCATCGTGCAGACGATTCCGGGTCTCGCGCTGCTGGCATTGTTCTATCCGCTGCTGCTGGCGCTCGCGGCTTTGTCGCTGCAATGGTTCGGATACAAATTTTCCGCGTTCGGATTTCTGCCCGCTGTGCTCGCGCTCGCGCTCTACAGCATGCTCCCCGTTTTGCGAAACACCATCACCGGGCTTGAAGGCATCGATCCGGCGCTGACCGAAGCTGCCGAAGGCGTCGGCATGACACAGTACCAATCCCTGACCATCGTCGAACTGCCGCTGGCACTCCCGGTCATCATGGCGGGCATCCGCACCGCCGCCGTGTGGGTGATCGGCACCGCAACGCTCTCGACGCCCATCGGCCAGACAAGTCTCGGCAACTACATCTTCGCAGGCTTGCAGACGCAGAACTGGGTGTTCGTGCTGTTCGGTTGTGCCGCGGCGGCGGCGCTTGCGCTCGCCGTCGATCAATTGCTGGCGCTGGTGGAGACCGGCGTGGCCCGCCGCAGCCGCATGCGCATCGTGCTCGGGCTCTTCGGAATCGTTGCGCTGATCGTCGCAACGCTGATCCCCTCCATCGGACGCGCGAGGGCAAATTACATCGTCGGCGCGAAAACATTCACCGAGCAATACATCCTCTCGTCGCTGATTGCGCAGCGGCTTCAGGCGGCAGGGCTTTCCGCAAGTTCGCGCGAAGGTCTCGGCTCCAACGTGATCTTCGAGGCGCTGACAACCAACGACATCGACGTCTATGTCGATTATTCCGGCACGCTATGGCTCAACCAGTTGAAGCGCACCGATACGCCGCCACGCGGCGAATTATTGAAGCAGCTCAAATCGACACTCGTAGACAAACATAAAATTTCCCTCATCGGTGAACTCGGTTTCGAGAACGCCTATGCGCTGGTGATGCCGCGCAAGCGCGCAGAGTCTCTCGGCATCGGATCGATTGCCGATCTCTCATCGCGCGCGGGCACGATGACGATCGCAGGCGACTATGAATTTTTCTCCCGCCCGGAATGGGCGGCGCTGAAACAGAACTACAATCTTGCCTTTCGCCAGCAGCGGCAGATGCAGCCGGACTTCATGTATGCGGCCGTCGCCTCCGGCGAGGTCGATGTTATCGCGGGCTACACCAGCGACGGGCTGATCGCGAAATACGATCTCGTCGTGCTCGACGATCCGAAACACGCGATCCCGCCTTACGACGCTATCATGCTGGTCTCGCCGAAACGCGCAGATGACAGCGAATTGTTGAAATCGCTTCAGCCGCTACTGGGCAAGATTTCCATCGCCGCGATGCGTGAGGCCAATCTGCGCGCGGCGTCGAACGACGGCACAAGCTCGCCCGACGAAGTCGCGCGCTGGCTGTGGGAGAAGATCGGGAAGCGGTGATGCCTCATGGTGAGGAGCGAGGCGCAAGCCTCGCGTCTCGAACTATGAGGTAAAACGGAAGCTGCACTCTCATCCTTCGAGACGCAGCCAAAGGGCTGCTCCTCAGGATGAGGTCCGCGCTCATAGATTCTTGATGAACCCCGCGTCGATCAGCATGCGGTTGAAGCGCCGCGCCTCCGCGCCGTCCTTGCACGAATAGAACAGCCCTTTGCAGCGAAGCATGATCTTCTTCTGCTCCTCGAAACTCGGATCGAGCGGAAGTCCAGCCGCGTCCTGCACGACCAGCGGCAGATAGGCAGCGTCGATGGTCTCCATCGCGGTGTCGGTCGCAGCCGGTTTGAAATTCACCGTATCGATCGTGTAGTAGGTCGCGAAGTAGCGCGGGTCGTAGGCCATCAGCCGTTTCGCAACATCGTCCTCCGTCAGATTCGGCTCTATGATGTTGGTCGAAAATTCCGGCTGGTGATCGCCGTAGCGCACGATCAAAAACGGCTCGTTCGGAAACTGCTTCTTGAGTTTCGCGACGAACGCGCCGTAATCCTGCACGCTCATGGTCTGGCGGCGCAGATATTCGTCGATCACCGGATCGTTGCCGGGATTTGTCCATCCCGGCGTGCGTTCAGGCCGCAGCGGCGATGCCCACGGAAAATGATTGGCGCCGAGATAGACATACATGAACACGGGCGTGCCCGGCTTTTCCTGCGACAGCAGCTTCACGGCGTTGTCGTAGAAAAAGCCGTCCGGCTCGAGGCCCTTCGCGCCGAGATCTTTTGCGTCGTAGAATTTCTCGATGCCTGCCGTCGCCTGAAACGACCGTTCGCCCATGAAAGAGCCGTAGGCCGGATAAAGCGACAGCGTGCTGTAGCCGCAGCGTTTCAGCGCCAGCGGCAATCCGCGCTCGACGCGGTTGGCGGCGATGCGCGTGACGAAGTATGAGAAGCGGCCGAACGAGCGCGACGACAATCCCGTCAGCACATTGTATTCGGTGAGCCAGCTCGATCCGCCGTTGCTCTCGGCGAGAAATTTCCGCGCCTTGCCGTCGCTCGAGACGAAGTGACTGCCATATCCCGGCGGCAGCTTGATCTGCGGCGCCGAGCGGATGTCGTAGCTCGACTCGTCGTGGATCATGATGATGTGCGGCCGCCGCGCCGCCGGATGACACGAATCCTCCAGCGGCAGTTTCAGCCGGTCGGACGAAACCGGCGCGGATTCCATGAAGCCGTAATTGAGAAAATCCGAAACCGCGACAGCGCCCGAGCGCGTGAACTTCGAGACATAGTTGTCGTCGTAATAGCCGCGCCAGTCTTCCTGCGGCCACATCAGCGAGAAGGCCGTCAGCATCGCGAGGCAGGCCAGCGACGCGGCGGCAGCGGGCAACCGCTTCACGCGGAACGGATCGAGCCGCCACAGCGCGATCATCAGCGGCAGGATGAGCAGCGCCGCAATAACCGACGACCAGCGCAAATTCGGATAGATGGTGAAGAAGAACGCGATGCTGTCGCGATCGATCATCATCAGATCGACGAAGTTCACCGTCATCTGCACGATGTCGTGCTTGAGCCGCGACAGCAGCACGAGGATGACGACAATCGTCAGCGACATCGCGCCGGACAGAGCGGGACGGCGCAGCAGCGTGAGCCAGAAGAAATTCAGGCAGCCCCAGCTCAGGATGAAACACAGCCGCGCGCCGAATTCGGTTTCGGTTTCGAGCAGAAGGCTGAGGGCTGCGAGATGCGGGACGGCGACCGCGAACAGACGCCCAAATCCGATGGGAGCGAGAGCACCCGCGCCGGCATTGGCAATCGGCGCGGGAATGGGCGCAGGAGTCGGCGGCACTGAGGTCTGCGGCGGCGACATTGCCTTTTACGCGAACTACACCCGGCTCTGTCCCGAAGCCTTGGCTGGCGGATGCCAGGAGGCGAACGCGCGGCCGGAGACCGCTGCGTGTCACAAAACTGTAATCGAAGCGTCACAGAGCGCAAGCGGCGGCGTTGCCGATATTTTTCGCGGCGGATTGGAATGTTCAGAAGGCGTTCAGGGGGGCGGCAACAACCCATCTGCTCAATGTCATGGCCGGGCTTGTCCCGGCCATCCCGACACGTAGGGTGCGATTGTGGCAACCTATTACGTCTACATTCTCGCTAGCCGTCCGGGTGGCGCGCTCTATGTGGGCGTGACCAACGATCTCGTTCGCCGCGTTCACGAGCACAGGACCGACGCCGTACCGGGTCACACGCGGCGTTATAACATCAAGCAACTCGTTCATTTCGAGATGTTCGCGGCTATTCGCGACGCGCTTCAACGTGAGAAGAACATCAAGAAATGGCCGCGCGTTTACAAGACGCGGTTGATCGCAGAGCAGAACGCTGAATGGCGCGATCTCTACGACGAAATTGCGCGGTGAGATTCTCCACTGAACTGTCATGGCCGGGCTCGTCCCGGCCATCCCGATTATCGAAGCACAGCGCCCAAT
>JAFKKP010000178.1 GCA_017305515.1 Hyphomicrobiales bacterium
CGGCCAGTGCACGGCGTGACCCTGCGGCAGATAGCCGAAGCGCGTCGCGCGTTCGCGGAGAGACAATTGCGACAGCGTCGTGCCGTCGAGGCGAATGTCGCCGTTCGATGGAATAAGTCCCGCAACCGCGCGCAGCAGGGTGGTCTTGCCGACGCCGTTCGGCCCGGCCAGCGCGACGAGATGTCCGCCTTTCAGCGAAGCCGATACGTGATGGATGACCGTCCGCGCGCCGAGCGCGACGGAGAGATTCTGGATCGTCAGCGAGGAGGGCGCGGTCATGCCACGCCTCCGCCGAGCGCGCGGCGTTCGCGCACGATGAGATAAAGAAAGAACGGCACGCCGATGATCGAGGTCAGCACGCCGACCTTGATGTTCGAGGTCGACGGGATGGTCCGCACCGCGATGTCGGCGGCGAGCAAAAGCGCCGAACCCGCCAGCGCGCTCGGCACCAGAAGCCGCGCCGGATCGTGGCCGACGAGCGGGCGCATGAGGTGAGGCGCGACAAGTCCGATGAATCCGATCGTGCCGGTGACGGCGACCGCGCCGCCGACGCCAAGGGCCACGCCCGCGATCACGCTCAATCGCAACGCGCCGACATTGACGCCGAGGCTCTGCGCGGTCTCCTCGCCGAGGCTGAGGGCACGGAATGCGCTTCGCCTGCTCATCAGCAGGATCGCGCCCGCCACAATAAACGGCAGCGCGAGGATCACATGACGGAAGCTGCGATCTTCCAGCGAACCCAGAAGCCAGAACGAGATTTCCAATACGATGAACGGATTCGACGACAGGTTCATTACAAGCGCCGTCGCCGCACCGGCCAGACTCGAAATCGCAAGGCCCGCGAGTATCAGCAATAGGAGACTCGCATTGCGGCCCGTGACGCCGAGTAGCACGAACACCGACACGAACGCCATCGCGATGCCGGCCGCCGGAAGCGCGTAGGAGCGCACATCTGCCGAGGCGAGCGCGATCATCAGCACCGCGCCGAAGGCGGCGGATTGCGGCGCGCCGAATAGCTCAGGTGCAGCGAGCGGATTGCGCACCAGTCCCTGCAACGCCGCGCCGGAGAGACCGAGAATCGCGCCGATGGCGATCGCCAGAATCGTGCGCGGCAGGCGAATTTCCTGCACGATGGTCTGCTGCACGTCGGTGCCGCCGCCGAGCAGCGCGTCGATCACCGCATGCGGCGCAAGGCGCACCGGCCCGATGCCGAGCGAGGCGAGAGTGAGCATCGCCACCAGCGCCAGCAGCAGAAGGACGACGATCCGTGGCCGCTGATCCGATGCCGATGCCATAGAAACCCAAACCCGTTGCGGGAATATCCGCCGTTTCATTAGCCGCAGTGCAGCAGAGTGTCACCGCAAATCGGGCCGGTTAGGCTTCAATCTTTTGCGCTGCGACGAAGGTGCCTGCGGCGAAAGGCGGACGCCATGACCTGCAAGATTCCCTTTGCGCGGAAAAGCGATGCGGTAGCATCGCGCCGCTGACGACGGCGGACCCATAACCGCCGCGCAAGAAAATGCCGCGATGGGAGCAACAGGCCGGACCTCAAATCGGCCAACAGGGAGACGAGGCACGATGACCGATACGAAACTGGATCGACGATCTCTGCTCAAGGCCAGCGCCGCGACGCTCGCCGCCGCAGCCACGATGTCCGCCGATCAATTGCTTGGACACGCCAAGGCATGGGCGCAGGCGTCGCAGTGGAAACCGGAGCCGGGCGCGAAAATCAATTTCCTGCGCTGGAAGCGTTTCGTCGAAGCCGAAGATGTCGCCTTCATGAAGATCGTCGATGCATTCCAGAAGGCAACGGGCGTCACCATCAACGTCTCCAATGAATCCTTCGACGATATTCAGCCGAAGGCATCGGTCGCCGCCAATACGGGGCAGGGCCTCGACATGGTGTGGGGGCTTTACTCGCTGCCGTTTTTGTTTCCGGAAAAATGCATCGATGTCACGGACGTCGCCGATCACCTCGGCAAGGTCTGCGGCGGCTGGGCGCCGTCCGGCGTTGCCTACGGCAAGCGCGGCAACAAATGGCTCGGCATTCCGGTCGCGGCGAGCGGCGGGCTCGTCAACTATCGTGTCGCCGCGATGCAGAAATGCGGCTTCAAGGAATTTCCGAAAGACCTCGACGGATTTCGCGAACTCATCAAGGGCCTGAAGGCGAACGGCACGCCGGCCGGCATGGCGCTCGGTCACGCGACGGGAGATGCGAACGGCTGGCTCGCCTGGGCGATGTGGGCGCACAATGCCTACACCGTCGACAAGGACAACAAGGTCGTCATCAATTCACCGGAGACGGCGAAGGCGCTGGATTACGTCAAATCGCTCTATGAGAATTTCATTCCGGGCGTCGTGTCGTGGAACGACTCGTCGAACAACAAGGCGTTCCTCGCCGGTCAGCTGCATCTAACCACCAACGGCATTTCGATCTATGTCGCCGCGAAGAAGGAAAATCCCGCAATCGCCGCCGACATGGACCACGCGCATCTGCCGGTCGGTCTCAGCGGGCAGGTGAAGGAACAGCATCTGGCGTTCCCGATCCTGATTTTCAACTTCACGAAATACCCGCAGGCCTGCAAGGCATTCACGGCCTTCCTGATGGAGCCGCCGCAGTTCAATCCGTGGATCGAGGCCGCACAGGGATATTTGTCGCACTTCCTGCTCGGCTACGACGCCAATCCGATCTGGACCGTCGATCCGAAGAACACGCCGTATCGCGATGTCGCAAAGCTCGCGAACACCCCTGCCGGCGTCGGCACACTGAACGAGGCGGCAGCGGCTGCGATCGCCGACTTCGTCGTGGTCGATATGTTTGCGAATTACTGCACCGGCCGCGACGATCTGAAGGGCGCGATGGCGTCGGCCGAGCGGCAGTTCAAGCGGATCTATCGCACGTAAGATTCGGACCATAAGCAAAACGGGCCGCTGCGAGGCGGTCCGTTCTCATTGCAATGCTCTGCGTTTAGCTGCTGATGCGGGCGTTCGAGACGGCCTTCTTGAACAGCGCATTCATCGCCTGCGAAATGCCGTCGGTCGGGCTGACCTCGAAATAGTAGCCCGGCGAGG
>JAFKKP010000179.1 GCA_017305515.1 Hyphomicrobiales bacterium
GATCTGGCAATAGGCAAGGCGACCCTACTTGCAGCCTCCGCATGGCGGCGGCTAAAGAGGGGCAAATCGACCTCGAAAACCCGGCGTAACCAGCGCCTTTTCGGCGCAAGAACAGCCACGCTTTTCACAAGAGTTCAAATTGGCACACGGACGCAAAATAGCGGTCATCGGTCTTGGCTATGTGGGATTGCCGGTTGCGGTGTCGTTCGCGCGCGCAGGCGTCCCGGTCGTCGGATTCGATATCGACACCAAGCGCATCACTGAGCTGAAATCCGGCCACGACCGCACGCACGAAGTCGAGGCGGGCGATCTCGCGCACAAGCCGCTGTCGTTCACGAGCGATCTGAAGGCGCTTGCTGCATCCGACTTCTTCATCGTCACGGTGCCGACGCCGATCGACGAGGCGCGACGGCCCGATCTCGGCGCGATGTTTGCGGCCTCGCGCACCGTCGCGGGTGCTTTGAAGAAGGGCGACATCGTCGTCTACGAATCGACGGTCTATCCCGGCGCGGTCGAAGAGGACTGCGTGCCGATTCTCGAAAAGGTTTCGGGCTTGAAGTGCGGCAGCGATTTCAAGGTCGGCTATTCGCCAGAGCGGATCAATCCGGGCGACAAGCAACATCGCTTTGAAACCATCATGAAAGTCGTGTCGGGACAGGATGCCGAGACGCTGAATATCGTTGCCGATGTTTACGGCTCTGTCGTCACGGCGGGGATCCATCGCGCGCCGTCGATTAAAGTGGCGGAAGCCGCGAAAGTGATCGAGAACACGCAGCGCGATCTCAACATCGCCTTCATGAACGAATTGTCGCTGATCTTTCAGGCGCTCGACATCGACACGGGCGACGTGATCGCAGCCGCGCGCACCAAATGGAATTTTATGCCGTTCCAGCCGGGTCTCGTCGGCGGACACTGCATCGGTGTCGATCCGTATTATCTGACCTATCGCGCCGAGAAGGCCGGCTATCATCCCGAAGTCATTCTCGCCGGACGCCGCATCAATGACGGCATGGGCCAGCGCATTGCGCGCGAATGCATTCGCGGCCTGCTGAAACGCAAGCAGACCGGCGGCGTCGTCACCATTCTAGGTCTCACGTTTAAGGAAGACGTTCCCGATACGCGCAACTCGCGTGTCGTCGATGTGATCCGCGAACTGGAATCGTTCGGGCTGACGGTGCAGGTCGCCGATCCGCAGGCCGATCCGGCCGATGCGATGCATGAATACGGCGTGACGCTGACCAAGCTCGACGCGCTGAAGCCTGCGGACGCCATCGTAATGGCGGTTGCTCATAAAGAATATCTCGACGCCGGCTGGCCGCTGATCGAGAAACTGCTCACCGGCGGCAAGGGCCTCGTGCTCGACGTCAAGATCCGTCTCGACCGCGCGACCAAGCCGAAAGACATCGAACTGTGGCGCCTGTAATGTCCGACAAACCTGTTTTGGTTACGGGCGCTGCGGGCTTCATCGGCTTTCATGTCGCACAGCGGCTGTTGCAGTCCGGCAGGAAAGTTGTCGGCGTCGATAGCCTCAACGATTATTACGATCCGAAGCTGAAGGACGCGCGGCTCGCGATCCTGAAGAACGATCCGAATTTCAGTTTCACCAAGCTCAATCTTGCGGATCGCGCCGCAACCAAATCGCTGTTCGACGCGCACAAATTCGCGACCGTCATTCATCTGGCGGCGCAGGCGGGCGTGCGCTATTCGATCGAAAATCCCTACGCATACGCCGACGCCAATCTCGAAGGGTTCATGAACATCCTCGAGGGATGCCGCCATAACGCCTGCAAGCATCTGCTCTATGCGTCGTCATCGTCGGTTTACGGCACCAATGCGAAGCTGCCGTTCTCGGTGCACGACAATGTCGATCACCCGATCAGCCTTTATGCTGCGTCGAAAAAAGCCAATGAGCTGATGGCGCATTCCTACAGCCATCTCTACAAAATTCCGTCGACGGGGCTTCGCTTCTTCACGGTGTACGGCCCGTGGGGCCGTCCAGACATGGCGATGTTCATTTTCGCCAAGGCCATCGTCGAGGGCAGGCCGATCCAACTGTTCAATCACGGCGAGATGCTGCGCGATTTCACGTTTGTCGATGACGTGGCTGAAGCCGTCATCCGCCTGATCGAAAAGCCGCCGCAGGGCCAGCCCGGTGCGAAGGGGGACGATCCTTCCGTCAGCACAGCGCCTTGGCGCGTGTTCAACATCGGCAACAATCATCCCGAACAACTGATGAAGGTCGTCGCCGTTCTGGAAAAGGAATTCGGCCGCAAGGCGAAGACCGAAATGCTGCCGATGCAGCCGGGCGACGTGCCGGCAACCTATGCCGACATCGACGACCTCAAGCGCGAGGTCGGATTTTCGCCATCGACCTCCATCGAAGACGGTGTCGCGCGATTTGCCGCGTGGTACCGTGACTATCACCGGCTCTGACATGGTTTGCGCATGAGCGACAAGATCATTCCTCTCATCATGTGTGGCGGCGCAGGCACGCGGCTGTGGCCGGCGTCGCGCGAGAATCGCCCGAAGCAGTTTCTGCGGCTGTTCGGCGCGAACTCGACGTTTCAGGACACCATGCTGCGCGTCAGCGAACCGTCGCTGTTCGCAAAGCCCATCGTCATCACCAACGCCGCCTATCGCTTCATGGTTCTGGAGCAGCTCGCTGAGATCAATCTCGACGCGGATATTCTGCTCGAGCCTGCGCGCCGCGATTCCGGTCCGGCGATTGCGGCCGGTGCGGCGTTCGCTCTGACGCGCGATGCCAAGGCCGTCGTTCTGGCGCTTGCTGCCGATCATGTCGTTCAGGATACGCCGGCGTTCGTCGATGCGTGCCGCAAGGCGCTCGACGTCGCCAATTCCGGGCGCATCGTCACATTCGGCGTGCGACCCGAACGTGCGGCGACCGAATACGGCTACATCCAGCCGGGCGCGAAGATTTCCGGCGACGTGATGAGCGTCGCAAAATTCGTCGAGAAACCTGATGCCGCGACAGCCGCCGGTTACGTCAAGGACGGCTATCTCTGGAACAGCGGCAACTTCATGTTCGCTGCGAAGATG
>JAFKKP010000180.1 GCA_017305515.1 Hyphomicrobiales bacterium
TGGATTGTAGGGAGGAAAATGTCAAGGATTATTTTCCTATTATTTAGGTTCTTGACGTTTCCCGATCATTGTACAAATATATGTACAACCAATGGAGCCGGTCATGGCACATGTCACTTACAGCGAACTTCGCAACAATCTGTCGAGCTATATGGATGACGTCTGCGACAGCCGCGCGCCGCTGGTCGTGACGCGGCAGAATGCTCGCGCCGTCGTTATGGTGTCCGAAGAGGACTATGAGAGCCTGATGGAAACCGTGCATCTGCTGCGCAGCCCCGCGAACGCCGAACGGCTGCTTCGTTCGATGAACGACGCTGACAAAAGCAAAATGACAAAGCGGACATTGCTCGAACCGAAGCCGGGCAAGACGCGCGTGAAATGAATCTGTTTTGGACCGCAGATGCCTGGCAGGACTATCTGTCGTGGCAGGACGATCCAAAAACACTCGCCGCCATCAACGCACTCATCAAGGACATCGCGCGCGAGCCTTTCAAGGGGATCGGCAAGCCCGAACCGCTGAAACACGCGCTGCAAGGCTGGTGGTCGCGCCGCATCACATCCGAACATCGTCTCGTCTATCGCGTGAGCGGAAAAGGCAGCACGCAACAGATCGAGATCATCCAGTGCCGGTATCATTATTGAGTGGCGATTTAGTCATTCGCGCGAGCGCGGCATCATGCTCTGCGCTGTCAACCAAAGTCAGTTGAAGCTATCAACAAAGAACTTGTATTAGCCCTTTTGGTTCAGAGGCGGATACTCGCCGTATGAGTCATTGTAGGAGGCCAACAGCCATGTCTCCGCCAATATAGCAGCGTGCTGTGGCTCGCCCTTATGGTCCATTCTCTGCCCGGTAAATGCCCATTCAACGGCCAAAGAATTCCAAGGGAATTTTTCTTGGACGTGGTTTGGAAATCCAAACCAATGACTTGTCGCGTGGTGCTCTTTATTCGCAATTGCCATCAAACGAGTGCGAAGGATTGACCAATTCCTCCCGCCATTGCCCGCTCGACCTAAATAAAGTGTGCCCGTGGGATCTTTCCCGCAAAATCTATCGATGGTGGTCTCCGGGCAAAAAATTCGATAGACGCCACTCCATTGACTTCGATGTTTGTGCGACGGAAGAAGATTGTAGTTATCTCGCAATACAAACAGCTTACGCGATAAATTCCATTCTAATTCGACTGTTTCATAATATTCGCGATATTCGTAACTTACGCCGTCCTTAAAAAATGCGGGACTTCCCACCTTGCGACGAAGCTTAGTTGGAACGCCCTCACTCCAATTCGGCCAAATATCGCCCGGCGTTCTTTGCTGAAGTGAATCTGCTACTTCTTTGCTCTCACTTTCTGGCGTAAAAACGTACAGCTTGCCATATTCAATCTCTTCTTCGTCATCGCCGGTCGGCATTTCTGCTTTCCTCGCAAGATAGGAACGCTCGTGGCACTAACTCAACAATAGGTACGCAGCTCATTCTTACACGCGTAGAGCAAGCCATTTCTAGAACCATTTGTTGAAGCGACGGTGATGCTCTGGGTCACAAATTCACATCCCACACCTCGCCTCTAGCGCCACCCCGCCCGCGCCTTCCACGGTCACCGGCGTCATCCACTCGCTCTCATATGAATATGTCTTCGGCCGCGCGGGCGCGCCGACCTTGAACACGTAAGTCGGGCCGTCGCCGATGGCGATCGCAGCGTTGCGGTTCACCGTGGCGCGATAGACCTCGACGCTGTTCTGCGCGGTCGCGCGGCCGTCCTTCATCTCCCAGTCCGGCACATTGTATTGCGACGAGCGGCGCGTCTCCTTATCCGAACGCAGTTCGAGCGTAGACTTAGTGTCCTTCGGCGGCGCGGCCACGCCTTCGGGCAGACGCATAGTGCAGGTCAGCCAGATCATGCTGTCGAGATGATCTCGCGTGCGATAGGCCTCGAACGCAAATGCCCCGCCGACCAGCGCGCCGACGGAAACCAGCGTGACGAAAAGAAAGTTCAGCCGCTTCTTCGCATCGCTGCCGAAGCTGCGCGACATTTGAAAGCCGAACACCGCGCCCGCGATCAGGCCGAGCGGCGAGCCGAACAGCAGACCGAAATAGGCGGACATGCCTTCCTGATGCCGCCAGCCGAATAGCGGGCCGAGCTCGGTCGCGATCATCCCGCCCGCGATGAACCCGATGACGCTCCACACGATCACGATCAGCGCGGTCATGACTGTTTCCCAAGGCGCGCGGACAGGATAATTTCCGCGCATTGCAGTTCACGGATCATGTTGCGAATTCAACGGAGGCTCAATGAGTGATCGCCGGATTTGCCACCGAATTTGCCTCGGACTATTTGCCGCGCTCGCTTTGCTGTGCGCGGCTTCGATCTCTGTTTCCGCGCAAACCCTGTCGTGCGACGCGCTGAAAGGCGACTGTCTGGAGCGCGGCATCAACGCCAATGTCTGCGGCCGCAATTATGCGAGCGCGCATCTGACGGGCAAATGGCCGGCGTTCCGGCGCGGCAATCTGGTCATTCCCGCCCGCGCCTGCAAATAACAAAACGCCGGACCTGCGGCCCGGCGATGATACTGAATGCCGTTCGGCGGTTTACTTCTTGCTTTGTTGATATGCCGAACCGCCGCCTTTCGGTTTATCGGATTTCGGCTTCTTCTTTTCCTTGTTGCCCTTGTCCTTGCCCTTCGCCATCGCGTCCTCCGCTGCTCGCCCGGCCGAATGCCGGTTCATGCGCAGCAAATCACGTCGCAGCGATTTGGGGAAGACGGCCGGCGGAAGGCGCGGCTAACCGGCCATTCGTTGCAGCGGCTTGGCCAGCGGCGCGTCGTTTTCCAAAGCGTAGCGGTTCTTGCCGCTTTTCTTGGCGTCGTAGAGCGCCTCGTCGCCGGAGGCCAGAAGCCGCTGCGGGTGAAGGCCGACCTCGCGCCGCCACTGCGCGACGCCGATCGAGGCCGTCATCGCAATCGGCTCGTTCTGCCAATGCGCAGGCGTCTCGCGGCAGGCCTCCACGATCTGGCGCGCGACAACGGCG
>JAFKKP010000181.1 GCA_017305515.1 Hyphomicrobiales bacterium
AGGCGCAAGTCGGTGTTGTCGATATGCGCGAACGAATACAGATGATTGCTATCGTCCAGATTTGAGCCTCGATCGCTGCGCAGAATGGTCGGCAGAATTTGAGGTGCCGCAAGAACATTGCCGATGGCGTCCGACCGCAGCGGTTTCGACGTCAGGACCGTGCCCTTTCCGTCGATCAGATAAACAACTACCCCGCGCTTGACCTTGTGTTGATCGAGAACCCGGCCGAACCATTGAGCGCCAACTGAAACGATAATTGCGCTCTTCGTATCCGCATCGACCGATTGAACAGGAAATGCGACGAGCAATGCCGGTTCATTCTTGCCGCGGCTGAGCACGAAGTCACTGACGGTCATCTTGCTCGTCGCCATCGCCAGACGGTAGAAATCCCGCGCGTTGGCATCCAGACCCACGAGACTTGGCAGCGTCGCGCACTGAATGATTCCGTCCGGTCCTGCGATTGCCAGATTTGTGATCCAGTTCGGAAGAAGCGGCGCACCCGACTGAACGAGACTGCAACCCGCACCGCGCTTGCTTGTCTGCAGATGGATGAAGGCTGCGGTTCTCAGAAAACTTTCGACCGATGCTAGTAACTCTTGCTGGCTGATTGCGGCGCGCTCAGCGGTCTGCGTGAGTTCATCGGCCTGCGCGGAAATTTCGTTTTTTCTTGCCGTCTCGAGGGTATGAATACGATACGCCAGTGCAGGCAGCGCCAAGGTCAGCGTTACCAATATAAGCCGGACCCGAATCGTAAAAACACGACGGGAAAAAAGTTTTATTGGAGACCAGAAAGAGCCCAATGGATGCCGTCTCGAATTTAACGTCGCAAGCTATTCGCGGCAGAAAACCAGACAATCGTTAAGAACAGAGAAGCATTATGGCCTCGCTCGCGCGAATGAGGCGCAGTTAACGAATTGGCAACAATGGTTTCGTGGTTCGCGGCTGCCAAGTGAGCTTGCCGCCAAAACGTCTCGCAGCCGGACTTCCGCCAAAAGCGAGAATCACGCATTCCGCAAGCGGCCTTCGCTTGCCGATATTTACGATGAGGGCTTTCTGCCGGCAGCGGATGCGCGGAAGACCAACATAAGTCACGAAGATTATTTCGGCGGCTCGGCATAGTTCAACGTGCAGGGACCTTCACCGACAATCAGCAGAACCGCGTCGGTGTCCTTCGCGCCGTCCCAATGCAGTAGCTGAAGACCATGCGATGCACAACGGAAGCGGCGCCAGCGTGCGATCTTTACCGGCGCTTTACCCCCAAGTGACACCGTGGCACCGGCACGGAGCCCATCATCAATGTCCAAATGGCAAGACATCAAGGCGCTGGCAAATCTGCGGGCGCGGGCGCGGCTTGCGAAGTCGCTGCCGGAGATTTTCCCGAAGGCCGTGCTGTCGCGGGCTTACAATTCGTCCTTCGTGCCGCCGATGCCACGGCTCGCGATCGATTCCTATTGGCGCGCGCATCCCATCCGCGCCGATCGGCTGGCGCGCAAGCTGGCGGCAGAAAGTGGAGCACCCAGTGGCTGGACCTGGCGGGTCGGCGGCAATCGAAAAAGCGGATTGCCGACGACATTTCGAATTCCACCCGCGCCCTATCGTGAAAAGGCCCACGCGCGCGGTGCAGGTTTCTGCTGCGTGTGCGGCCAGCCTGTCTATCGCTTCGGATGGCATGCCGATCTGTGGGAGACCGGCCCGAACAAGAATGCGAATTGGCACAGCGCCTGCGTGGTCGCGTGGCAACTCTGGAATGCGCCGAGCGGTCAAGCGAAGTTGCTACGGCGCGTGCAAGGCAGGCGCTGCACCCTGACCGGCAAGCGGCTGTGGAAAGACGCCGAGGTCGACCATCGTGTCCCACTGTTTAGGGTGTGGGGCGAATTTCGTGACGCGTCGTGGCCGCAGCTTCTGCGGTATTGGGGATTGCCGAACCTTCAGGTCATCAACCGCGAGAGTCATGCGGCGAAATGCGCAACAGAGGCACGGGACAGGCAGATAACACGCTCGTCCGCCGCCGTGACGGCCTGATCGCTACGAGCCGACACGGAGCGTTGCAACGTTTCGTTCGCAGGCGCATTGTTGTCCCGGTCCGCACAGGAGGCGCGCATGCCCGATCCGAAAAAGCCGCACGAAAAATTCGGAGAAGAGCAGGATAACGATCTGGACGAACCCTGGGATCATCCGGACCAGGAGCCGGAAAAGCACCCCGACCTGGAAAAAATTCGCGAGTCCGAAGAATAGGACGAACAGCAAAAACCCGCGCAGCTTATGGCGGCGCGGGTTTTTGGAAATCTGCGTGAGAAAAAATCAGTAGCTCGAACCGCCGGAATAGCCGGAGTAATTCGAGCGATACTGCGGGTGATACGAATAATAGTTGTGGTAGGTCGGGTGATACGTCGGAGCCGAATGATAGTTCGGCGACGGATCGTTGTTGCCGCCATAGGTCTGCGACGTCGCGTAGCCGCTGCCGTAGCCGTTGTTGTAGTAGCTGCCCGAATTGTCGTAGCTCGAACTGCCGCCGTAATACTGCGCCTGAGCCGCCGTCGCGAATGCGACGAGACCGGCCGCCAAAATCCACTTGGTCATATCGACCTCCATATTTGAAACAAAGCGAATACGCCCCGATCCTAGTCCAGTAATGACTTAGTGTCGCACCCCCTGAATTACGTTCACGCATTTATTACGGTTTCGGCCCGGCCGAGAACGCGTGCAAATTCAGTGCCTTCGCATGTTGCAGCGCGCACTTGGAGCCCCGAAACACAGTCACATTTAAATCAGCGTACCGGCAAAGCAAAACGGCCCCGATGCGGGGCCGTTTGTCTTCGTTGGACTTTTACCGATCCCGGTCAGGTTCGCGCGGTGCGGACTTTCATGACCCGCCGCTTGCCGACTTTGGTGGGCGTTTTCCGCTCCTTCACCTCGACGAAGAGATCCGGAACAGTCTTGGCGCGATTGAGCACCCAAGACAATGCGGTCATCGCCGCCATGCCCCCGATGCTGAGCACGATCTGTCG
>JAFKKP010000182.1 GCA_017305515.1 Hyphomicrobiales bacterium
GACCTGCGCGCCTGGCATGCCCGGAATCTCGAACATCGGCGCGCCGCCGCCGGACGACTGGGTTTCGATCTCGATCTCCTTGTCGTTGAGTTCGCCCGCGCGCAGCTTCTTGCGGAACGATTCGCGCGTTGCCGGACTCGATCCCGGCCCGACCAGCGCATCGAGCACGCGCTCTTCGGCGGCCTGCTGTGCCTTGGCGGAAACGTCTTTTCGCTTTTTCTCGCGCGTTTGCAGGATGGCGACTTCCAGAAGATCGCGGATCATCTGTTCGACATCGCGGCCGACATAGCCGACTTCGGTGAATTTCGTCGCTTCTACCTTGATGAACGGCGCGCCCGCGAGTTTCGCCAGCCGCCGCGCGATTTCGGTTTTGCCCACACCTGTGGGTCCGATCATCAGGATATTTTTCGGCAATACTTCTTCGCGCAGCGCGCCTGTGAGTTGCAGCCGCCGCCAGCGATTACGCAGCGCAATCGAGACTGCGCGCTTGGCGTCGGTCTGTCCGACGATGAAGCGGTCGAGTTCGGAAACGATTTCGCGGGGGGAGAAGTCGGTCATGATGCCTTAGCTATGTCGAAATGAATTGAGCGCAAGCGATCACCAGAGCGGCGGACCTGCTTGCCATTGCTTGATCGCATCGAACGGATGAATCAGCATGATGATATTGAGCGTCAGGTTGTCGCGGATATGTCCGCCGACCGCGATCTCAAAAATCACCGCGATCAGAATCGTCGCCCACACCGGCAAAGTCTTGGCGACAAGAAAGCCTGTCACCATCGACAGCGTGTCCGACAGCGAATTGACGATGCTGTCGCCGTAGTAATCGAGCGAGATCGTGCCGGCGCGGTAGCGGTCGATGATGAAGCTCGAATTTTCCAATAATTCCCAGCAGCCTTCGATCACCATCGCGGGGATCAGCCGCGCGATCCATGATGCGCGCGGAAACGCCAGCTTCGTCAGACCGTAGAAGATGAAGCCGTGAATGATGTGCGAGAAGGTGTACCAGTCGGTGATGTGCTGGGAGTTTTCCGAACTATTTACAACGCCGTGCCACAGCTTCACGTAACCGCAGGTACAGATCGGATGGCGGCCCATCGCGTAGAGAATGGAAGCCTGCGTGGCGAGAAGCGCAAGCGCGATCAGAAGTCCCGTTCGCAGCGAGAGGACGCGCGGCGAATCCATCGTGTCTGCGCTCATGTCGTCAGCGTCTCGATGGTGACGTTGCGGTTGGTGTAGACGCAGATGTCGGCGGCGATGTCGAGCGACTTGCGCACGATGGTCTCGGCGTCCTTGTCGGTGTCGACGAGCGCGCGTGCCGCGGCGAGCGCATAGTTGCCGCCGGAGCCGATGGCCATCACGCCGTGTTCGGGTTCGAGCACGTCGCCGGTGCCGGTGAGCACGAGCGACACGTCCTTGTCGGCGACGATCATCATGGCTTCGAGACGGCGCAGATAACGATCCGTGCGCCAGTCCTTCGCGAGTTCGACGGCGGCGCGTGTCAATTGTCCCGGATATTGTTCGAGCTTGCTCTCCAGCCGCTCAAAGAGAGTAAAGGCGTCGGCGGTCGCGCCGGCGAATCCGCCGATCACGTCGCCCTTGCCGAGTTTACGAACTTTCTTCGCGTTGGACTTGATGACGGTCTGGCCGATGGATACCTGGCCGTCGCCGCCGATGACGACCTTGCCGCCCTTGCGGACGGTAAGAATTGTCGTGCCGTGCCAGACGTCGCCCTGTGATGCCTGCATGAAAACCCCTTGTTCCGGCTTTCATCTATGGGGTCGGCTGCGCCGTTGCAAATCCGGCTTAACGACGCGGATTTCAGTCACCATATCAAGGAAATTAGCTCGTTCCCGCGGTAGCGAAGGCCGTCCGGGGCTGGTATGTCATGCGCTGTAAAAAGACCCTCTATTTGAGGCTTTCGGAGCGATTTTCATGCGCACGGCCACGATCAAGCGCAAAACCAAGGAAACCGACATCGAAGTGTCCGTCAATCTGGACGGCACGGGCGTGTCCAATGTCGCGACCGGCATCGGTTTCTTCGATCACATGCTCGATCTTTTGGCGCGCCACTCACGCATGGACATCACCGTCAAGGCCGACGGCGATTTGCATGTCGATCATCACCACACAACCGAAGATGTCGGCATCGCGCTCGGTCAGGCGGTGAAGCAGGCGCTCGGCGACATGAAGGGCATCACGCGTTACGCATCCGTGCATATGCCGATGGACGAGACGCTGTCGCGCGTCGTCATCGATATTTCGGGCCGTCCCGTGCTGGTGTTCAAGTCGGAATTCCCGCGCGACAAGATCGGCGCGTTCGACACCGAGTTGGTGCGCGAATGGTTCAACGCATTTGCGATGAACGCGGGCATCACGCTGCATGTCGAAACGCTGTACGGCGACAACTCGCATCATATCTCCGAGTCGTGCTTCAAGGGACTGGCGCGGGCGCTGCGGATCGCAGTGGCGATCGATCCGAAAGCCGCGAACGAAATTCCGTCCACCAAAGGCACGCTCGGCGGCTGAGCGCGAACGATAAAGGCCGTCATTGCGAGCGTAGCGAAGCAATCCAGCCGGTCTTATATTCAGCACTGGATTGCGTCGTCGCTCCCGCTCCTCGCAATGACGGCGAATTCACCGGAGGTCAGTCATGGCGATCTATACGGTTCATGCGCCGGTCGGCTACGGCACGGATGCGCGCGCCACCGATGACAAGGTCGTGCTGATCCGCGACGGATTTTATGTCTGGGCGTTTCTCGCCGCGATCATCTGGCTGATCTGGCACCGGCTGTGGCTGGCGCTGTTCGGCTATGTGGTGATTTCAATCGCAGCCGAACTTCTGTTCAAGGCGCTCGATGTCGGCGTGACGGCGCGCTTCATCGTCATGCTGGTGTTCGCGCTTTTGATGGGCGCGGAAGCGAGCACGCTGTGGCGCTGGAAACTGTCGCGCGGAAAATGGCGTCAGGTCGACCTGATCT
>JAFKKP010000183.1 GCA_017305515.1 Hyphomicrobiales bacterium
GCTCGCGAAATAGCCGCCCTTGGCGACCAGTTCGTCGAAAGTACCGCTTTCGGTGATGCGGCCCTTGTCGAAGACGAGAATTTTGGTCGCGTTGCGGATGGTCGAGAGCCGGTGCGCGATCACGAATGTGGTGCGGCCCTTCATCACGGTGTCGAGCGCAGCGTTGACCTTCTGCTCGGTGACGGCGTCGAGCGCGCTCGTTGCCTCATCCAGAATCAGGATTGGCGGATTTTTCAGCAGCGCGCGGGCAATCGACAGGCGCTGACGCTCGCCACCGGACAGCATGCGCCCGCGCTCGCCGGCATTGGTGTCGAACTTCAGTTCGCCGCGTTCGATAAAGTCGAGCGCCTGCGCGCCGCGAGCCGCTTCGCGCAATTCTTCGTCGGTGGCGTCGGGTTTGCCGACGCGCAGATTTTCCGCAATCGAGCGGTTGAACAGCAGCGCCTCCTGAAAAACCACGCCGATGTTCCGGCGCAGACCCGCCAAAGTCATCGAGCGAATATCCATGCCGTCGATCTTGATGACACCGGACTGCGGGTCGAACGCGCGATGCAAGAGCGCGATGGCTGTCGATTTGCCGGCGCCGGTTTCGCCGACGAGCGCAAATGTCTGGCCGGGCAGGGCCGTGAAGGTCACATCCTCGACCGCAGGGCGCTTGCCGTCATAGGAGAAGGACACGTCTTGAAATTCGACGAGGCCCTGAAGACGGCCGGGATCGGTGGCATCCGGCGCATCGCGCACGGCAGGAACCGCGTCGAGCACGTCGAAGAATTCCTGCAACCTCGGCGCTTCCATGAACACGCTGTTGATGAAGCTGACGACCTGATCGAGTTTCTGAATCAGCATCGTGGCAAACGAAACGAACATCACAATTTCGCCGACGGTGGCGAGGCCCTTGGCGTGAAGAGCGATGCCGACCACGAAAATGCAGAGAATAGTGATGGTGGTGGATGCGCGCGTCATCACGGCCACCAGCGCCCACCACGACAGCACCGGCAACTGCACCGCGAGCAATTTATCCGCAACACCGCGCAGGCCCTGAACCTCGGCATCGACGCGGGTGAAACTCTGTACCAGCGCGACGTTACCCAAGGCGTCGGACGCGCGTGCGGCGAGATCCCCGTAATGAGTCTCGACCTCCATCTGCATACCGTAGGTTTTTCGCACCACCATCGTCGTCAGCAGCGTGAACACGATACACAGCACGAACAAAATGCCGGCGAGCCGCCAGTTGATGTAGAGCGACAGCGGCAACAGCACGATCAGCGACACGATGGCGGCGAAATGCTCGCGGAAGAAACCGAGCCAGACGCGCCACAATGCGTCGGTGCCCTGAAGCATCACCTTCATCAGCCGGCCCGAATGGGTGCCGGTGTGGAAGGTGAGCGGCAATTGCATGATGTGATCGAAATAGCTCGTCAGCACCGCCTGCCGCTGGCGATGGGCGAGGCGGTCGGCGTGCAGGGCGACAAGGGCGCTACAGGCAATCGTGAACAGTCCGAACGCAACCCACGCGCCCAATAGCGGCCAGGGCGACGGCTGCGGCGGGCCGCCGGTCACGGCATCGGTCGGCGTCTTCGACAGCACATCGATGATGCGGCCGAACAGGACCGGTTCGGCGAACTGCGCCACCGCCAGCGCAAGGTTGGCGACGGCAAGAATCCAGCCCAGCCGCGCTTCCTTGCCGAGCAGTTCGAGAACGCGAAAATAAAGACGGACCATCAACCGGCACTCAAAAGCTAAAAATGCGCTGCGGTCAGTTTAGCCGCGCCCGGATCAGGAATACAGCCGCCGATTTGCTCCTCGGGGAGAGCAGGTCATCGGAAACAAACGGGCGTGCTGCTTCGTACATGCCGGGGGGGGCTTTGAATAAAGAGGCGGGTAACGGCTTTGCCGCTGCCCGGCATGCTCGGCTTCATGGTATTGATTCGGGCTTTTCGGCTTCGGGGGATTAGGCATCATGCGGGAAAACAGGAAATCTCTGGCGGAATCGGTCGAGCGCGATCTGCGTCTCGATTTCTTTCGCGGGCTGGGATTGTGGATGATCTTTCTTGACCACATTCCCGACGACGTCGTCGCGTGGATCACGCTGCGGAACTACGGCTTCAGCGACGCCGCCGAATTCTTCGTGTTCATCTCCGGCTATCTCGCCGGCTACATCTATGGGCCGGTCGTCATGGCCGGAAACTGGGCGGCCGCCACCAAGCGCCTCGTGCTGCGCGCGTGGCAGATGTATGTGGCGCACATTCTGCTGTTCATGGCGTTTGTCGCACAGATCGCGCGCGCGGCGCGCAAATTCGACAACCCGATGTACAAGGACGAGTTCAACGTTGCGAACTTCCTGGCGCATCCTGACGAACTGATCTGGCAGGCGCTGACGCTGCGCTACAAGCCGGTCGATCTCGACGTGCTTCCGCTCTATATCGCGCTGGTTCTCGTCTCGCCGCTGATTCTGTTCGGATTGACGCGGCGGCCGAACATCACGCTGCTCTGCTCGGTTCTCGTCTATATCGGCGCGCGCATTTTCGACTGGAATCTCGCGTCGTTCCCGCAGGGCACGCACTGGTACTTCAACCCGTTCGCCTGGCAATTGATGTTCGTGTTCGGTGCCTGGTGCGGCATCGGCGGCGTCAAGCAGATCTGGGGCTTCATCCAGTCGAAGTTTGCGCTCATCCTGTCGATTGCGTGGATTGCTTTCGCCTTCCTTATCGTCATGACATGGCACAGCGAATTCCTCGAGTCGCTGATCCCGAAATGGATGATCAAGGCGATCTATCCGATCGACAAGACCGATCTCGACATGCTGCGCTTTACGCACTTCCTCGCGCTTGCGTGCATCGTTGCGCGCTACATCCCGCGCGACTGGAAGCCTTTGACGTCGCACTGGCTGCGGCCGCTGGTTCTGTGCGGCCAGCATTCGCTCGCGAACTTCTGCCTGGGCGTGTTCCTGTCGTTCGGCGTCCATTATCTCTTGGTG
>JAFKKP010000184.1 GCA_017305515.1 Hyphomicrobiales bacterium
TCGACACCGGAAGCGCGTCGAGATAGCCGTTGGTGCCGGCCCAGATCACGCAAACCTGTTCTTCCATCTTCAGCGGCGAGAACTGCGGCTGCTTGAGCAGCTCGGTAAGGCGCGAACCGCGCGCAAGCAAACGCTGCGTCGATGCGTCGAGGTCGGAGCCGAACTGCGCGAACGCCGCCATTTCGCGGTACTGCGCAAGCTCGCCCTTGATCTTGCCGGCGACCTTCTTCATCGCCTTGGTCTGCGCGGACGATCCCACGCGCGACACGGACAGACCGACGTTCACCGCAGGGCGGATGCCCTGGAAGAACAGATCGGTTTCCAGAAAGATCTGACCGTCGGTGATCGAAATCACGTTGGTCGGAATGTAGGCCGACACGTCGTTGGCCTGCGTTTCAATAACCGGAAGCGCAGTGAGTGAACCGTTGCCCTGCTCGTCGTTCAGCTTCGCGGAACGCTCAAGCAGACGGGAGTGAAGATAGAACACGTCGCCCGGATACGCTTCGCGGCCCGGCGGACGGCGCAGCAGCAGCGACATCTGACGATAGGCGACGGCCTGCTTGGACAGATCGTCATAAATGATAACGGCGTGCATGCCGTTGTCGCGGAAGAACTCGCCCATGGTGCAGCCGGTGAACGGCGCGAGATACTGCATCGGAGCCGGGTCCGACGCGGTGGCGGCGACGACGACGGAATATTCCATCGCGCCCTGCTCTTCCAGAACCTTCACGAACTGCGCGACGGTCGAACGCTTCTGACCGACGGCGACGTAAACGCAATAGAGCTTCTGGCTTTCCGGCGCGCCTGCGCCGTTGAGCGACTTCTGGTTCAGCATCGTATCGAGCGCGATTGCGGTCTTGCCGGTCTGGCGGTCGCCGATGATGAGCTCGCGTTGGCCGCGGCCGACGGGGATGAGCGCGTCGACGGCCTTGAGACCGGTCGCCATCGGCTCGTGCACCGACTTGCGCGGAATGATGCCCGGCGCCTTGACGTCCACGCGCATGCGCTTGTCCGCCTTGATCGGTCCTTTGCCGTCAATCGGGTTGCCAAGAGCGTCGACGACGCGGCCGAGCAGACCCTTGCCGACCGGCGCGTCCACGATGGCGCGGGTGCGCTTGACGGTCTGGCCTTCTTTAATCTCGCGGTCGGCGCCGAAAATAACGATGCCGACGTTGTCGCTTTCGAGGTTCAGCGCCATGCCGCGCGTGCCGTTCTCGAATTCGACCATTTCGCCGGCCTGAACGTTGTCGAGGCCGTAGACGCGGGCGATACCGTCACCGACGGAGAGAACCTGACCGACTTCGGTGACTTCGGCTTCCTTTCCGAAATTCTTGATCTGGTCTTTCAGAATTGCGGAAATTTCCGCGGCGCGGATGTCCATCAGCCTGCCTCTTTCATCGCGTGCTTGATCGAATTGAGTTTGGTGCGGAGCGAGCTGTCGACCATGCGGCTGCCGAGCTTGACGACAAGCCCGCCGATGATCGACGGATCGACCTTCACGTTGAGATCGACGTCCTTGCCGGACACTGCCTTGAGTGCGGCCTTGAGAGCGTCGAGATTCTTGTCGCTGAGTTTTTCGGCGACGGTGACTTCAGCGGTGGCTTCACCGCGGAATTTTGCGACCAGCGCGCGGAACGAGCGCAAAACATCGCCGACTGCGAACAGCCGGCGGTTCTTGGTCAGAACTTTCAGGAAGTTGGCGGCGGTGCCCTTGATGCCGGCCTTGTCCAGCACGGCAGAGAGCGCCTTGGTCTGCGCTTCCGACGTGAACACCGGGCTGCGCACGAGGCGGACAAGCTCCGGGCTGTCGGCGAGCATTTTCTCGAACTTGTCGAGATCGGCCTTCACGGAATCGATGGATTTCTGATCGCGCGCCAGTTCAAAAAGCGCCGTCGCGTAACGTCCGGATACGCCAGATACCGATGAGTCTTCAGCTGCCACGAAACAACTCTTTTAGCTGCGGAACGCTCAAGGAAAATGCCGTCGCTGAAAGCGAGCCAAGTCCTTGGAATTCAAGCGGGACTTCGATTTTCAGCCGGAGCAATTTGCCCAGCGGCCCAAAATCGCGGGTTTGCTAACATAGGGCGAGTGCAGGTGCAACACGACGGCGTGAGCGAAATGACGCCTCACGCGCCCACAGGACGTGGCTTCGCTGACGAGTGAAAAGCGAATTTGCCGCACGGTGGACGCCAGATTGGGCTCTCCTGCGCCGTCATAGTTTCGCCTCTGGATTCCAAGCCCGTCACCGTTTCGCCATTGCGGATTTCGCGGCGTCGGAAGACCGGCGTAGGTGACCGTAAGCTACCCTTCTTCGCACATGCAGCAATTCTCGGATTGCATGGCGTCAAGGAATAGGGCTGCAATGAGTCTACTGGCGAATGCAGTAAGCGGCTTCGCTTCTATGTATAGTTTAAGTATAGATCAGACATCTATTGTATTTCTACACGTAATTCTCTGAAACTTAAATTTACCGATAAACATTTCAGTCACATATGTGACGTTTGTGCCCGAATCATCTGGCCGTTGTTACGCCCCATTATTGGATGACCTACAGCCGCTCATTGCGCTGACTTGGAAATAGCCAGCGCCCGGCAGGAAATACAATAAAGGGACGAACTAGATGATGACCACTCTCATGCGTGGGAGAGTGCCTCGTGCGGCGATTCGAAATGCCTCGACGGTATTGATGATTGGCGGCTTGCTTGCCTTGGGCGGCTTTGCTGCGACTGCAAATACCCGCAGGGCACCTAGCACAGAAGCTCCAAAGGACTGGCGCGACGCGAAGGCCTCAGCCAACCCTGCTCAGAACTTTTCGGGGATCGCTTCATTCTACGGCAAGAACGATGAGCCGAGCGGTGAAACCGCCTCCGGACAAAAGTTCGATGAAGACGCGATGACCGCGGCTCATCGCAGTCTGCCGTTCGGGACGAGGCTCAAAG
>JAFKKP010000185.1 GCA_017305515.1 Hyphomicrobiales bacterium
TTCCTTGCGCACCTTGGCGTCGAGCGCGCCGAACGGCTCGTCGAGCAGAAGAATGCGGGGCTCGATGGCCAGCGCACGCGCAAGCGCCACACGCTGGCGCTGTCCGCCCGACAACTGGCTTGGGTAACGATCGGACAACCAACCAAGCTGAACCAGTTCAAGCAGGTCGTTGACGCGCTTTTTAATTTCGGCGTCCGATTTGCGGATCGCGCGCGGCTGCACGCGCAGACCGAAAGCGACATTCTCGAACACGCTCATATGGCGGAACAGCGCATAGTGCTGAAACACGAAACCGACATGCCGTTCGCCCGCGCCGCGATCGAGCGCGCTTTCGCCGTCGAACGTCACAGTGCCGGAATCGGGCCAGTCGAGACCGGCAATGATCCGCAGCAGCGATGTCTTGCCCGAACCGGACGGACCGAGCAGCGCGACCAGTTCGCCGGTCGCAACCTTCAGGCTGACATCGTCCAGCGCCGCGAACGCGCCGAACTTCTTCACAATGTTGCGGACTTCAATCGTCACTTGCCAACTGCCCCTGTTCCAGATGCCGTTCCAGCACGGTCTTCACGATCAGCGTGACCAGCGCGAGGAAGGCCAGTAGCGACGCAACCGCGAAGGAAGCGACGAACTGATACTCGTTATAAAGAATCTCGACCAAGAGCGGCATGGTGTTGGTTTCGGCGCGGATATGGCCGGACACCACCGACACCGCACCGAACTCGCCCATCGCGCGCGCGTTACACAGCAGCACGCCGTACAGTATGCCCCATTTGATGTTCGGCAGCGTGACGCGGATGAATGTCAGAAGACCCGACGCGCCGAGCGAAATCGCGGCTTCCTCTTCCTGCGTGCCCTGCTCCTGCATCAGCGGGATCAGTTCACGCACCACAAAGGGGAACGTGACGAACGTCGTCGCCAGCGCGATACCCGGCACCGCGAACAGGATCTGCACGCCATGCGCCATCAGCCATGTGCCGAAATAACCCTGCGCGCCGAACAGCAGCACAAACACGAGGCCGGAGATCACGGGGCTGACGGAAAACGGCAGATCGATCAGTGTCACCAGAAACGTCTTGCCGGGGAAATCGAACTTGGTGATCGCCCAAGCCGCGACGATGCCGAAAACAAGATTGAGGCCGACGGAAATTGCCGCGATCAGAAGCGTCAGACGTATCGCTGACAGCGCCTCGGCATCGCTCAGCGCCGAGATGTAGGCCAAAATTCCATTGGAGAATGCCGACGTAAACACCACAACGAGCGGCAGCACAACGAACACGGTGAGGAACGTTACCGCGATGCCGATCAGCGTGTAACGCACGAGCTTCGGCTCGGTGCGCGCTTCATGCGCGGAGGTGGATTTGATCCGGTTGATCGTCATGCGCGGTTCAATAGGCGATGGCCGCGCCGCGGGTCTGCGCCCACCGCTGGATACGGTTGATGACGAAAATGATCGTGAACGAGACCAAGAGCATGATGACGGCAATGGCGGTGGCGTCCGCATATCTGAATTCCGAAAGACGGATCACGATTAGAAGCGGCGCGATTTCCGACACGTTCGGCAGATTGCCGGCGATGAAGATCACCGAGCCGTATTCGCCGACCGCGCGCGCGAAAGCGAGCGCGAAGCCGGTCAGGATCGCAGGCGTGAGGCTTGGAAGAATGACGCGGGTGACGATGTCCCAGCGAGACGCTCCGAGACTTGCGGCAGCTTCCTCGACCTCGATCTCCAGATCGATCAGCACCGGCTGCACGGTGCGAACCACGAACGGAAATCCGATGAAGATCATCGCGACGAAAATGCCGACCGGCGTGAACGCCACTTTGATTCCAAGTTCCGCAAGCGGCGCGCCGAGCCAACCCTTCTGCGCGAACAGCGCCGTCAGCGCGACGCCCGCAACAGCGGTCGGAAGCGCGAAGGGAATATCCACGATGGCATCGAAGGTCCGCCGCCCCGGAAAGCGATAACGCACCAGAACCCACACGATCACCATGCCCATGACGAGATTGACGATGGCTGCGAGGAAAGCGAGACCGAAGGAAATCTTCAGTGCGTTGAGCGTGCGGCGGCTGGTGAGGATGCCGAAGAACTGATCAAGCGACAGTTCGGCGGTCTTGAGAAAGAGCCCCGCGAGCGGAATCAGGACGATGATCGACAGCCACGTCAGAGTCAGCCCCATGGTGAGACCGAAACCCGGCAAGGTTCGCTGTCGCCCCGATCCTCCGCTCACAATGCCTGCCCCTCATTGTCATGCCCGGGCTAGACCCGGGCATCCATCCTTTTCAGAAGACGGATTGCCGGATCAAGTCCGGCAATGACACATCTTCTTCCACATCGCGCCGATTCTCAGTTCTTGTAGATCTGATCGAATACGCCGCCTTCGCCGAAGTGAGTCTTCTGCGCCTTGGTCCAGCCGCCGAACACGTCGTCGATGGTGAACAGCTCGACCTTGGCGAATTCAGCCTCGTGCTTCTTTGCCACGTCCGGATCGCGCGGGCGATAGGAATTCCGTGCCGCAATTTCCTGGCCTTCGGGCGTATACCAGTATTTCAGATAGGCTTCAGCGGCGGCGCGGGTGCCTTTTTTGTCGGCAACCGAATCAACGATGGCCACGGGCGGTTCCGCGAGGATCGACAGCGGCGGCGCCACGATCTCGAACTTGTCCTTGCCGAATTCGCGGATGGCGAGAAACGCCTCATTTTCCCACGCCAAGAGAACATCGCCCACGCCGCGCTCGACGAAGGTGACGGTCGAGCCGCGTGCGCCGGTGTCGAGCACCGGGACGTTCTTGTAGATGTCGGCGACGAACTGCTTGGCCTTGTCTTCGGAGCCGAGCTTCTTCAGGCCATAGCCCCACGCTGCAAGATAATTCCAGCGCGCGCCGCCCGATGTTTTCGGATTCGGCGTGATGACCTGCACGCCA
>JAFKKP010000186.1 GCA_017305515.1 Hyphomicrobiales bacterium
GGCAGGCCCAGAATGGTAAAATGATCGCCATCGATTGTGTCGAACAAATTCACGCCAAGCCCTTCGAGCTGATACGCCCCGACGCTCGTCGTTACAGCAACTCCAGCAGCGTCGAGATAGGACGCGATCTCGGAAGGCGTCAATTTCCGCATCGTCATGCGCGCCACGCCGACATGCGAAAACAGCGATTGTCCCTCTCGCACAACGCTAACTGCGCTGTGCAGCGCATGCGTCCGCCCGGCGAGTGCCTTAAGTTGATCCGCCGCGGCATCGCGTCCCGAAGGCTTGCTGAACAATCGCTCGCCGAGCGCCAAAGTCTGATCGGCGCCGATGACATAGCGGCCCGGATGAGAAACCGAAACATGCTTCGCCTTCTCGCCGGCAAGAAGCGCCGCGATTGCACCGGGATCTTTCAAACCCGATTTCTGCTGGATGCCGCGCTCATCGATATTCGCCGGCATCGTCTCGACAGCGAGCCCCGCATTGTCGAGCAACGATTTTCGCACAGCACTTTGCGACGCAAGAATAAGCCTTTGCTCTCCGCGCCAGATCGTCATTGCATCACGCTTTCTCACGCTGGCGATCGGCGTAGAGCTTCATCACGGCGGCGGCGGTTTCCTCGATCGAGCGGCGCGTGACGTCGAGCAGCTCCCATCCGTGTTTCGCCGCGAGCTTGCGCGACAGCGCAACCTCCTCCGTCACCGACTGCCGGTCGATGTAGGTATCGTCGCCGGTCTTGCCGATCCCGAGCAAACGATTTTGCCGCACCTGAATCAGACGTTCGGGCGTAGCCTGAAGACTGACCACCAGCGGTTTTTTCAGAACTTCAAGCTCGCGCGGAATTGGAATCCCCGGCACCAGCGGCACGTTGGCGGTGCGCACGCCGCGATTGGCGAGATAAATCGAAGTCGGCGTTTTTGAGGTGCGCGACACGCCGACCAGCACCACATCGGCATCTTCGAGGCCATCGACGTGCTGACCGTCGTCATGCATCATCGTGTAATTGAGCGCATCGATGCGCTTGAAGTAATCGGCGTTGAGCGTGTGCTGCGCACCGACGCGCGGCGAGGTTTCGGTGCCGAGATAGGCCTGAAACAATTGCATCACCGGGCCGATGATCGACAGGCTCGGAATGTTGATCTCGCGGCACTTCGCTTCTAGCCGCGAGACGAGATCTTTTTCCAATAGTGTGAAAAGCACGATGCCGGGCGTTTCCTCGATCTCGGCCAATACGCGATCGAGCTGCTTCTGGCTGCGAATGAGCGGATAGACATGCTCGACCGGAGAGACGTTTGCATATTGAGCGGCGACCGCGCGCGCGACGGTGATGAGCGTCTCGCCCGTCGAATCGGAAATCATGTGAAGGTGAAAGTAACTACCGCTGGTAGGCATCAGCCCCGCGCCGATCTATCGTTTTCACTTCGCTGCTGTGGATCGTTGTGAATCCCTGTGCGCCGACAGGCCCCAAAACATCTTCAGACAGACCCACTCCGGGATAACCCGGAATTTCATTCACAGCCATGACTTCGGGAGATCGTCAAAGCCGACGCATGATGCTAGCGGGCTTATGTGGATTTGTCTTGGACGATTCTGCCGCCATGCCGGTCAAGCTGCTGAAAGAACGGCTGTATATCTGCGGACAGGAATTGCCGCACAGCGGGCATAATTCAATGCTCTGTTGATAGCCGCTGAAAATCACGGGGAGAAGATTGCGTGAGTCATAATCACTGCAACGCTGACTCTCACCTAAGAATCTAAAAAGAATTTTTAAGGCAAGTGGTGCTTGCGGAAACTTTCCCTGTCACATCAGGTATCGATGCGGTTGAATCGGCGCAGCAATGGATCGTTCCAGCCGGAATGAAAGTTTTCGTCATTCGATGAAAAGAAATCTTCGCAATGTATGAGTGGATCAAGGCGCTGCATGTGATCGCGGTCATCTCCTGGATGGCCGGCATGCTCTATCTGCCGCGATTGTTCGTCTATCACGCGGGTGTTGCTGCCGGCTCGCCGCAGTCCGAGACGTTCAAGACGATGGAATGGCGGCTCCTGAAATTCATCGTCAACCCGGCAATGATGGTGACGTGGTTTGCCGGCCTGTATCTGGCATGGGCGGGTAACTGGCACACGGCGCACTGGTTTCAGTTGAAATTTCTGCTCGTCATCGTCATGTCGGCAGTTCACGGCTATTTCGTCGGACGCGTGCGGGCATTTTCCGAGGATCGCAATACCAAGAGCCAGAAATTCTATCGTATTATCAATGAAGTACCGACAATTCTGATGATCGCGATTGTCATCCTTGTGATCGTGAAGCCGTTTTAGATTCGTGCCGGGAAACGATCATCTTGCGGATGTCACAGCGATTTTCTATAGTCGCTGCATCCCACCGAACGCAGACGGATGCGGTTGAGTCCCGGTTCCAGTGTTGAACCGGCCGCTGCATCAGGTTCAAGAGCCTCCCGGCTTATTCCTCGCTCAAGACTTTTCTCGCTGAAAATTTTCGGACTTCGGAATCCTTGACGTCCGTTTGTTGGCAAGCAGGTCGAACTTTCGTTTGCACCCCTCCCCTCGACGACACTCCACAGGACAACCCCAATGCGGGAAATAAAACTACTGGACCTCAAAGCCAAAACAGCTGCGGAGCTTGTCTCCTTCGCTGAGGAAAGCGGGGTCGAAAACGCCAGCACCATGCGCAAGCAGGAGCTGATGTTCGCCATTCTCAAGCAGCTCGCCGCTCAGGAGACCGACATTATCGGCGAAGGCGTCGTGGAAGTTCTCCCCGACGGTTTCGGGTTCCTCCGCTCCTGGGACGCGAACTACCTCCCCGGCCCTGACGATATTTACGTCTCGCCCTCGCAGATCCGCCGTTTCGGCCTGCGCACCGGCGACACCATCGAGGGCCA
>JAFKKP010000187.1 GCA_017305515.1 Hyphomicrobiales bacterium
ATATATCGAGGTGCTGCCGAATGAGCGCCTCGTTTTCAGCTGGGCCTGGCACACGACGCCGGAACGCCAGTCGCAGGTCACGGTTATCCTCAAGCCTGAAGGCGACATGACCTTTCTCACGCTGACGCATGAGAAGTTCTTCGACGAGGCCGCGCGCGACGGTCACAAGCGTGGATGGACCGGCACGCTCGATAAACTCGAACGCATGTTCGCTTGAAACTTACAAAGGAGAATTCTCATGCAGTATGTCGATGGATTCATCGTGCCGGTACCGAAGAAGAAAATGGCTGCCTATCGCGCGCTGGCGAAGAAAGCCTGCAAGGTCTGGCTCGAACATGGCGCGCTCGACTACCGCGAATGCGTCGCCGACGACGTCAAGAAAGGCAAATGGACCTCGTTTCCGCGCAGCGTGAAATTGAAAGCCGGCGAGGTCGTGGTCTTTTCGTGGATCGTTTACAAATCGCGCAAGCAGCGCGACGCCGTGCTCAAGAAGGTCATGAAAGACCCGCGTCTCGCCGCGATGATGAATCCGAAAAACGTGCCGTTCGACGGCAAGCGCATGATCTACGGCGGGTTCAAAACCTTCGTGACGGCCTAAGAACAAACCGGTTCGACTTCCCCTATCAAGCAAGGACATACGATGGCTTCAATCACGCCTTTCCTCTGGCTCGACAACAATGTGCGCGAAGCGGTCGCTTTCTATGAGTCGGTCTTCCCGAACGCAAAGGTCGAAACCGTCAACGACTTCATGGCGGAGTTCGAACTTGAAGGACAGAAATTCAACGCCCTCAACGGCGGCCCGAAATTCAAGTTCAACGAGGCGGTTTCGTTCTTCATCAACGTCGAAAGCCAGGAAGAACTCGATTACTTCTGGAACAAATTGACCGCCGACGGTGGCAAGGAATCCCAGTGCGGATGGCTCAAGGACAAATTTGGCTTGTCGTGGCAGGTCGTGCCCACCGCACTCGGGAAGATGATGAGCAGCGGCAATCCGAAGAAGTCGCAGAACGTCATGCAGGCCTTGATGCAGATGACCAAGCTCGACATCGCCAGGCTGAAGCAGGCTTATGAGCAGGCCTAGCGCGTCTTCGTCGCAGCACGCACGCGACAACGTCTTCACGCTGGCGTTCGATGCCGCGTGGCGATCCACGACTGCAAAGAATGAGGAGATGCATCATGACCGCGCACGGACATTTTCACTGGAACGAACTGCGCACGCGCGATGCCGAGCGCGCCAAGAAATTCTACGAGCAGACGATCGGCTGGACGTTTGAAGGCAGCAAGACGCCGGACGGCACCACTTATTGGCTTGCCATGATGGACGGTCAGCCGGTCGCGGGATTGTTTGAGCTTACCGAACGCTTCAAGGATGTGCCGGAAAGCTGGATTCCCTTTCTCGCGGTCGATGACGTCGATGCGCGCGTGAAGAAGGCGACCGAAAACGGCGCAAGGCTGATGATGCCGATTTTCGATGTGCCGGATGTCGGGCGGATCGCGATGCTGCTCGAGCCGAGCAACGCCGGCGTCGGCTGGATAACGCCGGTCTGATTTACGCCGATATATCGATGTTGCCGCCGACACCCGGCGCGAGATTGGCCGGGCTCGAAGTTGGCTGGAGAAGCTGGAGAACGGATCGCTGCTGATCGATGTTCTGCTTCATGACGCTGGTTGCAATCTGCTGCTGAAGGTTGCCGGCCTGCGTGGCGACAAGACTCGCGGCGATACTGGAAACGTCCATCTATAACGCACTCGCAACTGCTGAACGCGTGAACGATAGATTGGAGAAGTTAAGAAAAATAAACCAGCCGAACACGATCAGCGCGTCGGCACCGGCTTGTCGCCGCGATAATCGTAAAATCCGCGCTGCGATTTGCGCCCCAGCCATCCGGCTTCGACATATTTCACCAGCAGCGGACACGGGCGATATTTCGAGTCGGCAAGCCCTTCATGCAGAACCTGCATGATCGAGAGGCACGTATCGAGACCGATGAAATCGGCCAGCTCCAGCGGCCCCATCGGATGATGCGCGCCGAGTTTCATCGCCGCATCGATGGCCTCGACGTTTCCGACGCCTTCATAAAGCGTGTAGATCGCCTCGTTAATCATCGGCAGCAGAATGCGGTTGACGATGAAAGCCGGGAAGTCTTCCGAAACCGCGATCCGCTTGCCGAGTTTCGTGACAAACTCGCGCGAGGCCTCGAACGTCGCATCGTCGGTGGCGATGCCGCGGATCAGTTCGACCAGTTCCATCACCGGCACCGGATTCATGAAGTGAATGCCGATAAATTTCTCCGGCCGGTCGGTCGAGGCGGCCAGCCGCGTGATCGAGATCGACGAGGTGTTGGAGGCGACGATCGCGGACGGTTTCAGGACGGCGCAGACATCGTGAAAAATCTTGCGCTTGATGTCTTCCTTCTCGACCGCTGTCTCGATCACGAGATCGCATGCAGCGAGTCCGTCGAGCGTTTCAGACGACTGGATTCGCTTCAGCGCCTTCTGATGCGCGTCTTCGGTGATGGTTTTCTTGGCTACCTGACGGGTGAGATTGCCGTTGATCGTGGCCATCGCTGACTTCAAACGGTCAGCAGACAAATCGTTCAGTACGACATCGAAGCCCGCGAGCGCCGCGACATGGGCGATGCCGTTGCCCATCTGGCCCGAACCGATCACACCGACAGTCTTGATTGCCGCCATCTGCCTTCGATCTCCCCGCGCGACGACCTTAAAGCGCCGCAGTTAACTCCGGAACCGCCTGATAGAGATCGGCGACCAGTCCGAAATCCGCGACCTGGAAGATCGGCGCGTCCTCGTCCTTGTTGATCGCAACGATCACCTTGGAATCCTTCATGCCGGCGAGATGCTGGATCGCACCGGA
>JAFKKP010000188.1 GCA_017305515.1 Hyphomicrobiales bacterium
TGCAGAAAATGAGCGAGCGCAAGGCCGAGATGATCGAGATGCGCCCGTCGGGCGGCAATCGTCTGCGTCTTGTGTTTTACGCGCCGACGCGCGGCCTCATCGGCTATCAGGGCGAACTGATGACCGACACGCGCGGCACCGCGATCATGAATCGCCTGTTCCACGATTACCTGCCCTACAAGGGCGACATCCAGGGCCGCCGCAACGGCGTTCTGATTTCCAACGATCAGGGCGAAGCTGTTGCCTACGCGATGTTCAAGCTGGAAGATCGCGGTCCGATGATGATCGAGCCCGGCTGGAAGGTCTATCGCGGCATGATCGTCGGCGAGCACACCCGCGACAACGATCTTGAGATCAACATCCTCAAGGGCAAGCAGCTCACCAACATCCGCACCACGTCCAAGGATGAAGCGGTGCGCCTGACGCCGCCGATCAAGATGACGCTGGAAAAGGCGCTGGCCTATATCGAGGACGATGAACTGGTCGAGATCACGCCGAAATCGATTCGTCTGCGCAAGCGCGAGCTTGATGCAACCGAACGCAAGCGCGCCAGCAAAACCAAGGAAGCTCTGGCCGGTTAAGTAAGACCGTTCGACCGTAGAAATCTCTAGTCTATTCGTCATGCCCGGCCTTGTGCCGGGCATCCACGTCTTCTAGGTCGAGATGAAGCGAAGACGTAGATGGCCGGGACGAGCCCGGCCATGACAGTTTCGAGACCGGACCCGCTTTTATGTCCCTCCCCTCCGACATCGATGTTGCGATCATCGGCGGTGGCGCAGCCGGCATTGCTGCCGCGCGCACGCTGGAAAACTCGAAACTTTCGGTTCTGATTCTGGAAGCCCGCGACCGTCTCGGCGGGCGCGGGCACACCATCATGACATCGGCCGGGATTCCATTCGATCTCGGCTGCGGCTGGCTGCATTCGGCGGATGAAAACAATTTCGTTCAAATTGCCGAACAACTTGGTTTTGAAATCGACAGGACGCGACCGCCGTGGCGCGAGCAGGCGGTTGAGAAAGCATTTCCGCAGTCCGAGCGCGCCGATTTCATCGCCTCGCTGGATTCCTTCTACGAGCGCGCGCATGCCGCTGCGCATTCAGGCCGCGATGCCGCCGCGAGTAACTATCTCGAACCCGGCAATCGCTGGAATCCGATGATCGACGCGATCTCGACCTATGTGAACGGCGTCGAACTCGACCGCGTGTCGATTCTCGACATGGATGCGTATGAGGACACCGAGATCAACTGGCGCATTCGCCGTGGCTACGGCGCATTGATCGAAGCCTACGGCACGCCATGTCAAGTTTCGTTCGACACGCAAGTGACGCTGATCGATCATTCCGGCGCGCGGATCAAAATCGAAACGTCGCGCGGCACGCTCACGGCAGGCAAAGTCGTCGTCACCGTGCCGACGAATCTGATCGCCAACGAATCGATCCGCTTTCATCCCGCGCTGCCTGCGAAAGTCGATGCCGCTGCAAATCTTCCGCTCGGTCTTGATGACAAGACCATGCTCGCGCTCGATAGGCCGCACGATCTGCCGAAGGACGGCAGCCTGCGTGCGGCGACCATGGGAACGGCGATGGGCACCTATCATCTGCGTCCATTCGGGCAAAATTGCATCGAGGGATTTTTCGGCGGCAAATTCGCACGCGAACTCGAAGACGCAGGCGAAGGCGCATTGATCGCCGCGAGCATCGACGAGATCGCCGCCATTCTCGGCAACGACTATCGCAAGAAACTCAAACCGCTCGGCGAATCGCGCTGGGCGCATGATCCGTTCGCGCATGGATCATACTCACATGCGCTGCCGGGTCACGCCGACAAGCGCGCAGTCCTTGCTGCGCCCGTCGACGATCGTTTGTTCTTTGCAGGTGAAGCGACCTCGCCGCATTTCTTCTCGACCGCGCATGGCGCGCAGGAGACAGGCGCGCGGGCGGCGGAAGAAATTCTCGCCAAATCGCCGGTGAGTTGAAGTCAGTTCACTGCTTCGCCTTGGCCGCTACGCCTTGCGGCTGCGTCGATGGTGCCTGCACCGCCAAGCCTTTCACATTCGCGAGCAGTTGCTCCATCAGCGCCTGATCGCCGGTCTGCGCCAGCGCATGTCCTTCGTCGCCATAGGGCGGGAGAATCTGAAAATCCACGAGGCCTGCGTCCTCGGCGAACGCGTCCGCAAGCTGTTTGGAAAACTCCGGCGTAAAAAACGAATCGTTCTGCGCGACAAACCACGTCACCGGCACCTTCGCGCCGTCGCCGAAATCGGTCATGGCGGCAATCAGCCTGTCCGGCGCGCAAACCGAACCGGCGCGATTGTCTTTCCGCCCGCCGCGCCCCGGCGCAAACACGATAATCGACGAAAGACTTTTCGGATTCTGATCGGCGAGATAGAGCGCGCCCCATCCGCCGGCATCGTCGCCGACCACCACGGCGGCGTCCTTGCGGATGAAGGGCTGCGTGCGCATGAAGTTCAGCGCGGTCTCGATCGCTTCGCCCGTCGCCTGCGCCGACATGGTGTATTCGCCGTTCTCGCAGCCGTCGGGGTCTTCGAGATACGGGCCTCCGGTTTTGCCGTGACCCAGCCGCTGCGGAATGACGACTGCGAAACCGCGCGCAACCAACGCCGCAGCAAGTGCGGGATATTCGGGCTGCGGCATCTTCGCACGTGCGTCACGCGAGGACGGCGACGCATGCGCGATCAGCGCCAACCGGAACGGGCCTTTGCCGTCGGGCCTGAACAGGATCGCGCGCGACATGGTAATCTGGTCTGTCGTCGGCAGCAGCCATTCTTGCCGGTGATTCGGAGAACCCTCGCCGCCCTGCGCGCCGAGTTTCGGTTGCAGCCCTAGTTTCTG
>JAFKKP010000189.1 GCA_017305515.1 Hyphomicrobiales bacterium
TGACCGGGCCATCCGGCGCGACATTCATGTCGGCACCGATACGCGTATCCCAGAACGGCACGATGGGCTGCTTCACCGTCACAGCCGACGAGCCGTCAGGCTTGTCGTCGCGCTTCCAGTTGGCGTCGTTGCTGTAAATCGGCGCGGCCTTGCGTCCCGGCTTCAGCGGCTTGTTGATCGTCTGCGGCGGATCGGTCGCAAGCTGGCTCCAGTCGATGTCCTGCGGCGGCGTGTATTCTTCCGGCTGCGCCTGGCTGGTTTGTGCGTCCTCGGCGCGCAGCGAAGCCGTCATGCAAACACTGGAGGCCAGTGCCAGCAACATCATGCCGGTTTTCAGTTTCAAAATTCGATTCATGACATTGCGTCCGGCCGTTTCACAATCCGCTCTGCCGGATTTGGACCGATGAATGTTAATATCATCTTTCGCGGCGGAAGCTGTGCCTCGATTGATCTCATCACGCATGAATTATCGACGTTTTGAAAAGTGGAATCTGTCCGGATTGTGTTTGTTCCATTCGTCTCTGTCGCAATTGTGGCTTGCCGGGTTCGATCCTCGGAACATCGGCGCAATTGAAACATTGGGGTGTGTCGATTTCGACACGTGAGACCTGAGGAGGAACCCATGAAGAAAATTGCTCTGATGTTTGCGGCTGCTGCGGCGGTCGCGCTGTCCGTTCCGGCATCCGCCGAGACGGTTGTAATCAAGCAGGGCGGCATGCACCGTCATGAAGGCTGGCATCATGCCCGCGCCGAATGGCGTCACGACCGCGGCTGGCACCGTGGCTGGCGTCATCACGGCCCGGCGATCGTCATCAAGCGTTAGAACAAAAGAACGGCCCCGCTCGCACGGGGCCGTTTTAGTTGGGTTCGCCGTCTTGAGTGCGGCTATTATGCGATCTTCGGCAAATGAATTTGCCGGCCGAGAGTCTGTTCGACGAGATCGAACGTATCCATCACGGCGCGCAGGCTGACGAGCCGCCCCGCCTCAAACCGGGCGAAATGCGCCAGCCGCACGCTGATCGGCTTGCTGGCTTTCGCCGGCGTCACCGAATAGCGCATCAGCGAAGACGCCGCGTTCTCACTTAGCATGACCGATTCACGGTCGAACTTGTGAACGCTGACCGCCTGCGCGATCTGCTTGATGACTTCGAGGACAGCCTGCTTTCCGCGGCGCGCGCCGAGAAAGGCAAACATGTCGATCGGTCCGTAAATTGCCCAATCGACATCGTCGTCGAGCATTTCCTCGAGTTGGTCGGTCTGACCTTCGTTGATCGCGCGATGAATCGCGCGCGAAAAACGCCAGAGACTGTGCTCTGTCATTTTGGCTGGTCCTGAAATTTGAATTTACAAAACAGCAATCGGCCCAGAGGGCGTCGCCTTTGACGCCGTGCCGAACTGCTCTTAACTTTGGTATACTGTGTGTCAGACAGCGAGCTAATCAGCAATGGCGCTATTGCATTGCACAAATGCGAAACGTGCGGCGATCTCGCTGAAATGGTGTGCAACGCTGATTCACGCCGGGACATTAGCCGCAGGATTCGGATGGCGAATCAGACAGTTCGCTGAACGCGGCGAGCCCGCCTCCCGGGAGCGCCTCTGCCGTTTGGTTATTGGTAGTTAACCCGCCATTCGCTGATCTGGGGCCGGACACGCCGCAGCATGAAGTTGTTCGACACCAGCGTCTGTTCACCGGTCACGGACGCGTAGCGGGGCGGCAGCGGGTTGGCGATTCCCGGCTCGAAACGCGGCTGTACCGTGCAGCCTCCGGTGATGTTCACGAACGGGCCTTTCAGTCCCGACGCCAGACCGCCGTTGACGCCGCCGAACGCGACAATGCTGAACGAGCCGCCATTCGCCTTCTCAAGATCCTTCAGCGGAAGTCCGTTGCGGATGCCGCCCGGCCCGGACCATGTCGAAGGTGCTTCGACGAGAATGGACGACGGATTCGCCCGCGTCTTGTCGTCGCGCCAGAAAAACACCGCGCGCTTTGTCGGATCGTTGTCGAAGATCACCGTCGCTTTCTTCATGTAGTTGCCGGGCAGTTCGACATCCTTGTAGGCGACGTTCTTTGCGCCGAACGCGGCTTCGAGCTTGGCGTGGCTGGTGTCCTTCGCGAACGGACCCGAACACAAAAGCTCTGGTGGTTTCGGCGCGTCTTTCAGATTGTCTAGCGAGGTCGGCTGCGCCGCGTCGTCCTGGTCCTGCGATTTCGTGTCCTGATTGGCAGCGGCTCCCTTTTTCGCAGCGAAGGAGGTTGCAGCCGGGAACGAAACGGCAATCGCAAACAATGCAATCAGTGAAAGGCTTCGCAGGCGCATGAGGATGTTCCGTGACTGAAAGGCACCGACATCTTTAGAAGAAATGCGCCGCTCCGCCAAGGCGCGGCGGCTCGTCTCACCGCTTCTTCCAGCGCCCGCGATGGCCCGGCGCGCCGCCGGTGGAACGCCCCGGAAATTCCGGTCCGGACTCGCGCGAATTGGTCGGCTGAAAAATCTTGCTTTCCGTCCCCGGTCCCATTTCGTCGAGCGAAGGTTTGCGCGCGCGCGATTTGTTACGGGCTGCGGCCTTGTCGAGTTGCGCGGGTAGATTGGCTGAGTCGCCGTATTTCTTCTTACCTGCGTAGGCACCGGCTTTCGCCTCGACGCCGCGCTGCTTGATGGTCGGATCGTCAACCACGGCGAGTTCGGTCGCGCGCAGGCGCTTCACTTCGTCGCGCAGTCGAGCGGCTTCCTCGAAGTTGAGATCGGCAGCGGCTTCGCGCATCCGCTCTTCGAGGTCCGCCAGCACCGCCTCGAAATTGTGGCCGATGGCGACCGCGTCGTCCGCCATGCCGCCGTCGCCGATTTCGACG
>JAFKKP010000190.1 GCA_017305515.1 Hyphomicrobiales bacterium
ATACCGCGTCTCATCACGGCCGAGATGATCGACGTGACCGCGGCGCGACAGACCGCGATGCGCCAGCGCAAGGCACTCTTTGGCGATGTCGAACAGATAGCGATTTCCGATCTTGGCCCGGAATCCGAATTTCGGCACCTCGTCGCGCATGGACTGGCGTTCCTCCGCCGTCCAGTTTTTCACGATGTTCCAAGCCGCATCGAGATTTGCATCGTCATAGAGAAGCCCGGCCCAGAACGCCGGATGAGCGGGCAACTGTCTCCAGGGCACGCCGTCGCTGCCGCGCATTTCGAGATACCGCTTCAGGCGTACTTCGGGGAAAATCGTCGAGAGGTGATTGGCCCAATCCGACAATGTGGGGCGTTCGCCCTTGATCTTGTCGTTCTTGCCGTCAAAGAAGTCGCGGAACGACGAACCGGACACATCAATATATTCGTCGCCACGCTTGACGAAATACATCGGCACATCGAGCGCGTAGTCGACCCAACGCTCGAACCCCATGCCGTCCTCGAATGCCCACGGAATCATCCCGGCGCGCGCGTTGTCGGTGTCGCGCCAGATTTCAGAACGGAACGAGAGATAGCCGTTGGCCTTGCCCTCGGTGAACGGCGAATTCGCAAACAGTGCGGTGGCCACCGGCTGCAACGCGACCGACACCCGCAGCTTCTTGACCATGTCGGCTTCGGAGGAGAAGTCGAGATTGGTCTGCACCGTGCAGGTGCGATACATCATGTCGAGACCGTATTTTCCGACCTTCGGCATGTAGTTCGTCATGATGCGGTAGCGACCCTTCGGCATCGTCGGAATTTGCGCGCGCGACCATGATGGCGTCATGCCGAGGGCAAGAAACCCAATTCCCAGCGGCGAAGCTATCTCGCGCACCTGTGCCAGATGCGCCATCAACTCGGATGCGGTCTGATGCACGGTCTCGAGCGGCGCGCCGGAAAGCTCGAACTGCCCACCGGGTTCAAGGGAGATCGCGCCGCCGCCGGTCACGTCGTAAAGACCGATGATCTTTCCGTTCTCGGTGATCGGCTCCCAGCCAAGCAATAGCTTCATGCCTTCGAGCAGCGCGCCGATGCCGCGCGCGCCTTCGTAGGGCACGGGGTTATGGCCCTCGAGAGTGAAAGGAGTTTTCTCGTGCTCCGTGCCGATGCGGAATTCGGATTTCGGCTTTACGCCGGCCTCAATCCACGCGATGAGTTCTTCGCGCGATTGCAACGGCGTCATATCGATCTGGTCACGCGCCATCTGAAGTCCGGTTTCCGGCGCGGTGCGCGCGAGGCAGAAAGCGGTCACGGATGCATGCATCCGCAAGCGCGGGAGGATGAAACGAAATCATCGCGCGGGCGATGCTTCTTTGGAGGATGCGTCTTTGGACGCAGACTGCGCGCCGCCGCAACAGCCAAGCCGGTCGAGTAGGCCGGTGAGCTTGAGCGCGTCCGCATCAGACAGTTTAGAGCCGATGTGACGTTCGATAGCTGCGGAGTATGAATTCCACATTTTCTTCTGCAACTCGCGTCCGGCGTCGGTGATTTCAACGAACAATCCGCGCTTGTCCATCTTGCACTCGCGGCGGACGGCGAGACCTTCCTCGACCAGCCGGTCGATCAGACGCGACGTCGAATATTGCGGCAGCAACATCTGCTTTTCCAATTCCACCGGACGCAATTCGCCGGACGGCGCCCGCGACAATTCCAGCAGCGCGTCGTACCAGGCCAGCGGCGGGAAACCTGCCTTCTTCAGATCCTGCTCGACGGCATCGAGCACACGGCTTTGTACCCGCATCAGGCGGATCCAGGCGTCGGTTGCTTCGGTGGAAGGTTTTCGTTTCATGGTCGGGCTCACCGGTTCAACAAGGAGTGTACCGCACTGAATGCAGGTGCATCAATGTTGACAGCTTCATGCAGCTGCATTTAATAGCCCGGCATTTCCTTGCCAAGCTCTTCAGAAAGGATGGCTCCCATGAAACTTTATTATTCGCCCGGCGCATGCTCGATGTCGCCCCATATCGCGCTTCAGGAAGCCGGATTGCCCTACGATCTCGTCAAGGTCGATCTCAAGGCCAAAAAGCTCGAAGACGGCAGCGACTATCTTAAAGTGAATCCGAAGGGCCAGGTGCCGGCGGTCGTCACCGACAGCGGCCAGCTTCTCACCGAAGGTGCCGTCATCGTGCAGATGATCGCCGACAAGGCACCCGGAAAAAATCTCGCGCCCGCGCATGGTTCGGACGAACGTTACCGCTTGCAGGAATGGCTGAACTTCATCGGCAGCGAACTGCACAAGAACTTCGGGCCGCTGTTCCAGCCGGTTCTTTCCGACGATACCAAGCAGTTCTTCAAGGACCGCCTGATGGGCAAGTTCAAATATATCGACGGCGCGTTGGCGGGTAAGGACTACCTGATGGGCAATCACTTCACGGTGCCCGACGCGTATCTGTTCACGATGCTCGCCTGGGCCGACCGCATGAAGTTCGACCTGTCGGAGTTCAAGAACCTGACGGCGTACAAGACGCGCGTTGCGGCACGACCGAAGGTTCAGGAAGCCCTGAAGGCCGAAGGCCTTTTGAAGGCAGCGTGAGGTTTCGTTGAGATAAAGAAAAAGGCCGGATCGGCGATCCGGCCTTTTTTATTGTCGATGCACGGAAATTATGCCGCCATCTTTTTCGGCGCGAAACGCGCGTAGAACGTCTCGCCCTTGGCAGCCATGTCGATCAGCAGTTTCGGCGGCGTGAAGCGCGAACCGTACTTCTTCTCCAGCTTCTGGCAAAGCTCGACAAACTTCTTGGTGCCCATGAAGTCGATATAAG
>JAFKKP010000191.1 GCA_017305515.1 Hyphomicrobiales bacterium
ATCGTCGCGCACCTTGCCGAACGCGATTCGCAGATCGAGGCCAGGCGTCGCGATATGCTTGACGAGCGCGGTGGTGAACGGGCTGTTCTTGCTGTCGCCGTCCGATGCGGTGGATCCGGCCTTCGCGGCGAAGGCGATCAGCGTGTTGGCGTTTGTCGGCTCGACCTTGGCAAGACCGCGTGTCACGGCGCGCGAGCCGACGGTGCGCTTCATCGTCTTGTTGAACGGATTGTCGCGGCAGGCGTCGAGGATCGCGAGCCGTAGCTGTTTCGCCGGGTCCATCACCGTCAGCACGCGGTCGAGCGCGACGGCCTCGTCGAGCGCGTCGATGTCGCGCTCCAGCATCGCGTCGGTCGGGATCAGATAGTTCGTGCCGTCGATTTCGATGCCGTGGCCCGCGTAGTAGACGACGGCAATGTCGGCGTCGCGCGCCTTGTCGGAGAAATCGCGCAGCGCACGCTTCATCTCGGCGGCTTTCAGATCGCGCCGCGAGTCGACAACATCGAAGCCCGCGCCTTTCAGGGTCGCGGTGATGGCGTTCGCATCGTTCGCCGGATTGGTGAGCGGGGTGACGTTCTGATAGGCCGAATTGCCGATCACCAGCGCGACGCGTTTTTCCGCCGCCGCCGGAAGCGTCGATGCAGCCAAAATTGCCGCCGCGAAAATGAAAGACCGCATGGCCCCCGCCGTGGTCTCGAAAATGAAAGCTCAAAATCCAGAATGATAATCCGCAGAGTTTAGACCCGAACGGCTTTCGCACAAGGCGTTCAGCGCACGTCGAAGCGTGCATCCGTCCGCTGTTAGAGGGTGCCAGACTGCTCTGGGTTCATCGCAAGACGCCACATTTTCGCCATTCGATTCCAAGTCCGTCACCGTTTCGCCATAGCGAAACGCCCGGAATGGAATTCCGGGCGCGGCTGTCGATAACGATTTGATTCCGCGTCAGTAAAGCGGGAAGGCCGTCGGATAACCGCCGAAATCGAGCGGCGTGTCGCCGAGCGGGCGGCGCGTGGTGTAGAGGCGGTCGATCGAGCGGCCGTAGGAGTAGCCGGGCGCCAGCGCATAGTCGGTGAATTTGCGGTCGCCGGGGTTCACTTCGGTGCCGGCATCGAGCCAGGAACGGCGCGTCACGTAAACGCGGGTGCGCGGTCCGGCCATGTAGGAGTAGTTCGGATTGCGATAGCCCTGCGACGGTCCGTAATAGGTGCGCACGTATTTCTTCTTCGGCGGCGTCTGCGCGTCCGCACCCGTTGCGCCAAGACCCAGCGCAGCAACGGCCACCAACGCGGCGCCAGCGACCAGAGTTTTCAAAGCCATCATATCCTCGCGGAAAATCCCAAAAATGTTGCGCCTATTTAGCCGTTCGGCTCATGGGGCCACAAGGTCAAACGGGCCACACAGGCCGACAATAACGCCCGCATCGGTCAAAATGTTGCATGAAAGACAGGGATTTAGAGCGATTCGCGCTCAAATCCGGCCGCGCAAGACCGGCTCCTGCGGCCCTGTGACCCAGTCGGTATTTGGTGCGGCGGCAGCTGGGCAACCGGCACGTTTCAGTTCGGCGCGGGCGAACAGTTCGGCGACTTTCGGATCGTTTCCGGCCGACAGTAGCGTGAGACGATTGAGCGTGCAGCCGATCTGAATGCGCTGGGCTGCGGGCGAATCGCCCTGACAGGTCCAGCCGCTGATCCGCAGATTTGGCGCGTCGAACGCTTTGACGAACGCCATGCAGGCCGGCGCTTTTTTCTCGCCCCCGAAACGCAGCAGCGCGACAGGCCCGAATTTTGTGTCGATGACGCCGGCGTTCTCGGCTTCGCCTGAACTACGCAAACCCATGCGGAACGCGAGGTCGGTATCGGCAGCCGCGAACGCGTCGATCTCGCCGCCGGGCCGATAGATTTCGACCTCGAAACTCACCGGCTCCGCCGCCGATATACCCCAGCGCAGAATGTCTCTCCGGCCGCCATCGGGATGCCGCAGAATCTCATAAGCGTCTGTTCTGGCGCTCGAATCCAGCTGGCTGATCGCGAATGCTGGATGCGGTTTGGTGGCGGGTGCCCACGCCGGTGCGGCTGCGGCCTGAATTGTCGGGCCGATTGGGACAGCCGCGAAAAGATCGGCAACGATGGCCGCCAGCACAGCTAGTCCGCAGACATAAGCGAGGATCCGGACGAAAACGGCGCTGCATTCGTCGGCAAAGCTGCGCAGCGCCGGGTGAAAGCCGGACCGGTCCAGTGCAGGCTGATCGAGTACGATCGGGCTCATGCGCGAAATTTCACTTCTTGAAACCGGCTGCGAATTTTCGCGTTAATTCCGTCTCCAGCCGCGATGGGCTACAGTCGGCGAAAGCCCGCTTCTGCGTTGTATTTGGGCTGTTTTTCGCATAGAAGCGCCCCTCTTTCCTTTCCGCAGGGCTTTGCGGGAGGGCTTTTTGCTTCGGAGAGTGAACGATGGGTTACAAGGTGGCGTGTGTGGGAGCGACCGGCAATGTGGGCCGGGAAATGCTCAACATCCTGAGCGAACGCGCGTTTCCGGCTGACGAGGTGGTGGCTTTGGCCTCCCGCCGCAGCCAGGGCGTTGAAGTATCGTATGGCGACCGCACGCTGAAAGTGAAAGCCCTCGAAAATTACGACTTCAGCGACGTCGATATCTGTCTGATGTCCGCCGGCGGTTCGGTCTCGAAGGCATGGTCGCCGAAGATCGGCTCGGCGCGAGCCGTCGTGATCGATAACTCCTCGGCATGGCGCTACGACGCCGACGTGCCGCTGATTGTGCCGGAAGTGAACGCCGATGCTGTGGTTGGTT
>JAFKKP010000192.1 GCA_017305515.1 Hyphomicrobiales bacterium
CCAGAACGGCCACATGCAGGTGCGGTACGCGAGGAGATTCCTCGTTCGCCACCCGCGGTACGGAACGTGGAAGCCTCCGCTATTCTTGGCGCACCAGCCTGCCATCGAGATAGGGTCTCGGGGCATTCCATGCATCGGATGTGCGATTGCCGCCGGCACGCTCGCAGCAATAAACGCCAATGCCAAAATCGTCAGCCAGATATTTTTCATAACTATCTCCCGGCAGAGGCTTGAACGAACTCGTCAGCGAATGGCTGAGAGTATCGCGTTTCGGAACGTTCGACGAGCAGGTGCAATAACCAGCGGACCAAATTCGTTGCTGCAACGCGCAACAACTATTGTGCCGTGTTTTCCAGAAACCGCCGATAAAACCGGATCATGTCCGCGTAGTTCGACACACTCAGCCGCTCGTTCGTTCCGTGAAACCGCTTGAGGTCTTCGGTTGTCGCGCGCACCGGCGTGAACCGGTAGATCGCATCCGTGACGCCGATGTAGTTGCGCGAATCGGTCGCGGCGACCATCAGTCCGGGCGCGACCAGCACATCGGGAAACACTTCGCGAATGGTGCGGTTCAGCGCGCGATAGGATTCGCTGTCCGTCCGCGACACCGGCGGCGGGTTGGTGTTGCCGGGCTTCGGCGTCACCTTGATCTTGTCGTTGGCGATCGTGCTGCGAACATAGTCAAGCACGCTTTCTTCGGTGTCGCCGGGCAGCAGGCGGAAATTGATCGTCGCGGTGGCGTTGCCGGGCAGCACGTTTTCCTTGTTGCCTGCGTTGAATATCGTCAGCGCGGTCGTGGTGCGAATCGCAGCAGCGGTCGTCGGCGTCTGCTCGAGCTGCTTGCGGACGACAGGTTCGAGCAGCCAGAGATTCGACAGCGCCACCCGATTGAACATCGCCATATGCGGCGCAGTCGTTTCCAGCGTCTCGCGCATCACGCCTTTGATCTCGGCCGGAAACGGCTTTTTCTCCAGCTTGACCAGCGCCTTTGCGACTTGCCCGATCGCGGTCTCGCGCGGCGGCAACGACGAATGGCCCGGCGGTGCGGTCGCGCTGACGTCGATAGTGACGTAGCCTTTTTCAGCGACACCGATCACGGCGACGGGCTGATCGACGCCCTTGATGATGCCGTCGGTGATAAGCAGGCCTTCATCGAGAATGAAATCGAGCTTTACGCCGCGCGATTGCAACAGCTTCGCCATGCCGGTCGCGCCGCGCTTGCCGGAGATTTCCTCGTCCGCTCCGAACGCGAAATAGATCGTGCGCTTCGGCTTGAAGCCCGATTTCGCCAGAAGTTCGGCGGCTTCGACAATGGAAAACAGATTGCCCTTGTCGTCCCAAGAGCCGCGGCCCCAGATATATCCATCCTTGATCGCGCCGCTGAACGGCGGCACTTCCCAATCGCCTTCCGTGCCCGGTGCGATCGGCACAACGTCCTGATGCGCGAGCAGCGCAATCGGCTTCGCGTTCGGATCGCTGCCCTGCCATGTGTAAAGCAGGCTGTAATTGGCGATGACTTCGCGCTTCACGGCGGCGCCGAATGCGGGATAGTTCGCCTCGATATGCGCGAGAATGCCGCGAAAGGCGTCGGCATTGGCGTCGGGATTTGAAACTTCGGCGATGGTTTGAAGCTGGATCGCAACTGCGAGCCGCCTGGAGACCGCATCCTCATCGACCGGCATCTTCGGAATAGCGGCGACGTCAATCTGGCGCGACGGATTGCTGAACGTGTTGTAGGCGAGAACTCCCGCAAGCAGAACGACAGCCAGAACGATCAATGCGAGAATGTTGCGGATCAATCTGAGAAAGCGGCGCATCGGCTGTCCTTCGGCTATTTATTTCCTGGCGCGGGCGATGCCTTCGACGATCAGCTTCTGCGCTTCCTCGGCATTGCCCCAGCGGATCACCTTGACCCACTTCTTCGGCTCGAGATCCTTGTAGTGCTCGAAGAAGTGCTGAATCTGTTGCAGCGTGATTTCGGGCAGGTCGCTGTAGTTTTTCACCTTATCGTAGCGTTGTGTCAGTTTCGATGTCGGCACGGCAACGATCTTCTCGTCGCCTCCCGCCTCATCTTCCATGAACAGAACGCCGACCGGGCGCACGGCGATCACGGCGCCCGGAACGATGGCGCGCGTGTTGGCGACCAGCACGTCGCAGGGGTCGCCGTCGTCCGACAGTGTATGCGGGATGAAGCCGTAATTTCCCGGATAGCGCATCGCGGTGTAGAGAAAGCGATCCACCACCAGCGTGCCCGCGTCCTTGTCCATCTCGTACTTGATCGGCTCGCCGCCGACCGGCACTTCGATGATGACGTTCACTTCATGAGGAGGATTGCTGCCGATGGTAATGGCGTCGATACGCATCGCGATACGGCCCGTCTGACGATTGGATCAATGATCGGGCGGGTTTAGCGCGTCGTGACGCCGGAAGCTATTCAGGAATTCCAGGCGAACGCGACCTTGTCGAGCGACCTGGAGCCGAACGTTTCGGATGAGCGCGCGACCATACGTCCGCCAAGCGTGCGATAGAAATCGACCGCCGGTTCGTTATCCGACAGCGCCCAGATCACCATGCTCTTGAGGCCGCTCTGCACGAGGTCGCGCTTGGCCGAGGTGAACAGGCGGCGGCCGAAGCCGAGACCCTGAAATTCGGGGCGCAGATAAAGCTCGTAGATCTCGCCTTCAAAATGCAGGCTGCGCGCGCGGTTGCGTCCGTAATTCGCGTAGCCGGCGATGCGGTCGCCGAACGACAGTACGCTGACGCGGCTGCCCTTGCGGATCGCCGAAT
>JAFKKP010000193.1 GCA_017305515.1 Hyphomicrobiales bacterium
CAGCCAAGTGGGGCGATGTCGATTCGCTGGAGACATTGCTCGGTTTCGAAGAGGCGACTTACTTTGCTGTGTTTCTTTGGCTTGCGATCGCAGGACCGGGAGCCGCGTCGGTCGATCATTGACTGCTACGTGCCACGGGAGGCGACCCACGCGAGAGCTAATCACTTGTCGGCAATTGAAATTGAGCGGCCGATGCCATAGCGCGGTCTCTCTCAACCCGTCCTCGACCTATGCGTATTTGGTAGCGCAAAGCGTGCCGCAGGACTTTTAAATGAAACCTCAAGGAGACTGACATGAAGATGGATTCCAAATCCGGTGCCACGCTTGCAATCGCTGCCGCAACGCTCTTTCTCGCTGGCGCAGCCGCTTCGACCGGTTCGACGCCTGCGCAGGCTGCAATGGGCAAGTGCATCGCTGCAAACGCATGCAAGGGGCAGAGCGCTTGCAAAAGCGCGTCGAATTCTTGCAAAGGCATGAATGCCTGCAAGGGTCAGGGCTTCAGCATGGCGACCGAAGCGAAGTGCACCGCAATGGGCGGAAAATACGTCGCTGGGTAATTTTTGCTACAGCGATTGCGGGGAGCCGTTTGCGGTTCCCCGCTTTTGCATATCGAATCGAGCCGGAGCCTCGGCGCGAACAATCTAGCTTACTCGTCCACCCGGAATCCTGCGAACGCGAAAGCAGAACCTAAAGTGAGGGCTTCATATGAAAACACAATTATCTAAGGCAATGATCGCAGGTACGGTGCTGCTAGCCAGTGCATTTAGTGCAGCGGCGGGGCAGCCGTACGATTCAAATGCGTTTGAAAAAGCGCAGGCGGGCGGCAAGTCGATCTTGATCGATGTAACAGCGCCTTGGTGTCCGACATGTACGCGACAGCGTCCAATTATACAGAGTCTCGAATCGTCAAATCCGAAGCTCGTCGTATTTGATGTCGATTTCGACACCTCGAAGGATGTACTGCGCCGCTTTCGCGTGCAGAGTCAAAGTACGCTGATCCTATTCAAGGGCAATGTGGAGGTAGGTCGTTCTACAGGCGACACCAATGCGACGACGATCACGTCTCTTGTCGATAAAGCACTATAGTTGTGACTGGACTCAGTAATTTTGCGCTGAGCTTTGCTGCTGGCGCTTTATCTACTTTGTCGCCGTGTGTGCTCCCGATTCTGCCAATGGTTTTATTCGGCGTTTTGGAGAAGCATAAACTCGGTCCGATAGCGCTTGCTTTCGGACTTTCATTCTCATTCGCGCTTGTCGGTATTGGAATTGCGTCAATTGGCTTTAACGTTGGTATTGACAGCGGCTCTATACGATATGCGGTCGCTTTTTTGATATTAGGCGTCGGACTTGTGCTGTTAATCCCGCGATTGCAGGAAAAATTCGCGACAGCTGCAGGTCCGGTTGCGGCCGGTGGTCAAGCGCTGATGCAACGGATTCAACCCGACGGCCTTCTCGGTCAATTCGTACTCGGCATGTTATTGGGGGCGATCTGGTCTCCGTGCTCTGGACCAACACTCGGCGCAGCAGTTGGGCTTGCTGCCCAAGGACAATCTTTGACGCGTGCTGCTCTTACTATGGCCATTTTTGGCGTCGGTGCATCAACGCCAATTTTATTGCTAGCCTATGGTTCAAGACGCGTCATACTTGGGCGAAGAGATTTGTTGGCGAGATCGGCGAGCGCGGCTAAACCTGTATTGGGTTTGATTTTTGCTGCTGTCGGTCTGTTTGTTCTGACGGGCTTTGATAAAATCGCCGAAACGTTCCTGAACAACGTAACGCCAGACTGGTTGTCGAGCCTTACAACTCGTTTTTGATCTGACAGACGAGGTCATATTTTCTGAGCGGTTCAAGGGATTGCCACAGGCGACTAATCTTATCTTCTGTTTTTGTGGTTGCGAGCGATGCCCGATAGGCATTTGCTGCCGATCGGAGCGTGCCTCAATCTAAATCGAGAACCTGATCGCGCTAGCAACAAGTGCCGCGTTCCTGAATTGGAGGACAGGGAAATGAGCCATAGGAACAAAACACGCAACAATCGCCGGCAAGCGGCTTGAGACGTGCGCCACAGGCTTTGCAGTCATAAAAATATCGGCATGCGTCTGTGGGCATTGATTCAACCGCCTGTACGCGGCAATTTGGACAGGTGATTGTTGAACGCAATTGGATTGATGGCAAGGCAACCTCTAGCGTCGCAATAGCATAGTTGTGTGAGAAATAACCTAAAAAGCCCGATCCACAAATAAAGCAATATTACCTATCGACGATGTAATCGGTGAGCCCTGCACTAAGCCACATACCAATAAGAACTATCCAGGCAGTCGAAGCAAAAACCGAAGCGCCCGTGATTCCAGCGCCGACAGCGCATCCTCCGGCGAGCATTGCGCCAAATCCCATCAGCACCGCACCGATGAGATAGCGCCTCATCCCCAACCCGTCGGAAAAACCTTCCAGCGCAAGTTCGCGTGAAATCAAAGCCGACAAAATGAACCGAGAAATACGGAGGCGGTGGAGGTGCTATGCCTTCGGATTTGCCGGCGCGACGCGCTTTGTTTGAAGAGCGAGTCACGAGCTCAGCACGAATCGACGATTGTCCATCTGTACCGGGCGCGCATTCATAGGGAACAATCCTCCGAACGTCTGGATATCGGATTTTGCGACTTGGACAGGATCTCGCAGAAGAAGCCAATTTACAATCTCACTGCATGGGGGCGTCGTTAGCGAACCGGAATAGCGGTAGTAGCTGCGTCCGGCCGGCAGCATCTGATTCGGATCGA
>JAFKKP010000328.1 GCA_017305515.1 Hyphomicrobiales bacterium
TTACGGCGGCATCGGATTCGACTGGCGGCATGTCTCGGGCTGGACGGTGTTCGGCGCGGCCGAATACACGGCGACGACGGACTTAAGCCGCACCGCGACCGCAAAAGGCGGCGTCAAGGTCACGTTCTGATCGGCAGTTGAAGTCAAAACAAAAGCGGCGCATTCGCATGCGCCGCTTTCGCATTTTCTAAATTTGGATCCGCTTACGGGCAGGGATAGCGGTTGCCGTCGTAGTTCAGATAGGTGCCCGACGCCGGGTCGTAGGACCTGTATCGCTGCATGCAGTACGCGACATCGTCGCCGCCGCCGTAACCGGGCTGGACGTAAACCGGGGCGGGCGCATAGGCCGGTCCGTAGTAACCGGGGCCGTAGCCATAGCCATAGCCCGGTCCATAATAAGGTGCCGAACCCGCAGCGATCGCGCCGCCGATCAGAGCGCCGGCGGCAAGACCGATGCCGACACCCGGACCCCAGCCGCCACGGCGGCCGCGCCACTGAACTTGCGTCACGTCCGAACTGCTATGGGCTGCCGCCGACGACAGCGCAGCATTGCGTGCGAGCGGCGCAGCGTCGCCCGACGACACCATAGTCAACGGCAAAGCAGCCGCGATGGCGGCAATCGCGCAGGCCTTTTTCAAGGTCATCATCTCTTAAACTCCAATCCCACTCAGACAGTCGAAACGACGGGTCTAACGCGCGGGATATTGGCGTGTTCCCGTTTCACCGTCCAGATTTTTGGTTTGAATTCAGGCGCTTCTGGGGCGGTTCCGGTTCAGGAACGGGCGCGCTGGAGGGTTTCAGGTCCGTCCTGAGGTATCAGGGAAGGGTGGCCGGTCTCGCGCAACGCACGGCGGCCAAGAACCTCCTGACGCGTCCGCGGAAGCGCATCCGGAAATTCTTCCTGCAAATACGCGATGAGTTTTTCGCGGACTTCGCAGCGCAGATCCCAAGACGCGGGCGCGCTTCGGGCACTGACGAGCGCGCGCAACTCGATCGTATGATCCTTGGCGTCGCTCACCTGAAGCACGACAACACGCCCGTCCCACAGCGGCGACGCGCGCGCGATTTCCATCAGCCTTTCGCGCAGCTTTTCAATCGGCACCGTGTAATCGACGTAAAGAAAGACAGACCCGATCAGCGCGGACGTCTCGCGCGTCCAGTTCTGGAACGGTTTTTCGATAAAGTAGCTCAACGGCACCACCATGCGCCGCCAGTCCCACAATTTGATGACGACATAGGTTGAGGTGATCTCCTCGATGGTTCCGTATTCATTTTCGAGAAATACGACGTCGTCGAGGCGAATGGGCTGGGCCGTCGCGATCTGCACGCCGGCGATCAGGTTCGCCAGCAACGGCCGCGCTGCGAGACCGATGGCAAGACCCGCAACACCGGCAGACGCGAACAAACTGACGCCGTATTGCCGGACATCCTCGAACGTCATCAGGGCAGCCGCAATCGTCACGATGACGATCAGCGTATCTGCGGCACGGCGAAGGATTTGCACCTGCGTGACGTGCTTGCGCGCGAGCAGATTGTCTTCGGCGTCGAGTTTGAATCGGCGGGTGTAAATCTGCGCGGCGATCTGGACGGCGGTGGAGGCGATCCAGCCGAGCAGCGCGATCAAAGCCACGTTCAGGATATTGGAAAACACGTTCGCAGCATCGGCGTTGATCGGCGCGACTTTGACCGAAAGCGCGAGCGCGAGCACAAGCAGGCCGAGGCGCAACGGCCCCTTGCTGCGGGTGAAGAGCGTGCGCGTGTTGGGATGCCTCGCACCGAACGTGCTGCGCATGATCTGCACGAACGCCGCATAAAATCCGGACGCCAGCACAACCGAGCCGCCGACGATCAGCGTCGTCAGCAGCCAGTTCGGCAATACCGAAAGTGTGGCGGCGATGTCGGCGAAACTGTATCGGATTGTCTCAACCATGAAGAAGCCCGCGGATGTGACGGGGCTAAACAACGCGTGACGCGGAACATTGTTCACGCAATGCATCAAGCCCCTGTTCGCGCTGGACAAATCACAGGGCGAATGCCATCAAATATGAGCCGCGCATCCGCGCCCGCCGATTTCGGACACCCCGCTATGAAGCTGTTTTTGCTCCGCATTTTTACCTGGTGGAACGGCTCGACGTTCGGCACGCAGTTGTGGACATGGCGCTTCGGCGAACTCGTCGGCGAGGACGAGGGCGGCAACCGCTATTTCCGCACGCGTGGCGGAAAGATCGATCCGACGCTCGGGTTTGAGCGCCGCTGGGTTGTCTACAACGGCTATGCGGAAGCGACCCGCGTTCCGCCGTCATGGCATGGCTGGCTGCATCACACCGTCGATGTGCCGCCGACGGAGGAAAGCTACACGCCGCGCGAATGGCAGAAGCCGCACCGTCCGAACATGACCGGCACACCCGCTGCCTATCGTCCGCCCGGATCGACGCTTTCGACCGGACGCCGCCCGAAAGCGACCGGCGACTATCAGCCTTGGACTCCGGGCCAGTAGCTGCCCTTTCCCCGCCGCAATCCACATGTTAACCGATGGACCTGCGCGCGGCGCATTGCCTGTAAAATGTCGCGAGCCCGATTCGCCGAGTAGTCCGCGCACAATGTTCCGACCAGCCACAGCCGTTGCTTTCGCCGCACTTCTCGGTGCGCTGACGGTGCAGTTTGCAACGCCTGCGAACGCACAGATCGGCAACATCTTCTCGGACCGGCCGCGCCCGCCGGCAGCTGTCGGGCCGCGCGAGCAGCCGGACGTCGAAGAAGAGGAAGTGCCCGAGTTGCCGCAAGGCCGCGTGCTGCCGACGCCGACCCGGCCTCAGGGTCAGGTCGTCCCGCCGCCTGGATCGTTTCAATCGCAACCTCTGCCGCCTCCGCCCGGAACTGCGGCCGCACCGAACCAGCCTGCGGTGCCGGGACAGGGCACGCCGAACGTCGCGGCCACACCGCCAAATCCGCTGCCGGGCCTGCCGCCGGGACAAAAGCAGCCGCGCGGCGGCGCTGCGACGCCTCCGACGCCCGCAACCTTGCAGCCGGGCGACGAGGTCGTGACCGAACCGCCGGCGCAGAAGATCGTCAACAAGCAGGCCGTGTTCGCCGGTCTCGACAAAATCACCGGGCGCATCATCAAGTTCGACGCGGAGATGGGCGAGACGGTGCAGTTCGGCGCGCTGCGTATCAAGCCGCAGGCCTGCTACACGCGGCCCGCGACGGCATCGGCCAATACCGATGCATTCGTCGAAGTGGATGAGATCACGCTGCAAGGCGAAGTGAAGCGGATTTTTTCCGGCTGGATGTTCGCCGCGAGCCCCGGCCTGCACGGCATCGAGCATCCGATTTACGACATCTGGCTGACGGACTGCAAAGAGCCGGACTCGACGGTGGCTCAACAACAGGAAGCGCCGAAGCCGGTTGCAGCACCTGTCGGACAGAAGAAGAGTCTGCCTGCGAAACAGCCGTCGGCCGCACCGGGCGGGCCGTCGCCTCAGCCGCGTCAGCCGGCACCGAATCCGTTCCCGGCTTTCCGTAACTAGGTCAATTTCCGCGAAGTTGTGCGAGCGCCTTTGCGCCGGAGATTTCGCGCGGCAGCGCGAAGAAATCGGCGTCACCCTCGACCGCGTCGTCCAGCATCGCACGATATTTCTCCCGCGACACTTCGATCGCGCCAAGTGTCCGAAGATGCTCGGTTACAAATTGCGTGTCGAGCAGCACAAATCCGCCTGCGGTCAGCCGCGCGACCAGATGAACCAGCGCGACCTTCGATGCGTCGCGCGCGCGATGAAACATGCTTTCGCCGAAAAACGCGCGACCCAGACTGACGCCGTAGAGGCCGCCGACGAGTTCATCGCCGTCCCACGCCTCGACACTGTGGCAATGACCGATGTTGTAGAGGCCGAAATAAAGATCGCGGATGCGCTGGTTGATCCAGGTATCGTCGCGGCCCGGCTGCGGCTCGGCACATCCCGCGATTGTCTGCTTGAATGCCGCGTTGATCGTGATGCGGTATCGGTCCGAGCGCACGGTGCGTGCAAGGCGCGACGATATATTCAATTTGTCGAGCGGAATGATGCCGCGCCGTTCCGGCTCGACCCAGAAGATCGTCGGATCGTCGGCGCTTTCCGACATCGGAAAGATTCCGCAGGAATAGGCGCGCAGCAGAACTTCAGGCGTGATCTCGGAGGAGGCGTTGTCGCGCGAACTCATGCCGCATCATAGCACGGCAGGCATGAAACGCGATCAATGCGCGTTGGTGTCGCCGCGCGCCAGATATTGTTCCAGCCAGTGAATATGATAGTCGCCGTCGATAATATTCGGTTCCCGTACCAGCGCGCGGAACAGCGGCAACGTCGTCTCCACGCCATCGACCACCATTTCGTCGAGCGCGCGGCGCAGCCGCATCAGGCATTCGCCGCGAGTCTTGCCGTGGACAATCAGCTTGCCGACCAGTGAATCATAATAGGGCGGAATGACGTAGCCCTGATAGACGGCGGAATCGATGCGCACGCCCAATCCGGCCGGAGGATGGTATTGCATGATCTTGCCGGGCGACGGCCGGAAGTTCACCGGGTTTTCCGCATTCACGCGGCACTCGATGGCGTGGCCGTTGATGACAATATCGCTCTGCTTGCACGGCAGATCGCCGCCGGCCGCGACGCGAATTTGCTCGATCACGAGGTCGATGCCGGTAATCATTTCCGTCACCGGATGCTCGACCTGAATACGCGTGTTCATCTCGATGAAATAGAACTCGCCGTCCTCGTAAAGAAACTCGATCGTGCCGACACCGAGATATTGCATCTCGCGCATCGCTTTTGCGCAGGTCTCGCCGATCTTGGCGCGCGCTGCGGCGTTGATGATGGGCGAGGGGCCTTCTTCCCAGACTTTCTGGTGACGCCGCTGCAAGGAACAGTCGCGCTCGCCGAGATGGATCGCGCCACCGCGTCCGTCGCCGAGAACCTGAACTTCGATGTGACGCGGCTTGCCGAGATATTTTTCCAGATAGACCGCGCCGTCGCCGAATGCGGCTTTTGCTTCGTTGCTGGCGGTGGACAGCGCCAAAGCAAGATCGCCTTCGGTCTGCGCGACCTTCATGCCGCGTCCGCCGCCGCCTGCCGCTGCTTTCACGAGAACCGGAAATCCGATCTTCTTGGCGATCGCCATCGCATCGTCGCCCGGACCGACACCACCGTCCGAACCCGGAACGACAGGAATGCCCAGACGCTTGGCGGTTTTCTTCGCTTCGATCTTGTCGCCCATCGTGCGGATATGCTCCGCCTTGGGTCCGATGAAATGCAGATTGTGCTCGGCGAGAATTTCGGCGAAGCGCGCATTCTCCGAGAGAAATCCATAGCCGGGATGCACGGCGTCGGCGCCTGTGATTTCACAGGCCGCAAGCAACGCAGGGACGTTGAGATAGCTGTCCTTCGCGGGCGGCGGCCCGATGCAGACGCTCTCATCCGCGAGGCGGACATGCATCGCGTTCGCGTCCGCTGTCGAATGCACGGCAACGGTGGCGATGCCGAGTTCCTTGCACGCGCGCAGAACGCGCAATGCGATCTCGCCGCGATTGGCAATCAGGATCTTGTCGAACATCGCGGCGCCTGACGCTGACTGGAATTATTCGATGATGACGAGCGGCTCGCCGAATTCGACCGGCTGGCCGTCTTCGACGAGAATCTGCGTGACGGTGCCCGCGCGCGGCGATGGAATCTGATTCATCGTTTTCATCGCTTCGATAATCAGAAGTGTCTCGCCGGCCTTCACCTTGCTTCCGATCTCGATGAAGGGTTTCGCGCCGGGTTCGGATGCGAGATAGGCCGTGCCGACCATCGGCGAGGGGACTGCGCCCGGATGCTTGGCGACATCAGCCGCCGCTGGCACCGCGCTAGGTGCTGCAACGGCAACCGGTGCCTTGTGCGCGACCGGTGCAGCGACCGAGGCTGCGACAGTGACGTTTCGCGCGATGCGAACCCGAAGGCCCGCCCGTTCGATCTCGATCTCGGTCAGGTTCGTTTCATCGAGCAATGTCGCAAGGTCGCGGATCAATTCGCGCTCGTCGCCCGATTTTGCTTTTGCGTTCGTTGGTTGTTGCGGCTGACGGGCCATATTCGATCCGGGATTTCTTTCAGTGGAATGTATCAGGCTTTCGCCGCGACGCCGAGCTTCGCAGCAAGGCCCGCGATTGCGAGACGATAGCCTTCGACGCCGAAACCGCAAAGCGTGGCAAATGCAGCGGAGGCGACAAATGAATGGTGACGGAAGCGTTCGCGCGCATAGATGTTGGAGACGTGCACTTCCACGGTTGGAATTTTCACGCCGACCAGCGCGTCGTGCAACGCGATCGACGTGTGAGAATAGCCGCCCGCATTGATGATAATGCCCGCAGCTCTCTTTGCGCCGGCTTCGTGGACGAAATCGATCAGCTCGCCTTCGCGATTGGATTGCCGGCAGTCGGCCGTCATGCCGAAACGCGATGCAGTCTCGTGGCAGAGTTTTTCGACATCGGCCAAAGTCTGGTGGCCGTAGGTCTCCGGCTCACGGGTGCCGAGCAGATTGAGGTTCGGCCCGTTGAGCACATAGATCGTCTTTGCCATCCGAAACCCAAATCCAGCAATGTCGGCGAGAAAATGCGCGCCAGGCGCGGCTTTCGCCGGTTTATAGGCAACATGCGGCTTGGATGGAAGCCTGAACGGCGCGCCGATTCACCGTTAAAACACGCGCGAATTGGCTAAAATGCCCGCAAACAGCGGGGAAGTCGTTGGTTAACCAATCGTGAAGGATCGCCGCGGGGGCGCCGTCACGTCGCCCGCAGCACACCGTAAAGCGATCAGCAGGCTGCCTTGCCGCAGCGCGCCTCGGAGATTTTCTTCGACAGGCCTTCGATGCCGACAGCGCCCACGACAACGCCCTTGCCGATCACGTAGCTCGGCGTGCCGTTCAGACCCATGTCCTCGGCGATCTTGAAGTTCTCTTCGAGCGTCGCCTTGATTTCAGGACTCGTGAGGTCCTTCTCAAGTCGCGCCATGTCGAGACCCGCTTCCTTGGCGGCGGCGAGCGCGCGTGCCTTGTCGGCCTGGCCGCGTGAACCGAGCAGCTTCTGATGGAAGTCGAGATACTTCTTGCCGGTCGGATCCTGCATGCGGACCGCAACCGCAACCTGAGCAGCTTCCATCGAGCCCGGTCCGAGAACGGGGAATTCCTTGAGCACGACGCGCAGCTTGGAATCCGATTTCATCAGATCGAGCATGTCGGTCATTGCCTTTTTGCAATAGCCGCAATTGTAATCGAAGAACTCGACGAAATTCACGTCGCCGTTCTGGTTACCGATGACGACGCCGCGCGGCGACTTGAAGATCAGGTCGGCATGTTTTTCGACGGCGGCCTTGTGCTTGGCTTCCTCGGCGACCGCCTGGCGCTTCTGCAACTCGGCGCTCATTTCCTCGAGCAGTTCGGGATTGGCGGTCAGGTAGTTCTTGATGATCTTTTCGATCTCGCTCTTCTGGCTCGCGGAGAAATCTTGCGCGTAAGCGGCGGAAGCGCCTGCGATAGCAATCGTGGCGACGAGGGGAGCGAGGAGGCGAAACGCGCGCATGGAGTGTCCTTCGAGGCTCTTGTGGGCGGTCAATTTATCCGCCGGTTCAATTCTTTATCGGCTTGGTGTTAACAATGTCGTCGGCTTTTACCCAGCCCGGCGTGCCGATTGCAAAGCGCGTTTTGGCGCGCGACGCAATTTCACGCGCGGTCTTCTGGTCGCCGCGCAGATAGGCGGCCTGCGCCGAGGCGAGATCGGCTTCAGCGAGGTTGCCTTTCTTGCCGTAGGCCATCGCAAGTTGCGTGTAGCCGATGGGCGCTTCCGGTTCCCGCGACAATGCCGCTTTCAGAATGGTGACGGCCTCGTCCGAATAGGCCGGTTTATCGGATGCGACGAGTGCCTGACCAAGTAACATCTCGATGAGCGGATTGTTATTCGACAGCTGCACGGCCTTCTTCAGCGGCGCGATGGCTTCCAGCGGCTTTGCGCCTTCCAAAAGTGCCTGTCCCTTCAACTCATGGAAATATGGGTTATTCGGCTGCACCTTGATCAGCGCGTCGATCAGCACGATGGCGTTGCGCAGATCGCCATGACGATAGGCCGCAATGGCGCGCGCGTAACGGGCAGGCAGGCTGTCGTTCGTCAACGGATAGCGGCGATACACCGTATCGGCGCGCTCCATGAAGCCCGACACTTTTGCGCGCATCATGTCGTGACGCAATTGCAGCGCCGGATCGTCCTTCTTGTCCCAGTACGGACTAGACTTCGCCAGTTCCTCAAGCGCACGCACGCGCTCGGCGGGCATCGGATGCGACATGTAATAAGGGTCGGCACCTGCGGCAGAGTAAAGGCTCTGCTGCTCGAAACGCTTGAACGTCTCGTACATGCCCTTCGCCGACTGACCCGTCGCGTTGAGGAATTTGACGCCGGCCTTGTCCGCGCTTTCTTCCTGCGCGCGCTGGTACGACAGCATGGAGCGCATGATCGCGGCTTGCGGGGCTGCAATTGCCGCTGCACCCGCGTTGCCGCCGACGCCGGAGCGGCCGCCTGCGACCACGGCTCCGATACCGAGCAGCATCGCGATAATCATCTGGGTCTGGGCCGAGGCCATCTGTTCGCGCAGCTTCGCAAGATGTCCGCCCGCAAGATGTCCGGTCTCGTGCGCGAGCACGCCGATGATCTGGTTGGGCGTTTCCGAATCGCGCAGTGCGCCGTAATTCACGAAAATGCGGCGGCCGTCGGCGACAAACGCGTTGAATGTGCTGTCGTTGATGATGACGACCTGGATGTTCTGCTTTTCGAGTCCGGCGGCGCGCAAAATGGGGCGCGTGTATTCGCGCAGCAGCTGTTCGGTCTCCGCATCGCGCAACAAAGGCGGGCCGCCACCTGCGGCCTTCTGGGCCGACACCGGTACCGAGGTCAAAACCAGCGCCGCCGACGTGATGAGTGCAGTTGCGCGCATCCCGATCGACTTTCGCGCCGAGGCGGTATTCGATCGAAGGGCTAAAGGCTGGTTCACGCGGCGGCTTTCTTGGCTGGTCCGGCCAGGGCGGTGCTTTGGTGGATCGGCAAATTCGGTGCTAGAACTCAATGTAACAAGCCGTTGAATGCGGCAGCACGGCGGCGCGTGGCCGCAGCTGTGCCAAATTTCCGTGTTCTTGAAAATAGCAGACTTTCAATGCTCGATGCGCTCCGAACAGACAAGGCCAAAAGCCTCCTGACGCCGTCACGGCGGGGAAACGTTCCTCCGTTCATGGTGATGGACGTGATGGCAGCGGCGGCGCGAATCGAAGCTGCCGGCGGCAACGTCATTCACATGGAGGTCGGCCAACCTGCGGCTTCCGCGCCGAAGGCTGCCATTGCCGCCGCTCACGCCGCCCTCGACATCGGGCGCATCGACTATACGTCCGCGCTCGGCATTCCGTCGCTGCGCCGGCGAATCTCGCTTCATTATCGCGATACCTACTCAGCCGACGTCGATCCGGCGCGCATCGTGATTACAACCGGCTCGTCCGGCGGCTTCATTCTGACATTTCTGTCGATGTTCGAGGCGGGCGACCGGATCGCAATGACGGTGCCGGGCTATCCGCCTTATCGGCATATTCTGAGCGCGCTCGGCTGCGAGCCGGTCGCCATCGAGACGCGAAGCGAGACACGTCACGCGCTGACCGGCGACATGCTGCTCGCGGCTCATCGCAAGACACCGCTGAAAGGCGTGCTGGTTGCGAGTCCCGCCAACCCGACCGGCACGATGATGACGCGCGAGGCGCTGTCGGACTTGATCGCGGCGGCCGACAGCGAAGGCATTCGCTTCGTGTCGGACGAAATCTACCACGGCCTCGATTATTCGTTTCCCGCCGTGACCGCCGCGCAGCTGTCGCCGAACGCGATGGTCATCAATTCGTTCTCGAAATACTTCTGCATGACGGGCTGGCGCGTCGGCTGGATGGTGGTGCCGGAGGCGCTCGTGCGTTCGGTCGAAACCTTGCAGCAGAATCTTTCCATATCTGTGCCGACGCTGTCGCAGATTGCCGCTGAAGCAGCATTCGACGGCCGCGACGAGATGGAAGCGATCAAGCATGGATATGAGGACAACCGGCGCATTCTGATCGAAGGTCTGCCGAAGGTCGGTATCACCAAATTCCTGCCGGCGGACGGCGCTTTCTACCTCTACGCCGATGTCTCCGACTTCACACCCGACAGCTATACGTTCGCGAAGGAAATGCTGGAGAAGGCTCACGTCGCCGCCACACCCGGCATCGATTTCGATCCGATACACGGCCGTGCTTTCATTCGCTTTTCCTACGCGCGCTCGACGCAGGAAACGATCGAGGCGGTTGCGCGCATCACGCGTTGGCTCGCGAAGGGCTGACAAAAAACCCGCCGGCTTTTCAGCGGCGGGTTTTTACTCAGTGTTGAAAAATCAGGTGCGCTTCGACCACCAGCCGGCGCGGCGCGGCTGTTCGCCTTCGCCGGCCGTATCGCTTTGCGTGGCCGACTCGGCTGGTGCGGAGTCCTGACTTGTCTCTGTTGGTTGAGTTTCCGCTTGTCCGCCGCCGAAGAAGCCCACTTTCTCGCGGACGGTGGATCGCTTGCGAGGCGCTTCTGCTTCCTGACGCGAATCCTCCGGCGTCGAAATATAATGCGACCCCGGCTCTGCCTGCGCGGGACGATCGTCTCGGCTTTGCGCGTCGTTGCCGGAAAGATCGGCAGCCGCATCCGCCGCTTCCGAAACAGGCGGCGATCCGATGTCGTCTGCAACGCTCGCCGCGATACCTTCTTCAGGCCGGCCATTGCCGCCGCCGCGCCTGCGGCGTCCACCGCGCCGTCCGCGCCGCCGCGGCCGACGTTCGCCGCCTTCCGTATTGGTCTCGGCGGTCTGCTCGTTGCCGGTTTCTTCGGACTCGTCGTCGCCGTCCTCGCTGTCATCGGCGAGGCCAGGAGACGCCACGGCCTCCGCCGAAATGTCCGGCGAATGTTCGCGCTGTTCTCCACCGCGTCCGCCGCGCCGGCGGCGTCGGCGTTTACGGCGTGGTGCGTCTTCGCCGTCCTGTGTTGACTGCTCGCTCGTGGCTTCGCCTTCGGCGGATTCGTCGTCGCCTTCAAACTCGGCTTCGGCCTCGAACGCCTCATCCTCTTCGTATTCGTAAGTGTCTTCAGGCTCGGGCGGGCGCGCCGCAAGCTGGGCTGCGAGAATGGCCTTCGCTTCTTCGGGCGTGTGAACCATTTCGCCGCGTTCGATCGCGAACGACTGCTGCCCGCTGATTGTCGGGTCGGCAACGACGGCCAGCGTCACCTTGAAGTTGTTTTCAAGGTCGCGCAGATGGCCGCGCTTGTGGTTCAGCACATACAGGGCGACATCGGTGCGCGTGCGCACGGCGAGATTGTGCGTGGCGCCCTTCATCAGGTTCTCTTCGAGGCCGCGCAGCAATTGCAGCGCGACGGAAGCAACCGAACGAACATGTCCGGAGCCGCCGCAATGCGGGCAGGGCTCGGTCGAGCTTTCGAGCACGCTGGCGCGAATGCGCTGACGCGACATTTCCAGAAGGCCGAAATGCGAAATGCGGCCGACCTGAATGCGCGCGCGATCCTGACGCAGGCAATCGCTCAGCTTTCTTTCGACCGCGCGGTTGTTGCGCTTCTCGTCCATGTCGATGAAGTCGATGACGATCAGGCCCGCAAGATCGCGCAGACGCAATTGCCGCGCGACTTCTTCAGCGGCTTCAAGATTGGTCTTGAGTGCGGTGTCTTCGATGTGGTGCTCGCGCGTCGAGCGCCCGGAGTTGACGTCGATCGAGACGAGCGCCTCGGTCTGATTGATGACGATGTAGCCGCCAGAACGCAGCGTGACCGTCGGCGAGAACATCGCATCGAGCTGGTTCTCCACGCCCATGCGCGAGAACAGCGGCTGACCGTCGCGATACTGCTTCACAGCGCGCACATTGGACGGCATCAGCATCTTCATGAAGTCGCGCGCTTCGTCGTAGCCAGACTGACCGGCCACCAGAACTTCGTCGATCTCCTTGTTGTAGAGATCGCGCAGCGACCGCTTGATGAGCGATCCTTCTTCGTAAACCAGTGTCGGCGCCTGCGACTTCAGCGTCATGTCGCGCACGGTTTCCCACATGCGAATGAGATACTCGAAGTCGCGCTTGATTTCCGGCTTGGTGCGGGATGCGCCTGCGGTGCGTAGGATGATGCCCATGCCTTCCGGCACGTCGAGATCCTGAACTACGTCTTTCAGGCGTGAGCGATCCTGCGCCGACGTGATCTTGCGGCTGATGCCGCCGCCGCGCGCAGTGTTTGGCATCAGGACGGCGTAGCGTCCGGCCAGCGAAAGATACGTCGTCAGCGCAGCACCCTTGTTACCGCGCTCTTCCTTGACGACCTGCACCAGCATCACCTGACGACGCTTGATGACTTCCTGAATCTTGTATTGGCGGCGAGGGCGGAACGGGCGTTCCGGCACTTCCTCGAGCACGTCATCGCCGCCGACGGATTCGACGTGTTCTTCCTCGGCTTCTTCGCCGTCCTCGTCGTCATGGTGGGGTTCGTCGGCATGATGTTCAGTCGGCTGTTCGGTGCCCTCAGGGGCCGTGCTTTCGCCCGATGCGGCTTCTACGTTCTCATGATCCGTATCGAAGGCTTTCTCATAAGCGTCACGCTCGATGAGGCGAATTTTTGCCTCCTCCGGCGTCATGATATCAATCGAGCCGTCCGCCATTTGGCCAATTGCCCAGTTATCGTCACCGCGCGGGCCACTTACAAAATCTTTTGGCTCCGTCTCTACGGATTGCTGTTCATCGACAGATGCTGGCTGCTCGGCTTCGCGCTGCTCAAATTCAGCATGCTCTGCGTCGTGGTGCGCGGCTTCGTGCTCGTGCTGCTCATGATCGGCAGCGAACTCGCTGGGAAAATCGGGTGCATGATCGCCGACCTGCGCTGCGGTCTCCGATCCGTCGATGCTTGCTCCTTCGACGACATCGCTCTGGACCCGTTCGCCGTGTCCGCGGCGGCGTGAATTGCGATGACGCGAGCGGCGGCGGCTGGAGCGGTTCTCGGATTCTTCTTCGGCTTCGCGATGCGCGCGCTCGTCGGCTTCGATCAGCGCCTGACGATCCGCGACCGGGATCTGATAATAGTCCGGATGAATTTCGCTGAAGGCCAGAAAGCCGTGGCGATTGCCGCCATACTCGATGAAGGCGGCCTGCAGCGACGGCTCTACGCGCGTGACCTTGGCGAGATAGATATTGCCGCGAAGCTGTTTGCGCTGCGCGGACTCGAAATCAAATTCTTCGACGCGATTGCCGCGGACCACGACCACCCGGGTCTCTTCCGGGTGGGTGGCGTCGATCAACATTTTGTTGGGCATTGTTCAACTCATGACGGCGAACGGCGCGCGGAGCGGCCAGCGCGAAACGCGCAAGCGGCTGACGCAACGGTCCACCTGATTCGGGGGTGAGGGGAAGGCCGAAACGCCGCCCTGCGCGCCGTGCCGAATCCAGCGCCAGTGACACACGACGCGCGGTTGAGTCGCGTCGGATTTGGGCTGGCATTGCCGGGATTTCGATCCCGGTCGGCAAAACAGTCTGGCGCATCGAGCGTCGGCCCGTCTAATTCAACTGGCGGTACTGTCACCGCCGTATTCGTTTGCTGGCCAAGGCCAGCTTTGTCGGTCGCTGAGGGAGCCATCGCGGCGCGGAATGCGCGCGGTAGCCGTAAGATGCCGCAAGCCTTTCAGTTGCGTTTGCCGGTTATGGGCATTGCCGCTCGGGCTTGAAACCGCCGCTTCAACCAGGTCGCGCGCTGCGCTGACCTCGAAGGACGGGATAGGTACGCTGGAACCTCTAAGAAAGAAGCAAGGGTCCGGCGCTGCACCGGGTGGCTGAACGCTCTACAACCGGAGGTTTTAGTCCATCAGCACCTCATACATACGTCGAATAGCGTCCTGAGGCAAGGGAAGCGTCACACGCCCGCAACACAGGGCCGCAATCCGGATCGGAACCGTAAGGCCGAGTTAACCGCGCAATTTTATTGAGTTACAGAGGGCTTTCCGGAGGCTCAGATTCGTTGACCGGCCACAGAAATAGCAAAGGTTTGACCGGTATCGCGATCTCGTGCGCCGCTGTACTTGCGTGCCTGACGCTCGATATCGCGAAATCCGTCGAAGCCCCGGCTCCGCGTCCAGCGGTTGCAACAGCTCTTCCCGTTGCGTCCGGCGCGCGCGTCGCCGGTGACGACACGCAAACGCGCATCATCCTCGATCTCGACCGGAAGATCGATGTGCGCGCGTCGATGCTCGGCGATCCCTATCGCGTCGTGCTCGATCTTCCGCAGGTCACTTTCAATCTGCCGCCGGGCACAGGGACGGCAGGTCGCGGTCTGGTCCGCAGCTTTCGCTATGGATTGGTAATGCCGGGCGGCTCGCGGATGGTGTTCGATCTGACGGGCCCGGCGAAGGTCGAAAAAACTTACGTGATCGAGGCTGCGAACGATCAGCCGCCGCGTCTCGTGGTTGAACTCGCAGCCGTCGAAAAATCCGCGTTCAAGGCGACACCGCCCGATGAGGGCAAGCCGCAACTCAGGCAGACGGTTGTTGCGGATGCAGCAACGTCCGGCGTTGTGACGGGAACGGCATCCGCAACCCCGAAGCCGAATGACCCGCGCCCGGTGATCGTGATCGACGCCGGTCACGGCGGCGTCGACAACGGAACGGTCGCCGAAAGCGGCGAGAACGAAAAAGACCTCGTGCTCGATTTCGCCAAGGCTTTGCGCGCGCGCATCGAGAAGACCGGAAAATATCGCGTTGTGATGACGCGCGACGACGATACGTTCGTGGCACTCGGCGACCGCGTGAAAATTGCGCGAACGCAGACCGCGGCGCTGTTTGTCTCCATTCATGCGGACGCGCTGCCGAAAGCGGAGGGCGACGCGCAGGGTGCCACGATCTACACGCTGTCCGACAAGGCGTCCGACAATGAGGCTGAAAAACTCGCGGAAGCCGAGAACAGGGCCGACGCCATTGCCGGCATCAACCTGACCGAGGAACCGCCGGACGTCGCCGACATCCTGATCGACCTGACCCAGCGCGAGACGCGGACATTCTCAAACCGTTTCGCGCGCACGCTTGCCGACCAGATGAAGAGCGTCGCGCGAATGCACAAGCATCCTTTGAAATCGGCGGGCTTCAAGGTTCTCAAGGCCCACGATGTTCCGTCAGTTCTGGTCGAACTCGGCTACGTGTCGAACAAGGACGACCTCCAGCATCTGGTCTCGGAAAGCTGGCGGTCCAAGACCGTCGGCTCGGTGGCGCAGGCCGTGGATATGTTCCTGGGCAAGCGGGTGGTTTCAGCCGTCCCCGGAAACTGAAATTGCCGCGCGAGAGGCCGGTAAGCCCTAGTTTGGACACAGCCACGGCCTTATAGATTGTGACTGCGGATATTGCAGAATCGTTCGCTCCGGCGGGCTTAGGGCAGGTAATATCCGCAGCGAAACGCGCCGTTATGGCGTCACCGATACCGGCCGGCTGCGATCGGCAAAGTTTGTAAGAAACGGAAATTCCGGCATGCGGTTTCTGCTGCGATTTATGGGCTTCCTGTTTGCGGCGGGAACCATCGTCTTCCTGGTCGGCGTGGCCGTCGTTGCCGGCGCGATCTGGCATTTCTCCAAGGATCTTCCCGATTACTCGCAGCTTCAGGATTACGAGCCGCCGGTGATGACGCGCGTTCACGCCGCCGACGGTTCGCTGCTCGGCGAATACTCCAAGGAGCGCCGTCTCTATCTGCCGATTCAGGCGATCCCGAAGCAGGTCATCAACGCGTTTCTCGCGGCCGAAGACAAGAATTTCTACGAGCACGGCGGCATCGACTTCACCGGCATGGCGCGCGCGGTGATGCTCTACGCGCAGAACTACGGCTCGAACAAGCGTCCGCAGGGTGCGTCCACGATCACGCAGCAGGTTGCGAAAAACTTCCTTCTCACCAACGAAGTTTCGTTCAACCGCAAGATCAAGGAAGCCTTGCTGGCGATGCGCATCGAGCGCACCTACACCAAAGACAAAATTCTCGAACTCTATCTGAACGAAATTTATCTCGGCCTAGGCGCCTATGGCATCGCGGCTGCGTCGCTCGTCTACTTCGACAAATCCGTCAACGAACTGACGATTGCCGAAGCGTCCTATCTTGCCGCTCTGCCGAAAGCCCCGGCCGCACTGCATCCGGTTCGTAACCGCGATCGCGCCATCGAGCGCCGCAACTACGTGATCGACCGCTTGCAGGAAAACGGCTGGATCAAGCTCGCTGACGCCGCAGCTGCCCGCAAGGAAAAGCTGGTCGTCACGAGCCGCAGCAACGCCGCGCATATTTTCGCAGGCGAGTATTTCGCAGAGGAAGTGCGCCGCGACATTCTCGATCGCTACGGCGAAAAGAAACTCTATGAAGGCGGTCTGTCGGTTCGCGCGACGCTCGATCCGAAAATGCAGGTCATGGCCCGCAAGGCGATGGTCACGGGTCTTGTCACTTATGACGAGGCGCAAGGCTGGCGCGGCGCGCAGAATACGATTCCGATTGCAGGCGACTGGGGCGTGAAACTCGCCGAAGTGAAATCGCTGTCCGACATTTCACCGTGGCGCATGGCCGTCGTGCTCGAGACCAGCGATCAATCCGCGCGCATCGGCTTTCAGCCGGGCCGCGAGCTTGGCGGCGCCGTCAGCAAGACGCGCGACACGGGTCTCATCTCGCTCGACGGCGTGAAATGGGCGAGGGCTGCGAGCGGGCCGGCCAAGGGCAAGACGCCGACCAGCGTTTCGCAGGTTCTTCAGCCGGGCGACGTGATCTATGCCGATCCACTGCTCGCCAAGGATGGGAGCATCGTCGAAGGTCAATATCGCTTGCGTCAGGTGCCGGAAGTGTCCGGCGCGATGGTCGCGATGGATCCGTGGACCGGTCGCGTCGTCGCGATGGTCGGCGGCTTCTCGTTCGATCAGAGCCAGTTCAATCGCGCGACGCAGGCCTATCGTCAGCCCGGTTCGTCATTCAAGCCATTCGTCTATTCGACTGCGATGGACAACGGCTACACGCCATCGACGGTCGTCGTCGACGCGCCGATCGAAATCGATCAGGGGCAGGGCGCGGGCGTTTGGCGTCCCGAAAACTATGCCTCGGGCAAATATTACGGACCGACCACGCTGCGAAATGCATTGCGGCTCTCACTCAACACTGTGACCGTGCGCCTTGCGCAGGACATCGGCATGCCGCTGATCGGCGAATACGCCAAGCGGTTCGGCGTCTATGACGAATTGCCGAATTATCTCTCCTACGCGCTCGGTGCCGGTGAGACGACGGTCATGCGTATGGTCACTGCCTATTCGATGTTTGCGAATGGCGGCAAGCGCGTGAAGCCGACGCTGATCGATCGCATTCAGGACCGTTACGGGCACACCATCTTCAAGCACGATCAGCGCGAGTGTCGCGGCTGCGACGCGAACGACGGCTGGAAGGGCCAGCCCGAACCGTCGCTGGTCGATCGCCGCGAACAGGTGCTCGACGCCATGACGGCGTATCAGATCACATCGATGATGGAGGGCGTCGTTCAGGCAGGTACGGCGACTGTTCTGAAGGAAGTCGGCAAGCCGATCGCGGGCAAGACCGGCACCACCAACGACGAGAAGGACGCGTGGTTCGTCGGATTCTCGCCGGACCTCGTCTGCGGCGTCTATATCGGCTACGACAAGCCCCGCAATCTCGGACGCAATGCCACTGGCGGCCATCTCGCGGCTCCGATCGTCAGGGATTTCTTCAAGCCGGCGTTGGCCGATAAATCCGCCGTGCCGTTCCGCGTGCCAGCAGGCATCAAGCTGATCCGTGTCGATGCCAAGAGCGGCATGCGCGCCGGTCCGGGCCAGACGGCGGGCACGATCCTCGAAGCGTTCAAGCCGGGCACCGCGCCGCCTGACAATTACTCCGTCATCGGCGTTGCAGATGCGGACGGACGGTCGTTGAGCGTTTCGCCGGATGCCGACCGGGCGATCATCCGTTCGGGAACGGGCGGTCTTTACTAGCCGCAGAACCAACTCGTCATGGCCGGGCTTGACCCGGCCATCCACGACTTTATTGCAATGATTTGAGAAAGACATGGATGCCCGGCATAAAGCCGGGCATGACGAATAGAAAATTCCGAGTGAATCATGCGCCCCGAAATCGAACGCATCGTCGAAGAGATCAAGCAATCGGTTGGATTGCTGAGGAGGCATCTTTGACGTCGATGCCTCGACCGCGCGCCTTGCGGAACTGAACGCACTCGCCGAACATCCCGACCTCTGGAACGATCCGCAGAAAGCGCAACGGCTGATGCAGGAGCGCACCGCGCTCGAAAATCAGCTGACGGGAATCGGCAAGACCGAACGCGAGCTTGAAGATCAGATCGGCATGATCGAACTCGGCGAAGCCGAGAAGGACGAGAGCGTCGTTACCGAAGCCGAGAACGCGCTCAAGGCGCTGAAGAAAGACGTCGCCAAGCAGGAGCTGGAGGCGCTGCTGTCCGGCGAAGCTGACAAATTCAACACCTATCTCGAAGTTCACGCCGGAGCCGGCGGCACCGAAAGCCAGGACTGGGCCTCGATGCTGCTGCGCATGTATACGCGATGGGCAGAAAAGCGCGGCTTCAAGGTTGAATATCTCGAAGAGTCCGAAGGCGAAGAAGCGGGTATCAAGTCTGCAACGATCCAGATCAGCGGGCACAACGCCTATGGCTGGCTGAAGACCGAAGCCGGTGTTCATCGGCTGGTGCGGATTTCGCCGTTCGACTCGAATGCGCGCAGACACACCTCGTTCTCCAGCATCCAGATTTTCCCGGTGATCGACGACAGCATCAAGATAGACATCAAGGAATCCGACGTGCGCACCGACACGATGCGCTCCGGCGGCGCCGGCGGCCAGCACGTCAACAAGACGGAATCCGCTGTTCGTCTGACTCACATTCCGACCGGCATCGCTGTCGTTTGTCAGGCCGGACGCTCGCAGCACAAGAACCGCGCGCAGGCGTGGGACATGCTGCGCGCGCGGCTTTACGAAATCGAACTGAAAAAGCGCGAAGAGAAAGCCGCCGCCGATCAGGCTGCAAAGACCGACATCGGATGGGGACATCAGATCAGGTCATACGTGTTGCAGCCGTATCAGATGGTGAAGGATCTGCGCACGGGCGTGCAGACGTCGGACACGTCAGGCGTGCTCGACGGCGATCTCGATGAGTTCATGGCGGCCACGCTCGCGCAGCGCGCATTCGGAACGTCGCCAGGTGCGGTCGAAGACGTCGATTAAATTGCCGATCGCGAGCCGCGCGGGTTGAAAATCACCGCCGCATTCTCGCCATTCGATTCCAAGTCCGTCACGATTTCGCCCTTGTGGCTGAACGGCGAAAGTCCGGCATTTGTGAAACGGCTCTGTGGCGGATTGCGGTCAGCCTTGTGACAGCCGCACGCCGGCGCGCAGAAATTTCTGCGGGTCGACGGCTTCGCCATCGATGCGCGTTTCGTAGTGCAGATGCGGCCCCGTCGATCGTCCCGTGGAGCCGACTTCGCCGATGACCTGACCGATCTTGATCTGGTCGCCGACTTTCACGCCGATGACAGAGAGATGGCCGTAGCGGGTAGACAGTCCGTTGCCATGATCGATCTCGATCATGCGGCCATAGCCGCCCTGATTTCCCGCAGCCGCAACCTTGCCGGCTGCAGTTGCGCGAACCGGATCGCCGGTGGATGCGCGGAAGTCGAGGCCGGTGTGCATCGCGGGGCGTCCGAGAAACGGATCGCTGCGCACGCCGAAGCCCGATGAAAATTCGACTTCGCCGATAACCGGTTTGCGATAAGGAACGAGCGAAAGCGTCCGCGACAGTCTGTCGATCTGCGCGCGCGTCAGATTGATGCGATAGATTTGCTTGTCGAACGTGCTTGCGTCGGACGACGGTCTGACGACCGGCACGTATGGCCCGCCGACACCGCCTTTGGGCGCGGCTGCTTCAAGCGTTGCCAGATCGAGACCGAGATCGTCGATGACGCCGCGCATGCGCCGAACCCTTGATTCATAGGCACTTTCGACGTTGCTCAACATTGCGGTCTGACGGCCCTCGACCTTGTCGAGCGCCGATTGCAGGTTCACCAGAACGCTGTCCACGCCCTGGAGTTTTGCGAATTCGGTGTTGCGATTGGCCGCGGTTGCCGGAGTGCGGGACTCAAGCCGCGCCTCGCGATCGGGTGGTGCGACGAAGATGATGGTGTCGTTGATGGGCGAGGGCTTCGGTGTTGCAGATGACGTCGGCTCCGTGGCTTGCGGAACGCGTGCCGTCGGCTTGATCGATCCGGTCACGGCAACATCCGGCATTGCGCTCAAAGCCGATGCACGGTTTTCGAGCGTCGCCTGCCGGCGCATGATCTGATTCAGTTTCTGATCGTACTGCTCCTGATCGAGCAATTGGCGGCTGGTCGCACGATCGACCCGTGCGCGCAGTTCGGCAATACGGTCCTCGTAGGCGTATTGCATGTCGGCCTGCCGGGCGATCAGCCGGGTCAGGACGTCATCGCGAAATGCGAAGTAGGTCGCTGTCGCCGCTGACCATGCGCCCATGACCATGATCGATCCGGCAACGATCCAGAACACGACGGGGCCGAGACGGATTTGCTTGCCTGCGTGAACGAGCGTGTAGCCGCTGCGGTCGGGTCGTGCGTAGTTCTGCTCGTGCACCGGCCGCCGCTGCGGGCCCCTGCTGTAATCCTGCGGGTGGTGGTGAGAGTGATCGGAATAGTGGCCGGGCCGGTACGACATCGCAACTCCTGCGCCGGCCGGGACGCGATTCCAGCCAGCTTAATTCAGGAGTCGATTTGAGACGGTTATGGTTAATTTTCGGGAAATACGGAACCGGCTGGCTAAAGCGAGCGTGCGGCGGCGAGCACCTCTTTGGCGTGGCCGTCCACGCGAACATTTCGCCAGATGCGCGCGATCTTGCCCAAGTGATCGATCAAAACCGTGGTCCGAAGAACACCCTCGAACGTTTTGCCGTACATCGATTTTTTGCCCCAGGCTCCATAGTCCTTGAGTATTGTCAGCTTCTCATCTGATATGAGAGGAACTGTGAGCTTATGCTTGTCCCGGAATGATTCCTGCGCCTTCAGTGAGTCGGCCGAGACTCCAAGGACCGCCGTCTTACTCGACGCAAATGCAGTTGCCAGCCGGCTGAAATCCATCGCCTCCAGCGTGCAGCCCGGCGTATCGGCTCGGGGATAGAAGAAGATCACTAGTTTGCGGCCTGCGAAACTCGACAATGCGACTGCCTGTCCGCCGTCTCGTGGGAGAATAAACGACGGAGCCATGTCGCCGCCGTCGAGGGAACTCCCGTTGCGATGGCGCGCGGTTCTCGGCGCTTGGGAAGCCGTTGAGCGGCGCGATCCGACCGCTTGCTTTGTCGCGCGCTTTTCGCCGTTCCTGGATGCCTTCAATTTGGTCTTTGAACCCTTCCTCGGCTTCGCCTTTGCCTTTGCGCGCGACGATACCGCAGTTCTGGATTTCTTTCGCGTTTTCTTGGACATACGCCTTCCTTTCGTCGCTTTCGGACGTTCACTGGCGGTATTGCCGAGCGCATTTGCGCGGGCACCGGAATCCGTCTGGTGGCTGGGCAAATCTGACCTCTGCGGGGTATGGTGACAAGAGAATCTACCTGGCCTTCAGGCATCGGTCGGATGTCGGGCAACGCAGCGATCTCGAGGGTGAGCTGGGATGCTTCCGACCGGTCGAAACCACAAAACTGACGCTCAGAAATCCGGCCACAACCGGACGGCCCATCAGCATCGAGAGGCAATGCCAAGCTCCGAGCCGCAAAAAGCCTGGAAAGCAAAAACCGCTGATGAGCATCATTGGGACGATTCCGGCTGGGATCACCATGACGAAGCGGCCAGCAAACATGCACGCTCGCTCCTGAAACGCCCGACCATCGGAATTCATCACGTCACCGATCGGTTTCGCTGGTTGCGGCGTCTAAGGCACGGTCAGCCGTGGCTTATTCGCACCGTCGCGATTCTCGCCGTTCTCGGCGTGATTTCAGGAGTTGCGTTCGCCGGCCTTTGGCTTCGGCTGGGTGCGGGGCCGATCAATCTGAACATCGTGACGCCGTGGCTCGCGTCCGCCATCGAGGAAAACCTCGGTAAGGATCACACTGTCGAAGTTGGCGGCACGCAGATTGAACGCGCAGGCCGCATTCGTATCGCAGTTCGTCTGCTCGATGTCATCGTGCGCGACAGCGACAGAAACATCGTCGCCAGCGCGCCGAAAGCCGAAGTGAGACTGTCAGGCACCGCGCTCATGCTCGGTCGGTTGCGCGCAGAGACGCTTCGGCTTGTAGGCGCTGAATTGTCCGTCCGCATCACGCCGGATGGCCGCGTGATCGTGTCCACCGGACAGAGCAACAGTCCGCTTGCAACCGGCAAGGTGCCGGTGAAGGCGACGCCGGGCATACAGACGCTGCCGGCCGCACCGTTTCAGGCTTCGCCGACTGCACCTTCTCCGCTGACGTCATCGCCGGTGCCGACGAGTGGTATCGTCGCGGCACTCGACTGGCTCGACAGTCTGGGTGCAAAGGGACTCGACGGGCAAAGCCTCAACGAGATCGGTCTGCGCAACGGCGCGCTTACTGTGGACGACCAGCGCAGCAACAGCCAGTTCACGTTCCAGAACATCAGCCTCGGTCTGCGCCGCCCTGTCGGCGGCGGCGTCGCGTTCAATGTCGGCGAAGAAGGAAAGTGGCAGCTGAAACTGGCTGTAGGGGCTCCCGCAGACGGCGTTCGCTCGATCGAGATCAGCGCGGACAAGGTGCCGTCGAACAACCTGTTGCTTGCGGCGCGCTTGAAGGTCTTTACCTACGCCGCCGATCTGCCGCTGAGCG
>JAFKKP010000194.1:0-2754 GCA_017305515.1 Hyphomicrobiales bacterium
GCGCGTTGAGAACCGCGAACAGCTTCGACGGCTTGCCGGTGCGCGCGGCCTCGTAGAGCTTTTCCATCGATTTCGGGTTAGCGAAATCGATCTGCTTGTAGCCGTGTTCTTTCAGGAATTCGGCGATAGTCTCGGACTTTTCGATCGATGCCGTGCCGACGAGAACCGGCTGCATGCGCTTATTGGCACGTTCGATTTCGGCAAGGATTGCGCCGTACTTCTCGCGCGCCGTGCGATAAACCTCGTCGTCTTCATCCAGACGCGCGACCGGCACGTTGGTCGGAACTTCGATGACTTCCAGCTTGTAGATGTCGAACAACTCATCCGCTTCCGTCGCGGCGGTGCCGGTCATGCCGGCGAGTTTTTCATACATGCGGAAGTAATTCTGGAACGTGATCGAGGCCAGCGTCTGGTTTTCCGGCTGCACGGCGACGTGCTCTTTGGCCTCCAGTGCCTGATGCAGGCCTTCCGAGTAGCGGCGGCCCGGCATCATGCGGCCGGAAAATTCGTCGATGATGACGACCTCGCCCTCACGAACGATGTAATCCTTGTCGCGGGTGAACAGCGAGTGGGCGCGCAGCGCCTGATTGATGTGATGAACGACGGAGACGTTCTCGACGTCGTAGAGCGAATCGCCTTTCAACTGCCCTGAATCGCGCAGCAGCGTCTCGATCTTCTCCATGCCGTCTTCGGTCAGCGCCACCGTGCGCTGCTTCTCATCGACCTCGTAATCGTCGACCTTGGTGAGCTTTGGAATGTAGGTGTCGATGGTGTTGTAGAAATCCGAACGGTCGTCGAGTGGGCCGGAGATAATGAGCGGCGTGCGCGCTTCGTCGATCAGGATGGAGTCGACTTCGTCGACGATGGCGTAGAAATGCCCGCGCTGGACCATGTCCTCGAGGCGATACTTCATATTATCGCGCAGATAGTCGAAACCGTATTCGTTGTTGGTGCCGTAGGTGATGTCGCAGCCGTAGGCTGCCTGACGCTGCGCATCGTCGAGGCCATGCACAATGACGCCGACCGTCATTCCGAGGAAATTGTAGATCTGCCCCATCCACTCGGCGTCGCGTTGGGCGAGGTAGTCGTTCACGGTAACGACGTGCACGCCTTTGCCGGCGAGCGCGTTGAGATAAACGGCGAGCGTCGCGACCAGCGTCTTGCCTTCGCCAGTTTTCATTTCGGCGATGTCGCCTTCGTGAAGCACCATGCCGCCGATCAGCTGGACATCGAAGTGGCGCTGGCCGAGCGTGCGCTTGGCGGCTTCACGGACGGTCGCGAATGCGGGTATCAGAAGCTCGTCGAGCGTATCGCCGTTTACGATCTGCTGACGGAACTCGGCGGTGCGGGCCTTCAATGCATCGTCGGACAATGCCTCAAGTTCAGGCTCGAGCGCATTGATGGCATTGACGCGGGATTGATAGCCTTTGACGCGGCGGTCGTTGGCAGAACCGAAAAACTTGCGGGCAAGCGCGCCGATCATAAGAAAGTCCTGTCCTGCGTTCGGCGTTGCAGCCGTGTGTCAATTACCGGCCACGGTGTTGAGAAAGATCGAAAGCGGCGGTTTGGATTGTGCCCGGCTGGCACGCTAACGCGCTCCAGAATTGGGCCAACCGTGCGTGAGAGATATGGCTGGCCCAAACCCTTGTCAACGCGCGAACCTGTCAAGGAATTCATGAATTTGGCGGGTTTTTCGCGTTGCTTAACGACCATGGTTGGGCGAGTGTCCGCCCCATCCTAACCCCCGCATTGACCCGTAAGGACTTTCCATGACTGCTTTTCAGACCCGCCTCGCCGTATCCGTTGCGGCAACGTGTCTCGTGGCCGCTTTGACGTTGGGCCAGCCGGCCTTCGCACAGGATAAGGCGCCCGATCCCAACACTGTGATCGCGAAAGTGAACGGTCAGGAAATCAAGCAAAGCGATCTGACAGTCGCCGAGGAAGAACTCGGCCCGTCGCTGGCGCAGCTTGAACCGTCGGCACGCCGTGAAAATCTGATCGCATTTCTGATCGACATGAAGATTGTCGCCAAGGCTGCGGAAGAGAAGAAGGTCGCCGATACCGCCGACTTCAAAAACCGTCTCGCTTTCACACGCAACCGGCTTTTGATGGACAGCCTGCTCGCACAGGAAGGCAAGGCGGCACTGACCGACGACGCGATGAAGAAAGTCTACGAAGACGCCGCGAAACAAGTCTCCGGCGAGAAGGAAGTGCGCGCGCGGCATATCCTCGTTCCGACGGAAGAAGAGGCTAAAGCGATCAAGGCCGAACTGGACAAGGGCGCCGATTTCGCCGAACTCGCCATGAAGAAGTCGAAGGATCCGGGCGCTGCCGACGGCGGCGATCTTGGCTTCTTTACCAAGGAACAGATGGTGCCGGAATTCTCGGCCGTGGCATTCTCGCTTGAGCCGGGCAAGATTTCCGATCCCGTAAAGTCGCAATTCGGCTGGCACGTCATAAAGGTCGAGGAAAAGCGCGACCGCAAGCCACCGTCATTCGATGACGTGAAGCAGCAGGTCTCCACCTTTGTCGTCCGCAAGGCGCAGGCAGATTACGTGACCAAGCTGCGGGCCGCCGCCAAGATCGAGCGACTCGACATCAAGGCTGACGAAAAGAAGCCGGACGCCGCGAAGTCAGACAGCAAGGCTGCGCCCGCAAAGAAGTAAGTGGCGTCACACGATTGTCGTCCTAACGATCCGAATGCCCGGCCAGTTGCCGGGCATTTTCGTTTTATTCCGCACTTGAGCCTTGCGG
>JAFKKP010000194.1:2860-3986 GCA_017305515.1 Hyphomicrobiales bacterium
CCTTGCGGAACAGGTCCGCGTTGCGTTTGATGCGCCACGCCTGAAACAGGATTTTGTCATGTCCACCGCCATTTCGCCGCTCGCCCCGTTACACGTTCCCGACATGCCGAAGATCGACGGAGTGCGTCTGGCAACCGCGGCTGCGGGCATTCGCTACAAAGACCGCACCGACGTGCTGCTGGCGCTGTTCGACAAGGGAACGACGGTCGCGGGGGTATTCACAAAATCGAAATGTCCGAGCGCCGCCGTCGACTGGTGCCGCGACAAACTCAAGGGCGGTGAAGCGCGCGCGCTCGTCGTCAACTCCGGTAACGCCAACGCGTTCACCGGCAAGACCGGCAGACAGGCGACCAGGCTGACGGCCGACATCGCCGCGCGAGCAACCGACAGCAAGCCGAACAAAATTTTTCTCGCCTCAACCGGCGTGATCGGCGAACCGCTCGATGCGACGAAATTCGACGGCGTGTTGCAACAGCTTGCAATGAACGCCGTGCCCGACGGCTGGAACAACGCCGCGCGCGCGATCATGACGACCGATACATTTCCGAAAGTCGCAACCGCAACGGTCAAGCTCGGCAAGGCGAAAGTCCGCATCAACGGCATAGCGAAAGGTGCCGGAATGATTGCCCCCGATATGGCAACGATGCTGGCCTTCGTGTTCACCGACGCGCCGCTATCGTCGCCGGTTTTGCAATCGCTGCTCAAGACGGGCGTCGAGGATACGTTCAACGCCGTGACCATCGACGGCGATACATCGACGTCGGATACGCTGCTTGCATTTGCGACAGGTGCTGCGAAAGTCAAAGGCGCGTCGACAATCAAGCGCGCGAGCGATCCGTTACTCAAGGAATTCACCAAGGCGTTTCATGGTGTGCTTGCGAATCTCGCCGAACAGGTCGCGCGCGACGGCGAAGGTGCGCGAAAGCTCGTCGAAATCGTCGTCGAAGGCGCGGTGAGCAAGAAATCCGCGCGCAAGGTCGCCATGTCGATCGCCAATTCGCCGCTGGTGAAGACCGCTATCGCCGGCGAAGACGCAAATTGGGGGCGTGTCGTGATGGCCGTCGGCAAGGCGGGCGAACCGGCGGACCGCGACAAGCTCGCGATCTCGTTCAACGGCATTCGCGTT
>JAFKKP010000329.1 GCA_017305515.1 Hyphomicrobiales bacterium
CGGACATGCTGGGCGACGATCTCGATGCCTGGCTGGCCGACAGCAATCTCTACAAGCGCACCTTCCGCAACTGCGCCATCATCGCGGGCCTGATCGAACGGCGCATGCCGGGCAAGGAAAAAAGCGGCCGGCAAGTGACCTTCTCGTCGGACCTGATCTATGACGTGCTGAGGGCGCACGAGCCCGACCATATCCTGCTGCGCGCGACCTATGCCGCGACGAAGGCATTCGTCCAGACATTTGCCGAAGGAATCGGAGACGAACTGAGCGCGTCGGGCGTCGATGTTCTATCCTGCGCGCCAGGACCGGTGGATAGCGGCTTTGCATTTCGCGCGAGCATGAAAATGGGTCCAACCGATTCTCCGGCACAGATCGCTACAGAAAGCCTGGCAGCGCTTGGCCGCAAACGTACCGTCGTTCCCGGACGCGTTGGAAAAATGCTGACGCGGTCACTCGCGCTCTTGCCACGCCAGTCGCGCGTGGGGATCATGGGAAGAGTTATGAGGGGAATGGCGCAATCCGGTGGCAAAAGCATCGAAAAAGCGAACGGGAAATTTGCGTGACGATTGCGTAGCCGAAGCGCTCTCGATCATAGCCGCGGACGGCATCGACAAGCTTAGCCTGAGAGAAGTCGCCCGGCGGCTGGGCGTTTCGCATCAGGCGCCTTACAAGCATTATCCAAGCCGCGACCACTTGCTCGCTGAAGTTTTGCAGGGCGCTTACCGGAACTTTGCCGACTACCTCGACTCAAAAGTAAGAAAAGAAACCAACGCGCAAATCTATCTGCGGAAAATGGGCGAAGCGTATATCCGTTACGCGATGTCGCATCCTCTCGAATATCAGTTGATGTTCAACACTGGCCTGCCCGACCCTTCACATCATCCCGATATGCTCAATCTCGCACATCACGCATTCGACATGCTGCGAAATGCTTTGAAGAAGCGGGCAGCAGGGTCCAAGCGGTCGCTCTCGTCAACCGAAATCGAACATCTGGCATTGTTTGTTTGGTCAACACTGCATGGACTAGTGAGCATCATGCGCTCGGAAATCGCTAACGAGCTCGATGTGGGCACAGGCCGGTCCGCTATCGCCGACGTGCTCTCGCATATCGGAAAGGCAATCGAAAGTTGATCCTTTTATCGAACTGAATCGCCACTTTGCCAGGGGTCGAATTTCCTCAATTCGAAACGGGAGTTATTTTTCTGAGACCCAGAGATTTTCGACGAATTCAGCGCCGAGAACGCCAGCTTTGCGTTGCCAGAGACACTTAACAATGGGAAAAGCCCGCGGAAAGCGGGCTTCTCCCATGGTAAAGTGGAGTTATTTTACACCACCCGACTGGGTGGCTGGGGCGGGAGGGATCGAACCTCCGAATGGGGGAATCAAAATCCCCTGCCTTACCGCTTGGCTACGCCCCAATAGTGCCGGGCAGCTTCCGAAACGCAGGCCGAAACCGCCCGCGCCGAAAACGCTTCGTCTGACATGAAGTGCGGCGCGTCGCGCCGATTCATCGTGGCAAGGCTGGTCTATAAAGGCAAAAGCCGCATTTCAACAGGCTAAAAGCTGCGTTGTATGCCAGAAACCGCGTGCTGTTTCCTTCGCCCGCATGGCAGCCAGCGGATTGAGAAAGCCGCATTTTCATGGAAAGTAAGATCGTCCCAACCTTCAAACGGGTTCCTGTCCGGCCAGCGAGATCTCGATCATGACTTACCGCGCTCCGATCAACGATATGCTTCTGTCGCTCAACTACGGCGCCGGCCTTTTGGCCGCTGTCGAGGCCGGACATTATAATGGCTACGACGCGGAGTTTTCGCCGGCCGTGATCGAGGAAGCCGGCAAGTTCGCGACGGATGTGCTCGAACCGCTCAATCAGCCGGGCGACAGGGAGGGCGTGAAGCTCACGGATAAAGGCGTCGTCACCGTGCCGGGCTGGGCCGACGCTTACAAGCGATGGTGCGAAGGCGGATGGAACGCCGTGTCCGGCCCTGAACAATGGGGCGGACAGGGATTGCCGCTCGCCGTGCATTCCGCCGTCAACGAAGTCTGGAGCGCGTCGAATCTCTCATTCGGCCTCTGCCCGCTGCTCACGCTCAGCGCAATCGATGCGCTCGAAGCGCACGGCTCGGAAGAGCTGAAGAAAATCTATCTTGAAAAACTGATTTCCGGTGTATGGCCCGGCACCATGCAGCTCACCGAGCCGCAGGCCGGAACGGACGTGGGCGCTCTGCGGACGCGCGCGGAGAAACAGCCCGACGGCACTTATCGATTGTTCGGCACGAAAATCTTCATCACCTATGGCGATCACGACATGAGCGACAACATCGTTCATTTCATTCTCGCCCGCCTGCCCGGCTCGCCTGCCGGATCGAAAGGCATCACGCTGTTTCTTGCGCCGAAATATCTCGTCAATGCGGACGGTTCGCTCGGCGCGCGTAACGACATTTATTGCAGCGGCATCGAGCACAAATTAGGAATCCACGCCTCGCCGACCTGCACGATGACGATGGGCGACAAAGGCGGCACGATTGCCTATCTTGTCGGCGCCGAGAACGGCGGCATGGCCGCGATGTTCACGATGATGAATCAGGCGCGGCTCGGCGTCGGCATTCAGGGCGTCGGCATCGCCGATCGCGCCTATCAGCGCGCATTGGCCTACGCGCAGGAGCGCAAGCAGGGCAAGGCGCGCGGATCGAAAGGCGACGGCTCCGATCCCATTATCATGTATCCCGACGTGAAGCGAAATCTGATGCTGATGCGCGGCATGACCGCTGCGGCGCGCACGATCTGTTACGCGACGGCCGTCGCCATCGACGTCTCGCATCGCGCGACCGATCCGAAGGTGAAAGCAAAGGCAGCCGCGCGCGGCGCGTTGCTGACCCCGATGGCGAAGGCCTATTCGACCGACATCGGTAACGAGGTCGCTGCCATCGGCGTGCAGGTCCACGGCGGCATGGGCTTCATGGAGGAAACCGGCGCGGCACAATACGTTCGCGACGCGCGCATTCTCACCATCTACGAAGGCACCAACGGCGTGCAGGCCAACGATCTCTTGATGCGCAAGCTCGCGATGGGCGGCGGCGAAGCGGTGTTCGATCTGCTCACTGAACTATCAGATGTCGTTTCCAGGGTCGAAGCCTCGAACGATCCGGCTTTTGGTACGACTGGGGCGAAGCTGCGTGACGCGCTCGGTTCGGTCGAGCGCACCAGCAAATGGCTGTTGGAAAAGATCGCAAGCGCCCCGAACGACGCGCTCGCCGGTGCCACGCCCTATCTGCGGCTGTTCTCGACCACGCTCGGCGGCTGCATGCTGGCGAACGAGGCGCTGGCTGCGCGCAAGGACGGCGTGGTTCAGGGCGACACGCAGCGTTACGTCACGCTCGCGCGTTTCTTCGCCGAGAACGTCACGGTGCAATCCGGCGCGCTGGAGCGCACGGTGATGGACAGCGCGACTGCCGTCACCGGCGCGGATGTCGTGCTGGCGGGGTAACGCAGACTGTCATGCGCGGGCTTGACCCGCGCATCCATCTGCCTTTGAAATTTTCTTGAAAGATGGATCGCCGGGTCACGCCCGGCGATGACAGATGATTAGCCGCAGCGTCTAAACCAGCGGCTTCAGTCCCGCCTCGATTTCCCTGCGGCGGCCTTCGAGGAACGGCGGCAGCGCGAGTTTTTCGCCGAGCGATTCCATCTTCTCATCAGTCGCAAAGCCGGGCCCATCAGTCGCGATCTCGAACAGAATGCCGTTCGGCTCGCGGAAGTAGAGACTCTGGAAATAGAAGCGGTCGATCTCGCCGCTGGAATGAATCCCGAATTCCGACAGCCGCTGCGTCCAGGCGTGATACTGCTTTTCATCCGGCGTGCGGAACGCAACGTGATGCACGCCGCCTGCGCCCTGCCGTGCCGGAGGCAGATCGCGCTGTTCGAGAACGTGCAGCTCGGCCGCGGGTCCTCCCTCGCCCATCTCGAACACGTTGATGCGATGCTCGCCGTCGGGCGAGGCGTAGTCGCGCACGCGGCGCATATTCATCACGCCGGTCAGAACTTTCTCCGTGCGCGCCAGATCAGGCACGTTGAGCACGATGGGACCGAGGCCTCTGATCTGATGCTCGGCCGGCACGGGACTCTTCTCCCACGGATGCGCCTCGCCTTTGCCGCCGTCATCGACCAGCACGAGCCGCTGGCCTTCCGGATCCTCGAACGGCAGCGTCAGGCGGCCGTCGACTTCCGTGACCTTGCCCGCATGCGCGCCGAGTTTCAGCAATCGGTCCTGCCAATATGCCAATGACTTCTCGCCATTGACCCGCAATCCCGTGCGCGAAACACTGCGGGTGCCGCGCTGCTCGCGCGGCGCGGGCCAGTCGAAGAAGGTGAGATCGGTGCCGGGATTGGCCTTTCCGTCCGCGTAAAATAGGTGATATGCGGAAACATCGTCCTGATTGACGGTTTTCTTGACCAGCCGCATGCCGAGAACTCCGGTATAAAAAGCCAGATTTCCCTTGGCGTTGGCGGAAACCGCCGTCAAATGATGGATGCCGGTGAGTTGCATATGTATCTCCCAAGGAGTTTCTAAGGCTGCTGCGGCCTGCCGCCGCGTAAAATGAATTGGCCAACAATGCCGTTCTGGCCGATGATGTAGGACGGGTTTTCAAGTGCCGCTAGGCACAGCGGTGTTCCCGGAACGGAACGCCGCGTTTCAAGGATCGACCATGACGGACAAAGTGATTGTCACCGACGAAGATGCAACGCGCGTCATTACACTACGCCGTCCCGAAAAGAAGAATGCGCTGACGCAGACGATGTACGCTCAGATGAGCAACGCCATCGACACCGCGCAAAACAATCCCAACATCCGCTGCCTTATCATCACCGGCGGCTCCGGCGTGTTCACCGCCGGCAACGACCTCGACGATTTCCTGAAAGCGGGCGGCAACAAATCCGGCGAACGGCCGATGAACGCGGTGAAGTTTCTGCATTCGCTGGTTCACAACACCAAGCCGATCATCGCAGCCGTCGATGGCATCGCCATCGGCATCGGCACCACGATGGTGTTTCACTGCGATTACGTGCTCGCCTCGACGACGGCGACATTCTCGACGCCGTTCATCCATCTCGGCCTCGTGCCGGAAGGCGCGTCGAGTCTTCTTGTGCCGATGATGATGGGTCATCAGCGTGCGTTCTCGATGCTGGTGATGGGCCATCCGGTGAGCGCCGCCGATGCCAAGATCGCGGGTTTCGTCAATGAAGTGGTCGCGCCCGGCCACACCGAAACCGAAGCGCGAAAAATTGCGCGTGAAATCTGCGAGCTGCCTGCCGAGGCCGTCGCCATCTCGCGCAAGCTGCTGAAGCGGCCGCCGGAGGATCTGGTGCGCCGGATCGAACAGGAAAGCCATCTGTTCGGCGAGCGCATGAGTTCGAAAGAAGCGTTGGCGGCATTCCAGGCATTCTTCGCCCGCAAGCGCGCGTAAAGTTCAGTTCAAGGTCGTTCAATGCCCACTCATTATTACTCGCATCCCGCAGGCCTCAATCACGTCACCGCGCCCGGACATCCCGAGCGGCCGGATCGCCTGCGTGCGATCGAGGAGGGTCTCGCGCGCGAGCAGTTCAAGCCGCTGGTGCGCGTGCCTGCGCCCGAAGCTGACTTCGACACCATCGCGCTGTGCCACAGCAACGAATATATCGAAGAGTTGCGTCACATCGCGCCCAAGCAGGGCATGATCTATCTCGACGGCGACACCTCGATGTCGCCCGGCACGATGGAAGCGGCGTTGCGCGCGACTGGCGGCGCGGTCGCGGCCGTGGACGCGGTGATGAAGGGTGAAGCGACCAACGCTTTCGTCGGCACGCGTCCGCCCGGCCATCATGCAGAGACTAGCCGCCCGATGGGATTCTGTTTTTTCGACAGCGCCGCGATTGCCGCGCGTCACGCCCAAAAGAAATATGGAATCTCGCGCGCCGCCGTAGTCGACTTCGACGTGCATCACGGCAACGGCACGCAGGAAATTTTCTGGGGCGACAAGTCGATGATGTATGCCTCGACGCACCAGATGCCGCTGTTTCCGGGCACGGGTGCCACACAGGAACGCGGCGAATACGACAACGTGGTCAATGCGCCGATGCATGCGGGCGACGGCGGGCGCAAATTCCGCGAAGCGTTCGATCTTGCGATCTTGCCGCGCCTCGAAGAATTCGCGCCGGAGCTTGTGGTGATTTCGGCCGGCTTCGACGCGCACTGGCGCGATCCGCTCGGCAGCCTCGAACTCAAGGAAGAAGACTACGCCTGGGTGACGCGCAAGCTGATGGACATCGCCGAAAAATCGGCGAACGGCCGCATCGTCTCCGTGCTTGAAGGCGGGTACGATCTCGACGGCCTGCGCGAATCCGTCGTTGCGCATGTCGCGACGCTGATGAAGGGCTGATTATTTCAGCACGCCCAACTCGCGCAGCACCGCCTCGCAGGTCATCAGATCGAGATGCCCGCCACCGGCATTCTTGAAGAACGTGATGTCGCTATCGGAACGACGCCCCTTCACGGTGCCGCCCGCCAGATCGTAAAGATCGCCAAGCACGTCGCTTTCTTTAATGGCGCCGCTCGCAATCGGCTGCACGATGTCGCCGACATGAAACGCGGGCTCACGGCGATCCACGAAAATCATTGACCGCTTCGCAGCCTCGTCATCTGCCTCACGAGTCTGCGGCGTGTATCCGCCGACCAGGTCGAGATGCGTGCCGGGCTTCAAATTTGCGCCCTTGATGAGCGGCTCGTGCGAACGCGTGCAGGCAGTGATGATGTCGGCCTCTCGTGTGGCGGCGTCGAGATCGGACGCAACAACAGCTTCGATGCCATCATGCCTGAGATCGTTCGCAACCTCCTCCGCCCGTTCGATTGTCCTGTTCCAGATCAGCACACGCCGCAAAGATGGCCGCACGCTGCGATGCGCATGCACCAGCCGTCGCGACATGCCGCCCGCGCCGACGACCAGCAATGTCGCCGCGTCCTCGCGCGACAAAATTTTTGCGCCATGCGCCGAATCCGCAGCCGTCCGCCAATAAGTGATTTCGGTGCCGTCGAGAACCGCGAGCGGCGTGCCATCGGTGCCGTCGAACACGACGCATACCGCCTGCACCGCGGGAAGATTCTTCGCCAGATTCTGCGGGAAACTTGTGAACATCTTGCTCGCCATCAGCCGCCCGGAATCCACCGCATGGCGCACGAAGTAATGTCCTGCCTCGTTGCCGAGCGAGGCATCGACGACATCGATCTTCGGACGGCGATGCGCGGCTTCCATGCCCGCGATCAGCTTGGGAAACGTCAGTACGCGCCTGATTTCATCGGCATCGACAAAACGCATTGTCATTCCCAAAAATTCCATCCACAGAAATGAGGCAACCGGAATCGCAGACACATTCGCAAAGCGGTTTCCGCCCAACGCCGAAACAGGCTACATTTGCGCCACATTACCGCCCGCAAACCGTTTTTAGATTCGGTCGCGCATCATTGCCAGCGGCATCTTGGGGAGCACATCATGGCCGACACAACTCATGCGGACGTCAAGAAGATGAGCTTCGAGAAGGCGATCGAAGAACTGGAAACGATCGTCAAGCGCCTGGAAGACGGCAAGGTGCCGCTGGAAGAGTCGGTTGCGATCTACGAGCGCGGCGAGAGCCTCAAGCGCCGCTGCGAGGAATTGCTGCGTCAGGCCGAAGCGCGCGTGGACAAGATCACGACCGATGCATCGGGCCAGGCGGTCGGCACCGAGCCGCTCGACGTTCAATAAAACAGCGTCGAAGGCGCACATCCGCGTCATCGCGGCCTTGCGGCAAAATTCCGGCTTGATTTCCAATACTTAACCCGCGTATGGAACCGGCGCCTGCCGCGGCGCGCATTGGCATGCCCGTCCGATTGGTATAAGCCACCGGACTGCTTCGGCCGTTTCCATTGCCGTCCAGACCCTTTTCAAATCACAGCGGATTACCGACGTGTCCAACTCCAATTCGACCGGATCGAAAACGCCTCTGCTCGACGCGGCGCCCACGCCCGACCTGCTTCGCAAGCTGAAGCCCGAACAGGTGCGCCAGTTCGCAGACGAGCTTCGCACCGAAACCATCGACACGGTGTCGGTGACGGGCGGGCATTTCGGCGCGGGCCTCGGCGTGATCGAACTGACGACCGCGCTGCATTACGTGTTCGACACGCCGCGCGACCGCATCATTTGGGACGTCGGCCATCAGGCCTATCCGCACAAGATTCTCACCGGCCGCCGTGACCGCATTCGCACGCTGCGCACCGGTGGCGGTCTCTCCGGTTTCACCAAGCGTGCCGAGAGCGATTACGATCCGTTCGGTGCCGCGCATTCGTCCACCTCGATTTCCGCAGGCCTCGGCATGGCCGTGGCGCGCGATCTCACCGGCGGCAAGAATAATGTGATTGCAGTGATCGGCGACGGATCGATGTCGGCGGGCATGGCCTATGAGGCGATGAATAACGCAGGCGCGATGGAATCGCGGCTCATCGTCATTCTCAACGACAACGACATGTCGATTGCGCCGCCGGTCGGCGCGATGTCGGCCTATCTCGCGCGTCTGCTGTCGAGCCGTACCTATCAATCGGCGCGAGAGGCGCTGAAAAATCTCGCACAAAAGCTGCCGAAATTTTTCGAGGACCGCGCTTTGCGCGCCGAGGAATATGCACGCGGAATGGTGACGGGCGGTACGCTGTTCGAGGAGCTTGGGTTCTTCTATGTCGGCCCGATCGATGGCCACAACCTCGATCATTTGATTCCGATTCTCGAAAATGTGCGCGATGCGGAAACGGGGCCGATCCTCGTTCACATCGTCACGCAAAAGGGCAAGGGTTACGCGCCAGCCGAAGCCGCCGCCGACAAATATCATGCAGTGTCGAAATTCGACGTCATCAGCGGCACGCAGGTGAAGGCGAAATCCAACGCGCCGTCTTATACGAGCGTGTACGGCAACAGCCTCGTCAAGGAGGCGCAGAAGGACGACAAGATCGTCGCCATTACGGCTGCGATGCCGGGCGGCACCGGCGTCGATATTTTCGCCAAGGCGTTTCCGGAGCGCACCTTCGATGTCGGCATTGCCGAACAGCACGCGGTGACATTCGCGGCGGGTCTTGCGACCGAAGGCTTCAAGCCGTTCTGCGCGATCTATTCGACATTCCTGCAGCGCGGCTACGATCAGGTCGTGCACGATGTCGCGATCCAGCATCTGCCGGTTCGTTTCGGTTTGGATCGCGCAGGTCTCGTCGGACAGGACGGACCGACGCATGCAGGCTCGTTCGACAACGCCTATCTCGGATGTCTGCCGGGTTTCGTCATCATGGCGGCCGCCGACGAAGCCGACCTCGTTCACATGGTCGCAACGCAGGTCGCGCTGAACGACGGGCCGAGTGCATTGCGTTATCCGCGCGGCGAAGGCCGCGGCGTCGACATGCCGGAAGTCGGTATCCCGCTTGAGATCGGCAAGGGCCGCATCATGCGCGACGGCGGCAAGGGCGCGAAGGTCGCGCTGCTGTCATTCGGCGCACGGCTTGGCGAATGTCTGAAGGCTGCCGATGAGCTGGCGTCGCATGGATTGTCCGCAACCGTCGCCGACGCGCGCTTCATGAAGCCGCTCGACGAAGACATGATTATCAAACTCGCTAACGAGCACGAAGTTCTCATCACCATCGAGGAAGGCTCGATTGGTGGCTTCGGCACCCATGTGATTCAGATGCTGGCGGATCGCGGCGTGCTCGACCGCGGCCTCAAAATCCGCACGATGGTGCTGCCCGACACATTCATCGATCACGATTCGCCGGCAAAGATGTACGAACATGCCGGCCTCGATGCCAAGGGCATCGTCGGTAAGGTGTTCGAGGCGCTCGGCAAGGACGCGCCGGAAAAGGTGCAGCTCGCCTGATGGCGCGAAGGCGGCAACATGGCCGAACGCAAACGCGCGGATGTTCTGCTGGTTGAACGCGGCCTGTTCGAGAGCCGCGCGCGGGCGCAGGCCGCAATCGAAGCCGGCGGCGTGATCGCGAACGGCAAGACGGTCGCGAAACCGTCCGAGACAATTCCCGAAGATTGCGACATTGAAGCCGAACCCGCGCATCCGTGGGTGTCGCGCGGCGGCGTCAAACTCGCAGGCGCGCTCGAACGCTATCCGATTCAAATTGAAGATCATGTCTGCGTCGATGTCGGCGCATCGACCGGCGGATTTACGGACGTGCTGCTCGCCAACGGTGCCGCACTGGTTTACGCCATCGATGTCGGCCACGGCCAATTGCATCCGAGCCTGCAAGGTCATCCGAAAATCGTGTCGATGGAAGGCACCGACATTCGTTCGCTCGCCGGAAAACGCCTTGAGATCAGGCCGGACGTCATTGTCATCGACGCGAGCTTCATTTCGCTCAAGCACATCCTTCCCGCCGTGCTGGAGCTTGCCGCTGCGCCCACGCATCTGCTTGCGCTCATCAAGCCGCAATTCGAAGCCGGAAAAGACCATATCAAGAAAGGCATCGTTCGCGACGCAGACGTTCATCGCGCCGTGTGCGACGACATCGCCGCGTTCGCGAAGTCGCTTGGCTGCAAGAATATCCAGATATTTCCTTCGTCCATCGCGGGCGGCGACGGCAACGCCGAATTCTTTCTTGGCGCGCGGCGCGGCTGATGACTGAGCGTCTCGTCATCCATCATGTCGGTCACTTCGGCGACGGCGTCGCCATCGACGGCAGCCAGCCGATCTATGTGCCCTACACGCTCGGCGGCGAAGTCGTTGACGTGCAGCCGGTGCACGGTCATCCCGACCGGCGCGAATTGCTGTATGTCGTGACGCCAAGTCCGGAGCGGATCGAGCCGTTCTGTCCGCATTTCGGAATCTGCGGCGGCTGCGCGATCCAGCACTGGCAGCCCGATGCTTATCGAGAATGGAAGCGCCAACTTGTCATCGACACGCTGTCGCATTCCGGCATCGAATGCGCTGTCGATGAATTGATCGACGCGCATGGCACAGGACGGCGGCGCATGACGCTGCACGCGCGGCAAAGCCAGCAGGATGTTCTGCGCGTCGGATTTGCCGCCGTCGGACGGCACGAGATCGTCGCTATCGACCATTGCCCGATTCTCGATCCCGCGCTTGCGGGCGGCATCGACGCCGCGAACGAGATCGCCGAATTGCTCAAGCCTGTCGCCAAGCCGCTCGATATTCAGATCACGGCCTCCGACAACGGCCTCGACATCGATGTGCGCGGATCGGGTCCGCTCGATACGGCGATGCTGGCGCAGCTATCGCGCCTCGCGGAGAAACACAGGCTGGCGCGGCTGACGCGCCACGGCGAACTCGTCATTCAGCGCGCCGCCCCGACGATGAAAATCGGCAAAGCAAAAGTCACGCTGCCGCCCGGCTCGTTCATGCAGCCAACGGTCGCGGGCGAGGAAGCCCTCGCCGCGCTCGTGCTCGACAAATGCAAAGGTGCAAAACACATCGCCGATCTGTTCTGCGGCATCGGACCGTTTGCGCTCCGGCTGGCGGAAAAATTCAGCGTCACCGCCTATGACAGCGACGCGGTCGCAATCGACTCATTGAAGGATGCCGTAAAATCCACGCAGGGCCTGAAGCCGATCAAGGCCGACGCGCGCGATCTGTTTCGCCGTCCGCTGATGCCGCAGGAATTGCGTGACTTCGATTGCGTGGTGTTCGATCCGCCGCGCCAGGGCGCGCAGGCGCAGTCGCAGCAATTGGCCGCGAGCAGGATCAAGCATGTTGTCGCTGTGTCGTGCAATCCGGCGACTTTCGCGCGCGATGCACGCATCCTGATCGACGGCGGATTCAAAATTGAAGGCGTGACCCCCGTCGATCAATTCCGCCACACGCCGCATGTCGAGGTCGTGGCGCGATTCAGGCGCTAGCGTCCCCACCGCTCCTGCCACATCCGCTCGCCGATCTGGCACGAGATACGCGGCTCCCGATCCGCCGCGGGAACGACGCGAAGTTCGGGCATGCGGTTCGCGACTTCGAGAACCAGCTTGGTGCGGATCGCCTCCTTGAATTTTTCCTTCGATTTGATCGGCACGACGAACGAGCCTGCGCCGCCGATCACGCAGTCCTCGTAATAAATGTCGAGATTCTCGATATCCATCGTCGCGTAGTTCACTTCCTTCGCCATGATGGGAAGACCGTTGATGGTGACGCCTTTCGCAACAGCCGCATCGCGCGCGACCGTCACCAGCTCGCCGTTGTTGTTCGGCCCATCGCCGGAAATATCGATCACGCGCCGCAGCCCGCGATATTCATTGGCCTCGAACAGCGGCATCGCAAAATTGATCGCGCCGGAAATCGAGGTGCGCGAGGCGCGTCTCAGCGGCGCTTTCAGAATTTCCTCGGCCACCGCGCCCGCCGCTTCCGGCCCGTCAATGACGCGCCACGGCAAAATTATTTTCTGGTCGGTCGATGCCGCCCACTCGAAATAGGTGATCGCGATTTTCGCCGTCGGCCCGGTTTTCAGCGCCGTCAGAAATTCCTTGGACACGATGGCTTCGGCGTAGCCCTCGCGCTGGATCGCGAGTTCTTCCATGTCCATCGAATAGGAAACGTCGACCCCCAGCACGAGTTCGACGTCGACCCGCTTGGCTTCGTCCACGCTCAACAGGGATTGCGCGCTCGGCGCGGCAACGCTTCTCTCTACAAGAGACGGCACGTCTGCGCCCGCCAGGGCTCCGGCGGCAAAAACAGTTCCGATCGAGATACACCAGCGCATGGCGACCCTCATCGTCCGAGAGGCGATCGTGACACGGCGGGCGGAGGTGAGGAAGCCGGAATTGCGCCGTCACGCACCGGCAAAATCCCAGCAAAACAGCGGTTTTTCGTGTCACCAAGGGCCGCCGAACCGGTGCCCGTTTACCAACACTTCACGCACTTTGTTTACCATTCGGGCTGCGGATGCCGCCAATCGCGGCCGTCCGACTGGAAATTGCCACCGAATAATCGGCCTTGGCGGGCGTCGAGGCCACTCGACAGTCATCGGCCGCCACGATTTCGCGAACGGTCAGAACGACCAAGGATACAAGCAATGCTCTCCAGGCTCTCGATCCGCGCCAAGCTCATTCCTCTCGTCTCGCTGCTGCTGTTCGCGCTCGCCCTGATGGGCGGTTTCGCAATCTATGAAATGCGCGCCATCAATTCGGCGGCGCAGGACATCCAGACCAACTGGCTGCCGAGCATTCGCCTTGTCGGAGAATTGAGAACACAGTCCGCGCGTTATCGCGCGGTGCTGCGCGACTATCTGACCGAGCCGGACGCCAAGTTCATGGCGGACATTCAGAGCAATCTCGATGCGCGCGCCAAGGACTACGCCGTCGCCGAGAAAGCCTATTCGGAATTGAGCGCGGCCCCGGACGAGGTCGCACTCCAGAAGCAACTCGCGGAAGCGTGGAAGACGTTCCGCACTGCTGCCGACGAAGTGATCGGTCACGCGCGCAAGGGCGATGTCGCGCAGGCCCGTCAGATCAATGCCGAGCGCGCTACGCCCGCCGGCCGCGCGATGGACGCCGTTCTCAAGAAGCTCGTCGATCTCAACGACAAGGGCGCCGAAGATGCCGGACAGCGCGCCAGGGACGGCTACGAACTCTCGTTCCGTATCGTGATGCTGGCGCTGGCGGCGATGATTATCCTCGGTATCTGCTCCGCAATCTTCATCGTGCGCGACATCGCCGTCGGCATCGATTCCGTGCTGGCGCCGATGCGCAAGCTCGCCAGCGGCGATCTCGCAGCGGAAATTCCGCATCAGGGCGAAGCCAACGAGATCGGCCAGATCGCCGACACGCTGCAAATGTTCAAGGATGCGCTGATCGCCAATCATCAGGCCGATGAATCCGCGACACGCGAAGCCGGCGCAAAAATGAAGCGCGCCGAAACTCTCGACCGCGTCACGCGCGAATTCGAGGCCATGATCGGCGAACTGACCAATTCGCTATCCTCCGCCTCGACGGAAATGGAAGCTACCGCCTCCACGCTCACCAACGCCGCCGATGTGACGCGGCAATTGTCGAGCGCGGCTGCGGACGCCTCGCGCGACGTGTCCGAGAGCATCCAGTCGACGGCAACGGCGACGGAGGAAATCACCTCCTCCGTCAACGAGATCGGCCGTCAGGTTCTGGAATCGAGCCGCGTGGCACAGAAGGCCGTCGAGCAGGCGCAGAAGACCGACGCCAGCATCGCGGAGCTTTCCAATGCCGCGACCCGCATCGGCGACGTGGTCAAGCTGATTACGGCGATTGCCGAGCAGACCAACCTGCTCGCCCTCAACGCCACCATCGAAGCCGCGCGCGCGGGCGAAGCCGGACGCGGATTTGCGGTGGTCGCTTCCGAAGTCAAGGCGCTCGCCTCGCAGACCGCCAAAGCCACCGACGAGATCGGCGCGCAGATCGCCGGCATGCAAGCCGCGACCAGCGACTCGGTTGCCACGATCAAGGAGATCGGCGCGACCATCAACCTGATCTCGGAAATTTCCTCCACCATCGCCGCCGCCGTCGAAGAACAGGGCGCGGCCACACAGGAAATCGCCCGCAACGTCCAGCAGGCTGCGGAATTGTCGGCGCGCGTTGCGACCAACATCACCGATGTCGACCGCGGCAACAGCGAAGCCGGCGCGGCGTCGGCGCAGGTGTTTACAGCCGCGCAGGAACTGTCGAAGGAAAGCCATCACCTCGAAGGCGAGGTGCATAAATTCCTCGCCACGATCCGCGCGGCGTAATTCTTCTCAAATCGGCAACAAAAAAATCGGCGGCCTTGTGGCCGCCGATTTCATTTTGAACGCTGTTTGCGGGTTAGCCGCAGACGTTGACCGTGCGGATACGCCAGCCGTAGCGGGTGTGGACGCGGCGCCTCACGTAACAGTTCGCGTCCTGATCCTCGGAGACGACGTAGGTGTTGTCGCCGTAATTGTTGTAGTAGCCGTCGCCGTAATATCCGTCTCCGTAGGCGTAGGTGTCGTAATAGGTGTCGTCATACGGATAGCCGTAATAGTTGTTGTAGTAATACGGCGCCGCAGCGAGACCCAGCGCCAGTCCGCCATAGCCGAAACCGCGGCGCCAATGACGGCGCCCGTTCCAGTTTCCGTTCCAGTTGCGTCCGGCGTTGAACTGCGCCACGCGCGCATTCGGAGCAGCCGCGAAACGGGCCGCGCCCGCGCCGACAGCCGCACCGGCAAAAGCCGGAGCCGCGCTGCGGAACGACGGAGCGGCTGCTCCGCGAAACGCAGCACCGCCGCCGCTGAAGCGTGCACCGCCGCCGCCGCTAAAATGAGCGCCTCCACCGCCCGGACGCGCAGACGCCATATCCGGTGCTGCCATTGCAACCGCCGCCAGCGCAGCGGTACCAAGCATCAAACTCTTCAACATCGCACTTACTCCAGTCATCGGGCCCCCGATGGGTGTGGAAGATAATGTGCGAGCCGAACGAAGTGTCCTTCGATACGAAAATTTAATGTTGGGCGTCGGCTTTCTGAACGGACCGTTCATCTGCCAGCCCATAGACGCGCTGCGGCGCGGAAAAACCGGCCACCGCAAACTCGCCGAGATCACTGAACGGCACCCCGGCATATTGATTGAACAGCGATGAGACGACGACGCTGCGGCCGAGATTCCCCGCGATCTTCTCAATGCGTGCGGCAAGGTTCACGGCGGGGCCGATGCAGGTGAAATCGAGCCGGTCGCCGCCGCCGATATTGCCGTACAGCACGCGGCCGACATGCAGCGCGAGGCCGAAGCGGAAGCCGTCGATCGTCTCGGTGCCTGTGTCATGCGACAATTTCGCAATCTGCGCGCGGCATTCCTGCGCCGCCTCCAGCACGCGCTTGCAGACCGAAGTCGCGTCCGCCGCGTCGTCGGCGATGGGAAACACCGCCAGCAGCCCGTCGCCCATGAATTTGAGCACCTCGCCGCCATGCGCCAGGATCGCCGGCACCTGACAGTCGAAATAGGCATTCAGGATCTGAACCACGGTCTCGGATGACAGCCTGTCCGACAGTTTCGTGAAGCCGCGCAAGTCCGAAAGCCAGATAACGGCGTTCATCGTCTCGGTGTGCCCGCGCTTGATTTGTCCGGCGAGGATGCGGGCACCGGCACGCGCGCCGACATAATTGTCGAGCAATCCCGCAGCTGTCCGCCGCAGCAGAAATATCTCGATCATGCGCGTCAATGACGGCATCACCGAACGCATGCCGTCGATCTGCGCGTCGGAAAAACCGCCCTCCGCGCGTGTCACCCAGCTGCAAGCGTGATTGGCACCGTCCGACATCAGAAGCGGGAATGCGATGTAGTCGGTCGCGCGCTCCGCCACCATGTCGGCGAAGAACGGTGCGTTGCTGGCTGCGCCGTTCGTCATGCGCTGGCGGACTTCCTCGCCCTCGTAGAACACCCGGTAGAGCGGGCTCAACAGAAACTCCTCGCCCGTTTCGTCGCCATGCGCCATCGCGCCGATCTTGACGGCCTCACCGGGCCGCCAGATGAAATTGCGCCCCAGCATGCTCGGATGCAGCGTGCGCACGAACACGCCGACGCGGTAAAGCGGCACGCCGCAGGCAACCAGCCGCTCGCAGGTCTCCGCCATGAACAGATCGACCTGCTGCGCGGAACGCGCGCCGTTCGTCAGCCAGTCGATGACGCTCTGGAAGGTTTCGGCCATGAAATGGTTTTGCGCCCATCGCACGGCGCAGGTCAAGGCACGCGGACGCGCGCCGTCACTCCATGTCGCGCCGTCGGCGGTCCAATTCCTCGGTGTAGCGCCGCAACGTATGTGCCTCGGTGAGAAGACCGATCACCATGCCGTCCGCCGGATCGATCACGGCGAGCGATTCAGCTTCAGCCGTATCGAATGCCACGACCGCCTGCTGCACATCCATGCCCGGCACCAAAGTCGTCTTCGGATAGCGCAACAGGTCGCGCAGAGCAGCCGCCTTCGACTCCAGTGCATAGGCGTCCGCGACAAAAACAATGCCCGCATATGTGCCGTCGGCATTGACCGCGACGATCTGAGTTTTTGAACCCAGAGGAAACCGGCGGCGGAATTCGTCGATCGCGATGTCGGCATTTGCGGTCACGACGTCGCTGCGCATCATGCGGCGCACCGTCAGATCGCGAATCCAGCCTACATCGGCGGCGCTGCGAATGGTCTCGCCGCGAAGATGAAAACGCCAGGTGGCGAATGTATAGCCGAACAGTTCGCGCGTGACCTGCATCGAGATAATGACAGCCGCGAGCACCGCCGTGGTCAGCAGAAAGTTTCCCGTGGCCTCGAGCGTGAGGAACGACATGGTCAGCGGTCCGCCGATGATCGAGGCCGATAACGCACTCATTCCGATGATCGTATAGGCGCTGAAATCGGGCGTCAGTCCTGTGACGGACAGTCCCGACGCAAACAGATGGCCGGCGAGCGAGCCCAGCAACAGCGATGCGAAGAAAAGACCGCCGCGAAATCCCGAGCCGAGCGACGCAATCGACGCCAACGCTTTCAAGACGAAAATCATGGCGATGGCTGCCACCGACAGCGCCGACATGTTGTCCAGTTTCAAGGCGCCATGACCCGACGCCATCACCTGCGGCGTCACCAGCGCGAGAAGACCGACGGCAAGCCCGCCGACAGCAGGCCGAAGCGGCTGCCAGATATTCACCTTCGACAGCAGAGCATCCCAGAGCGCGACGCCGCGCATGATCGCAATTCCCGTCAGACCGCAAATCACTCCGAACGCGCCGGCGATGAAAATATCCCGTCCCGAAATGTCGCTGACCTCGCCGACGCTGATTCCGAGCGGCAATGGAGCGATGGCATGCGTGACGGCATATCCAATGACCGCCGAAACGCCGATGGGCGCCAGCGACGCCGGCGTATAACTGCCGAGCACCAGCTCGAACGCGTAGAATGCGCCGGCCAGCGGCGCGTTGAACGCTCCGGCGATGGCCGCCGCCGCTCCGCATCCCACCATGATGCGCTGATCCGCGCGGCGCAGATGAAACGCGCGGCCGAACGACGATGCGACTCCGCTCGCAAGCTGCGTGTAGCCCGCCTCAAGACCGACCGAACCGCCGACGCCGCTCGACCATACCGTCTGCAACGCGACGATGACGCTGCCGCGAAACGACATGTATCCGCCGTGAAGCGCATTGGCCTCGATGGGATCGATCTCGCGTGCCGGCCGCCACCGCAGCAACAGCAGCATGACCAGTCCCAAAATCAGACCGCCTACAGTCGGAATGACGACGGCATGAAGCGGATCGATATGAATCTGCGCCGACAGCCGCGTGCCCGGCGGAATGCCGAACAGCCTGACATGCAGCAGTTCGACGGCGTTGCTCATGGCGACAACGAGCAGACCCGAGGCCGCCCCGATGATAACCGCAATGGCAATCAGCGCCGATTCACGCGCGCGGACGAGCGCCCGCAATCTGGACGGCATTTCGAGAAAGAGCGTGGAAGAAGCCATTGCCGAAATCTTGCGTCTTGCGAATGAGAGACGCAGGCCTTTTAGGCGTTCGGACTCAATTGCGCCAACCGAAATTGGCCACAACCGCGTGAGCGATCAGCCGACCTGTCCGCGATGGCGCAGCACATGGTCTGCGATCGTGCAGGCCATCATCGCCTCGCCGACGGGCACCGCGCGAATGCCAACGCAGGGATCGTGACGGCCCTTGGTCGAGATGTCGGTGTCGGCACCGGATTTGTCGATGGTCTTTCGCGGCGTCAGAATCGACGAGGTTGGCTTCACCGCGAAGCGCGCGACCACCGCCTGCCCCGTCGAGATGCCGCCGAGAATTCCGCCGGCATGATTTGAGAGAAAAGTTGGGCCGTTATTGCCCATCCGCATCTCATCCGCGTTTTCCTCGCCGTGCAGTTCGGCGGCATGAAAGCCCGCACCGATCTCGACGCCCTTCACCGCGTTGATGCTCATCATCGCGCTCGCAAGATCGCTATCGAGCTTGCCGTAAATCGGCGCGCCGAGACCCGCAGGAACGCCTTCGGCCACAACTTCGATCACAGCACCGATGGACGAGCCTTTCTTGCGGATGTCGTCGAGATACTCTTCGTAGAATTTCGCCTTCACGGCATCGGGACAGAAAAACGGATTGCGCTCGACTTCATTCCAGTCCCAGTTGGCGCGGTCGATCTTGTGCGGGCCCATTTGCACGAGTGCGGCGCGCACATTCAGTCCGGGTAGAACTTTTCGCGCGATGGCACCGGCCGCCACACGCGTCGCAGTCTCGCGTGCGGATGAACGTCCGCCGCCGCGATAATCGCGCAGGCCGTACTTTGCTTCATAGGTGAAGTCGGCGTGACCCGGACGAAACTTGTCCTTGATCTCGGAGTAATCCTTCGAGCGCTGATCGGTGTTCTCGATCAAAAGCGCAATCGGCGTGCCGGTGGTGACTTGTCGTCCATCCACATCCATCACGCCGGAGAGAATTTTCACCCGATCGGCTTCCTGCCGCTGCGTGGTGAACTTCGACTGGCCCGGACGGCGGCGGTCGAGATCGCGCTGGATTTCTTCGACCGTGATCGGAATTTGCGGCGGACAGCCATCGACCACGCAGCCGATCGCAACCCCGTGGCTTTCGCCGAAGGTCGTGACGCGAAACATGTGGCCGAAGGTGTTGTAGGACATAGATCAGTCGCATGTAGCATTAACGCTACCGAGCGGTAGCATTTCTGCTACTTGTCGTAGCGGCCCGAAGCAGAAATCGCAACGTCCGTCATTGCGAGGAGCGTCAGCTCCGAAGCAATCCAGAGGGAAAAGCAAGACTGGATTGCTTCGCTTCGCTCGCAATGACGAAGGTTAACTATGTTTCGTGACCTGCCCGTCACTAAAAACATAGACCACGCCCTGCTCCACCGTGAGATCGGCCGCGCCGACCGGCGTCTCGATGTCGAGCGCCACCAAAAGAGCGCGCATGGTGCCGCCATGCGAGACGGCGACCGTGTCCTGCAACAGCGAATCGTACCATTCGCGCATGCGGATCGTCACCGACGCATAGCTCTCGCCGCCCGGCGGCGGCACGCCCCATTTGTCGATCTGGCGCTCGGCGAAAATATCCGGATGCGACACTTCCATCTGCGCCAGCGTCGAGCCTTCCCAGTGGCCGTAGCCGATCTCTCTCAGGCGATCGTCGAGCTGATAGTCGTGCGGCGGCACGTCGAGCGTCCCGCGCACCAATTCCATCGTGTTGCGCGCACGGCCCAGCGGCGACGACACGAACGGCGTTTTCAGCGGATCGTGGTCATCGCCGCGAAGAATTTCCGCCAGCAACTCGCCGGAGCGGATCGCCTGATCCTTGCCGACGTCGTTGAGCGGAATGTCCTGAGTGCCCTGAAAGCGGCCGTCCGCATTCCATTCGGTCTGGCCGTGACGGATGTAATAAATGGTCGGCATTGCGTCGCGAATTTTAAGAGTCGGAGCCACCGAGCGACATGTCCGGCGCGTCCGGGACTTTCATGCCGTTGACGTGATATCCGGAGTCGACGTGATGCACTTCGCCGGTAACGCCGCGCGACAAATCGCTCAACAGATACATCGCGCTGCCGCCGACATCTTCCAGCGTCACGTTACGGCGCAGCGGCGCGTTGTATTCGTTCCACTTCAAGATGTAGCGGAAATCGCCGATGCCCGACGCCGCAAGCGTCTTGATGGGCCCAGCGGAAATCGCGTTGACACGAATGTTCTTCTCGCCGAGGTCGGCTGCGAGATAACGCACGCTGCATTCGAGCGCCGCTTTCGCCACGCCCATCACATTATAATGGGGCATCCATTTTTCTGCGCCGTAGTAGGACAGCGTCAGAATCGAACCGCCCTCGGTCATCAGGTGCTCGGCGCGTTGGGCAATCGCCGTGAGCGAATAGCACGAGATCAGCATGGTCTTGCTGAAATTGTCGGCGGTGGTCTCAAGGTAGCGACCGTCGAGCTGGTCCTTGTCCGAAAAAGCAATCGCGTGGACGACGAAATCGATCTTGCCCCACTGCTTCTTGAGTTCGGCGAACACCGCGTCGATGGTCGCAGGATCGGTGACGTCGCAATGGCCGAGCGTGATCGCGCCGAGTTCTTTGGCGAGCGGCTCGACGCGCTTTTTCAGCGCATCGCCCTGCCAGGTGAAGGCCAGTTCCGCGCCCTGCTCGCGGCAGGCTTTGGCGATGCCGTAGGCGATGGAGCGGTTGTTGGCCACGCCCAAAATCACGCCGCGCTTGCCGCGCATCAGGCCCATCGTGTCCGCCATCAACAATTATCCGATACGAAAAGAGAATTTCGCCTCTCTTGGCATAGGCTAAATGACCGGGCAACCCGGACAAGCGGCGGCGCGTCATAACGTTAACGGCGCGAAGACGCGGAATAGCCGCGCATTTACGGTGTTTTTCTCTATAGAGCGGGCCATGCCCCGCATCACATTTTCGGGTGAAACGACCGGCAAATGAGCGATTTCCGAAACAGCGTCGAAGCCATGATCCCGGCACTGCGCCGTTACGCGCGGGCGCTCGCGCGCGACACCGACATCGCCGACGACCTCGTGCAGGACACGCTGGTGCGCGCACTACGTTCGGAACGGCTGTTCATCGGCGGCGATCTGCGCGCCTGGCTCTATACGATCCTGACCAATCTCAACCGCAACCGCCGCCGCTCGCTCTCCCGCCAGCCGGCGATGATGGAATTGTTCGACACCACGCCGGATGCGTCCGGCACCGAAGCCGAGGGCCGCGACATTTCGCGCGCGCTGGCGACACTGGCGGAAGACCAGCGCGCGGTCTTACTCTTGGTCGTGCTTGAAGGGTTGAGCTATCGCGACGTCGCCAACATTCAGGGCGTGCCCATCGGCACCGTGATGTCGCGCCTCGCCCGCGCCCGCGCGCATGTGAAGGCCGCGCTCGAAGGCGAGAAACCGGCTTTGCGGCGGGTGAAATGACTTTGCGAATTTTGAGAGACGAAAGACCAGATCGATGACCGACACCAACATTCCCGTCACCGAGGACGAACTCCACGCTTATGTGGACGGCGAGCTTCCACCCGAACGCCGCGCGGCGGTCGAAGCGTGGATCGTCGCGCATCCGGCAGACGCGGAAAAAATTGCGTCATGGCGCGCGATGAGCGACATGCTTCGTGCAAAGTACGACTCGGTAGGTGACGAGCCGGTGCCGTCGCGGCTATCGGTCGATGCACTCGCACGCATGCCGCGCCGCTGGATGATGGGCGCGATTGCCGCCACGCTCGTTGCGTTTGCCGTTGGCGGCGGCGCGGGCTGGATCGCGCATGGCGCCAATGCCAGGCCGTCGATGTTCGCCAATTTTACGCTCGATGCGCTCGATGCGCACAAGCTCTATGTCGTCGAAGTGCGCCATCCGGTTGAAGTGGCGGCAGACGAACGCGCGCATCTTCAGCAATGGTTGAGCAAGCGCGTCGGCTACGACATCAAGGCACCGGATCTGGACGCATCGGGCCTCAAGCTCGTCGGCGGACGCCTGCTGCCCGGCCCGTCGGGACCGGCGGCGTTCTTCATGTACGAGACCGCGTCGGGCGAACGCTTCACGATCTTCACCTCGCGCGCCAAGGGCGACGCGACGCAGATGCGCTATGCCTCGAACGACAATGACGGCGCGCTGTTCTGGGCGGATCGCGGCGTCGGCTATGTGGTGTCGTGACCGACCGACAAGGATCGGCTGACGAAAGTGGCGCGCGCGGTTTACGATCAGACGGAGAAGATGTGAGCGCCACGCAACGCGATCACGCCGTTTCACCTGCGCCTAAAGCTGCTGAACTGAAAGTGCTGCACCGCCCCCCACGGCGTTGTGTGGTCGTGCCGCCGCGTA